>CAIPUA010000178.1 GCA_903868115.1 uncultured Holophagaceae bacterium
CCGATAAGCCCCGGGCTTTTCTGCTGGCTGACCTTGTTCCGGTAATAGACCAGCAAGAAAGCGCCTAGAACGGCCATTCCCAACAAAAATGCGAAGGGTCCCAGGATCGGAATTCGGTACAGCATCAGTCCCAGCAGCCCAATGAACACGAAGGTCCGCACGGTCCCGAAGGTGTCGTGCTTGCCCTCCTGTTCGTAATACTCCCTCAACCCGATGCCGATCAGGATGCTGATCGCCAGGGTGAGCAGGAAGGGCACGACTTGGGGTGGAAGCACTCGGGTCTCCAGGACAACCGGTGTGGCTGATGGGGGTTGCGAAGTGGGGTTCAGGTTTCCTTGCGCGCCACGATGTCGCGGAAGTAGTAGAGATAGGCGGCCGCCAGGAGGAGACCCCCCAGCAGCCAGCCGAAGGATTTCCGGACGGGTACCACCTCCAGTTGCATCGAGGTGTCGTCGCCCTGTTTCAGGGCTGTGAACTGGAGGGTCGCGGCCTGGCGACCCTCGAGCTTGGAGAGTAGTACCCGCGGGCCCACTTCACTCTTCTTGGGCTTGGGAAGCTGTTCCCGAATGGCCTGGGCCATCGTCTTCTCGGGAAAGAGCAGTTCAAACCGATAACTGCCGATCGTCGTTTCCTGGGTGTTGACGAAGGCATGCCGGAAGAGGCGGCTGCCTGCGGGCAGCGTGGATTTTTCGCCGGGACCGGGCTCGATGATTTGAAAGGCCCGGGGAACCGTGAAGGAAAATTGCACGGTAGCCTCAGGCGCAATTCCCTCCGGCAGGAAGAAATGCAGCAGGAGTTGACCATTCGAGGGACCCGGCTCGAGGCGGACGCCCTTCGGCGCCGCTTCCAGGGTCAAGGCCTCGATCTTGGTGAAACCCAGCGGGATATTCATCTGACCCGGGACGCATCCCGACATCTTGACCGTGGCCAAGCCCTGCCCCGTGCCGTTCGTGGCCGTGGTGAGGCGCAACTGGTAGGACTCGATTTCCGTGGCCCGGCTTAGGACGGAGGCCAGCATGAGGCAGGAAAATAGGCGCAGGATGTTCATTGCGGCATCGCCCAGAAGGCGGGAGTGATCCCGAGCCAGTGGAACCAGGTGGCGGCGGAGACGACCAGGAAGATCACCCCGAGGGTGCAGGCCACCATGCCGTATTTAAAGTTGTCCATCACCGTGAACTGGTTGGTGGAAAAGAGGATCACATTGGGTTTTCCGCTGATGGGAAGCCCCACGACCCAATCGATGCAGAGCGCGGCCGGCAGTGCGAAGGCCAGGGGATCCCAGCCCAAGGTCTTGGCCAGCGTGATGATGATGGGCAGCAGGATGAGGGTGCGCACCGTTTTCGAGGTCGTGAGCAGGTGGCTGTACATCATCACGGCGATGACCACGGTAAAGGCGATGCCGAAGGGCACTTGCTTCAGGTTCATCCCGCCGAAGAGCATCCGCACGCCCCATTCCGCGGCCCCCGTATCATCCAGCGCCAGACCGCCCGCATAGGCGCCGGCGCTGAAGATGAGCAGATGCCAGGGAATGTCGGCCTCCGACCATTGCAGGATGCCCCAGCGCGGAAAGAGCACGATGACCGCCCCGAGCAGGGCGGCGAAGGGCGCGCTGATCTCCACGCCGAACCAACTCATGTGGAACGTATCCGTCATCCAGAGGAAGAGCACCACCCCGAAGATGGCCAAGGCCTTTTTCTCCGCAAAGCTGAAGGGGCCCATCTTCGCGTACTGCTCGCGAATGAGGTCGAGACCGCCTTCGAGATGGGGCACCTGGTCTTCGGGCTTGATCTTGAAAAGGAATTTTTGGCCGATGATCCACATCGCGAGCATGGTGATGATGGCGATGGGTGCGCCCACGCGCATCCAGTCCATGTAGTAGACGCGGTGGCCGCCCATGTTCTGGATGAGCCCCACGGCGATGAGGTTGGCGGAACTGCCGGTCATCGTGACGGAGGACAGCACCGAGATGCAGGCGAGATTCAGCAGCATCAGGTTCTTGCCGAAATTGTTCGGGGATTCCTGGGTGGACCCGTAGATGGCCGCCACCACGATCATGAGGGGCAGGGTCATCACGCAGCGGGCCGCCGTGGCGGGGATGAGCGGCGCCAGGGCCAACTGGAGAATCACGAAGGCGAGGAGCGCCCAGTTGGCCTTGTGGCCGAAGCGCACCACCAACCAGAGGGCCATGCGCTTGGCAAGCCGGGTCTTCACCAGCATCGAGCTGAGGATGAAGGCCAGCAGGTTCAGCCAGATCACCTCCATGCCCAGCACATCCATGATGGCCTTGGCATTGGAGGTGCGTGTCACCAGCAGCAGGAACATCAGTACAAGGGAGGTCACATAGGTCGGGAAGGGCTCGGTCACCCACCACACCAGGGCCAGGGCGAAACAGGCCGCACCGGCCTGGGCCGCTGAACTCAGGCCCGCGCCGGCGGGCAGGTAGTAGACCAGCAGGAAGAGGGCGATCCCACCTGGAAAGCCCAGGTAGCGCATCCAGCGCTCGGAACCGCTCTGGGCTTCGCGGGTCTTGGACGACAGGACCATCTTCTCCATGTCCAGAAGTTCATGGAGGGTGGGGGCCTTGGGCTGGGCGGTGTCAGTGGCTGCCATCGAGGAATCCATTGAAGCGGGCCGCCCCGAAGGACGGCCCGTGGTGCGCAGATTAGGCCTTGGTCCAGCTCGTGAAGGGGTGCTTCAGGAGATTGGAATTGAAATAGCGGGGATCGCTGGAGACTTCCTCGGCGACCCAGTCGGGCAAGGTGATCTTTTCGTCCTCGCTGCCCAGCTCGATTTCGGCCACCACCAGACCCTCGTTGAGGCCGTGGAAGACATCGATTTCCCAGGTCTTGCCGAAGTGCTCTTCCTTGTGGCGGTGCTTGTCGATGAGGGGCTGCTCGCAGAGGTTGTCCAACAGGAGGGCGGCATCCTCCACGGGCACCGAGTACTCGAACTCGGACCGCGTCACGCCGGTGGTGAGGCCCTTGATCGTGAGCTTGGCCTTGGTGCCCTCGATGCGCACGCGCACCACGCGCTCCTTCTGGGAGTTCAGGTAGCCCTGCTTGAAGTGGATGCCCTCGCCCTGGGGCTTCCAGGTCTCCAGCTTCACGAGGTACTTGCGTTCGATTTCCTTGCCCATGGTGGCTCCTGTCGGCCTACGGTGTTGGAAGGATCCCCAGAACCTGCTTGAGGCCCTTGGGGTAGTTGGTGTTGTCGTGAGGATCGAGCCCCAGTTCCCGGATCGCCTGCAGCACGATGTCGGGGTCCTCGTGTTCGATGCAGAAGCTCTCGAAGGGCTCCGCGAGTCCCGTGATGTGGGTGAACTTGCATCGGGCACCCTGCACGGTGAAGCCCTCATGACGCTTGCGGACGCCTACAGCCTGTAGATCGGGAATCCGGCCGACGATCTCCGTCAGAAAGGCCTCCTCCGCGAAGGGGCCCGGCCCCATATAGGGCTTTTCAATCCCCCAGACTTCCAGGAGGCGTGCCACGAAGGCAGCCTCCAGCGGCAAGACGGATTGGAGGATGGGATCCCAGAGTTCCAGACCATCGACATCCACCTGCTTGCGCCATTTGAGCTGGAGATGATTGCCGCGCAGCTTGGCGTTGTGGGAACTCTTCCGGCACAGCAGGTAGGTCTCACAACTCTCCCGGGTCGCCTCGAAGGCGAGGTTCCCGAGCCTTGTCCTCAATCCCCTAAGTGACGGGGAGAAGGTGCGCCATTCCCAGCGCGGAATGATCATCGGCGCGGCAGAATTCATAAGCAGGCCCCAGGAGAAGAGGAGCGGAGTGGGCGGCCGATGCGGGGTTGGAATTCGGTCGAACGACGGAAGAACCCCCGCACAAGGAGGGTTCTTCCGCGATCGGTTCCGGTGACTAGAAGTTCACCTGCATACGGATGGTCGTGGTCGCGAAATCGTCGTTTTTAATGCCTGTCGTGCCGTTGTTGTACCGCTTGTTAGGAATGGCATTGTCGTTGTTGTCCACCTTGGTGTAGTCCACCATCCAACGAACATTCTTGCTCATGTAATAGGTCATCCCGACGGACAGGTTCTTGGCCATGCCGCCCTTGACGGGATCGATCGCGGTCAGATCGTCCTGGTCCATCTTGCTGTAGCGAGCGACCAGTTCCAGGGCACCGCGCTTGGAAGATGGGGCAACCTTTCCGAAGAGGCCTTCGCTGGCTTCATAGGTGCGCCGCCCACCGAAGACCCAGGACACCTGGCCGTAGTAGGTCGAGAACTCGTGGTCCTGGGTTAAGGCGAGGGTCGCTGACGCCCTGCGGTTGACCTCGGTCTTCTGGTACTCGCTCTGCCAGGAGAAGGGGCCCCAGACACCGACGAATTCCGCGCCGTACTGCTTCCAGTTGTCAACATTCGTTACCTTGGCGTTCAGGAACTTGGCCTTGCTGATCTTGCCGGCTTCGGGCCGACCTGATAGGTCCAAAAGGTTGACGCTTCCATCAGGGCCGGCATTGGGGCGGCGATAGGCGGTGGCCACACCCAGGTGGATGGCCTTGGTGTCCGAGACCAGGATGGGGGCGAAGGTGAAGCGGGCGGCATAACCCCAGCCTTGGTCCGTCGCCAAAGTCAAGTCGTCGGCCGCAAGGTGAGCGCTGGTATCGTCGAGGGCTTGGCCAAAGAAGTTCAGCTTGGTCTGCCAGCGCTCGCCCCAGGTGGACCAGGCGATGCCGACATGGCGATCGGGGGTCCAGATATCGGAGTAGGAGCGCTCCGTGAAGAAGGTGGCGTTGGAGGAACTCAGGGTGTCGAAGCCGA
>CAIPUA010000179.1 GCA_903868115.1 uncultured Holophagaceae bacterium
ACCATCACCTCGTGGATCATCGTGAGTTCCAGGTGGGTGTTGGGATCATCGAAGGGGATCCGACAGTTCTCAACCAGAAAGACCAGGGCCCACCCAGCCAGCACCAGGGTCAGGGGGCCGCTGGCCGCGCCCCAGCCCAGCCCCGCGCCGGTGAGCAAGGGCCCCAAGGACAGGGAATGGGTGAAGGTCGCCAGGGCCGCCAGCCCCAGGAACAGAGCGGGCTCGGCCAGTGCTGAAAAGGCGACCTCCCGCGCGGCTCCCATGCCTTCGAAGCTGGACCCCGTGTCGAGGGCCGAGAGCACACTGAGGAAGCGCCCCAGGGCCAGAAGGTAGGCGAGTACCACGAGATCCCCGGTGAACCCAAGCGGGGCGCGGGCCGAGCCCATGGGCAGCAGCATCGCTGCGGCCAGGGGAAGGGCCACACCGGCCACGGGACCCGCGAAGAAGACCCGGGTCGTGGTGCCGCTGAGCACCATGTCCTTGCGCCCGAGCTTGGCCAAGTCGTAGTAGAGCTGCAGTACGGGCGGCCCGGTCCTTCCGGCGGCCAGGGCCTTGACCTTGGCGATGATGCCCAGCAGCAGGGGCGGGAGGAGCAGCACCACCGCCAGTTGGAGCAGCCCGAGGAGCGAGGAGGCCAGGAGGGTCCGCATCATGCCAAAGACCAGGCCAACAGGGCCACGAGGGTGAGCGCGACATAGAGCAGGTAGATGGGCAGATGACCGGACTGCAGCACGCGGAACCACCCCATGAACCACGCGAAAAATCGGAAGGCGGGCTGCAGTCCCCGTTCCAGCACCGGATCGGGGACGTCGCTGGCAAAATGCGACGGCCGTGGGAAGGGCCCGCGAATCCTGGGCAGGTGCCGTACGGGCCAGAGGGCCCAGCGGAACGGCTCATTCAGAAGCTCTCCGAAGGAGGAGGCCGTGTACTGGATGCGCGCCGTGGGCGCCGCGTAACCGCAATCCCAGGTGCCCGCCTGGCGCGACGCCGCCCGGCGGATCCGCTGCCACACGAGCCAGGCGAAGCAGCATCCCGTTCCTGCCAGCACGGAAAGCATGACCATGGGAGCGTGGAATCCAATGCGGGGCAGGGCGTCCCTGGAGCCCAGGAC
Organism: uncultured Holophagaceae bacterium; assembly: GCA_903868115.1. GTDB lineage: Bacteria > Acidobacteriota > Holophagae > Holophagales > Holophagaceae > JAYREN01. The sequence continues at coordinate 1,112 of CAIPUA010000179.1, forward strand.
CGCCACAGCCCGGTCCAAAGCCGGCAGGAAAATCGCGGGGAGGACACCGATGACGAGGCAGAGCGCCGCAAGCACCTTCATGGCGTCGAGCATGGGGCGCGGCGATTCATGGGTGTGGCGGGCTTCCTCGCTGCGGGGCTCGCCCAAAAAGGTGATGCCGAAGAGTCGCGCGAAGGCCGCGAGCGCGAGCCCGCCCGCCAGGGAGAGCGCCAGGATCGCCACCGCGCCCCAGGCCCAGCCCTCGAGGGATTGGAAGGCGCCAAGATACAACAGCCATTCACTGACGAACCCGTTGAAGGGTGGGAGTCCCGCGATGGCGGCGGAGCCCACCAGGAAGAGGCCCCCCGTCCAAGGCATGGGCTTGAGGAGACCGCCCAGACGATCCAGGTGCCGGGTTCCCGTGGCGTGGTGCACGGAGCCGGCGCCCAGGAAGAGGAGCGGCTTGAAGAGGGCGTGGTTGATCACATGGAGCAGCGCACCGCCTCCCGCCAGTACCACCAGCGTGGGATTTCCCAGCGCCTTGCCCGCCCCTGCCAGTCCCAGCCCCAGGGTGATGAGGCCCACGTTCTCAATGGTGCTGTAGGCCAGAGCGCGCTTGAGATCCTTCTGAGCCAGGGCGAAGGCCAGGCCCAGAACGGTTGAGGCGGCGCCCAGGCCCACCAGGGTGCCGCCCCACCAGAGCGGTGGATCGGGAGTCCAGGCAAGGATTCGTGCGAGGCCCAGGAGGCCCATCTTCGTGATGAGGCCCGACAGAAAGGCGCTCAC
>CAIPUA010000180.1 GCA_903868115.1 uncultured Holophagaceae bacterium
AGCAAGGGACGGCCCGTGGTGGCTCAGCGCCTCATCACCGTAGCGGCGGAGGGCACGCCCTTGCCTGCCGTGGCGGATCTGCGCGCCAACGCCGACAAGGCCGAATACCGCGTGGGCGATACGGCCCGCATCCTGGTGCGGCTGCCCAAGGCGAAGCTGACGCTGCACTGGGCGTTTGAGCACGAAGGTCTCGGCACCCGCGAGACGCGGCAGGTGCTGGGCACCACGGCCCTCATCGAGATCCCCATAACCGCTGCCATGCAGCCGAATGTGTGGGCGGTCTTCGAGATCGTGGCCGATGGGCGCCGCCAGCTGGCGGAGGTGCCCATCCGCGTGCCCAAGGTGGACCGTCGCTTGCAGGTGGAGGTGCAGCTGGACAAGGACCGCTACCAGCCGGGCCAGCCGATGAAGGTGGCCGTGCAGGTGAAGGACCACGAAGGCCGGCCCGTGGCCGCCGATCTCAGCGTGGGGGTGGTGGACGAAGCCATCTACGCGCTCAGTGCCGAACTGCACCCCGATCCCGTGCGCTTCTTCCATCCTTCCCGGCGCCATGGTGTGATCCGCACCGGCAGCACCGAGTGGAGCTTCTGGGACATCCTGCGCCGCCAGCGCCCCGTGTGGACTCTGAAGCAGACCAAGCGCGGCGAATTCAAGAATGACGATGCCGAAAAGGTGCGCCAGAACTTCAAGGACACGGCCCACTGGGTGCCCTTCCTGGCAGCGGGCAGTGATGGCAAGGCCAGCACGGAACTGGTGTTGCCCGACAACCTCACGGCTTGGCGGGCTACCGCCACCGCCGTGACCTCCGACACGAAAATCGGTGTGGGCCGCACCCAGCGTCCGGCCTCCAAGCCCCTGCAGGTAAGCCTCACGCTGCCCCGCTCCCTCGCGGTGGGCGAGGAGGCCCGGGCCATCGCCCAGGTGCGCAACCTTTCGGGCCAGGCCATCATCGGCAAGGTGAAACTCGAGGTGGGCAACGGTCGTCTGGGTGGCACCACGGAAGCTTCCTTCACCCTTCCGGATCAGGGCGAATACCGTCTCGCGCTGCCACTTTTCGCGGACAAGGTGGGCCCTCTCACACTCACCGCCCGGGTGGAAGGCGGTGGCCTGAAGGATGCCGAGCGCCGCAGTCTGACCGTGCAGGAACAAATGATTCCAGTCTCCATGAGCGGGTACCTGGCACTGAACGGCTCCTCGGGCAGTGTGACGATACCGGCTCCGGCGGGTGCCAAGGGCGAGGCTGCCCTCAGCGTCACCCCGGTGGGTGGGCTGGAGCATCTGGTGGCGCCGTCCCTGCGCTATCTCGTGGAATATCCGTATGGCTGTGTGGAGCAGACGCTTTCGAGCTTCGTTCCCAATGTGCTCGTGGCGGACCTCGTCAAGCAGGGGTTGATGCCGCCCCTCGACTGGAAGCAGCTCACCAACCTGGACCGCAACATCCGCGACGGGGTGTTCCGTGTCTACGGCTACCAGCAGCCCAACGGCGGCTGGGGGTGGTATGCACCCAACGACTTCGGGCTGGAGGCCAACCCGCACACTACTGGGTACGCCGTTTGGAGCCTCGCCGCCATGAAGCGGTTGGGGTATGCGGTGGACGAGAATGTCTACCGCCGGGGACGACAGCAGGCGCTGAACCTCTTCCGGCAGCTCGCCCGCCGCGCGGACGAGACCAAGGGAGCGCCGCCCTCGCCAAGCAGCCAGGGTGAAGCCCTGGACCCGGCGGCGGATGCGGCCTTCCTGCTGATGTGCCTTGCCCCCACGGGCGAGCCCATCGCCGGGATGCTCGAGAGCAGTGCCGACAAGGCCCTCAAGGGCGCCTGGAAGGGCTCCCATGTGCTGGCCATGCTGGCCACGACGGCGGCAGAGACCCGCCATCCCAAGGGTCTCGAACTGGCCAACCGCCTGGAGCAGGTTGCCGTCCAGAAGGGCGGCCTGACGCGCTGGGAAGGCACCAAGGAGAACTGGCACGGCTACGTGGGAGGCGAGGTGGTGCCCACCATCAATGCGCTCAAGGCCCTGTGTCTTCTGAAACCGAAGTCTGCGGCCATCGTATCCGCCGAGGCCTTCCTGGCCACCGAGCACCAGGGCTATGGCTGGTATTCCACCTGGAGTACCGCCCAGGCTGTGTCCCTGCTGCCCTACCTCGCGAAAGCCCGGAAATTCAACTGGGAGGGTGGGCTGGATCTCAGTGCCGCCATCCAGGGTGGAGCTTCCTGGGCCTTCAAGAGTGTGGAGAAGCCCACCTTCCGGCGCTGGAGTTCGAAGGAACCGCGCCTGGGCTACCAGGCCCTGGGCGAGGCGAAGCCCATCACGCTCTCGGCCTCGGGTCGCGGCCTGCTGGTCTGGACCTATGCTTACCAGGTGCCGGGCAGCGCCCGGGCGCCCATGAAGGCCGATGCCTCTTCGGCCATTCGCATGGATGTCTCCCGGCAGATCTGGAAACTGAAGACGCCCCAGCAGACCGGTAACGCCCGCCAGGGCTGGATCCGCGACAAGTGGACCGGCGCCCTGAAGGTGGGCGACGAGGCCTGGATGGAACTCCGGGTCGCCTCCACGCAGGTGGCGGACTATGCGGTGGTCGAGGTGCCCATTCCGGCCGGGCTCAACCCCACCGTGAAGCTGGAGGGCTTCGTTCTGGAGGGCAAGCCCTTTGCCGAAGGCGACAGCTCCGATGCCTGGGCGAAGCCCCGCGTCGAGGTGCACCCTGACAAGGTGGTCTTCTTCTTCCAGAAACTCTATCCCTGGAGTCACCAGACCCTGCGGATCCTGCTCCGGGCGGGCATGGCGGGTACCTACCGCATCCGTCCCGCCAAGCTAAGCCTCATGTCCAACGAGACCCAGTGGACCACCTGCGATGGCCTGGAACTTTCAGTGCGGGAAGGAGGTGCGAAATGAAGCCGGATACTGGGTTTGGATTCATCAAGTCTTTTGGCGGGTTGATCACAACCTCCCGGTTGGCGCTGGTCTGCCTCGCCTTCCTCGCGTTCCCGCTCTTGGCTCAGAAGAAGCCCGAAGCCACGGCGAAGCCCAAGGCGCCGGTCTACGCGCCGGATCTCTCCCAGTGGCGGCTCGAACTCACGCCGGATCTCGGCGGTTGGCTGATGGCAGGCAAGCAGGAACTCCGCCTCAAGATCGTCGATCCGAAGGATCCCGAGCCGCCCAGGGATGAGGCCCAAGCCAACGACTTCGAAGGCGAGGCTTTCGAGGGCGAAGAGGAGGCTGAGGTTCCGGAAAAAACCGCCGACCAGCTCAAGCGTGAGCGCCTGGAACAGGAGGAGCAGGTTCGCCGCAATGCCTGGCGGCAGCGCCGTCTG
>CAIPUA010000181.1 GCA_903868115.1 uncultured Holophagaceae bacterium
AGCCGACACACCGATGAGTTCATCGTGATAGTCATGGACCAAGCGGGTTGGCACATCGCGGATGCCCTCGAAGTCCCTGCCAACATGCGGATCATTTTTCTGCCGCCCTACAGCCCCGAACTGAACCCCGCAGAGCATCTGTGGAAGGCTCTGCGAGAGGGATGGTTCGCCAATACTGTATTCAAGGGAATGACTGCCGTGGAGAGCGCTCTGTGCCGAGGCCTCCGGACCCTCGAATCCGACCATGAACGAACCCAAAGCCTCACAGGGTTCGATTGGATCACATCTATTTCATTGAACGCGAATTAGTATCAGTCGGATAAAGCGACGGGCAGCGTTCATACGTAGCGTGATCCATCCGATTTCGGGTCGGGGGAAGGAAGTCGTAGTTGCTTAGGAGTGTTCTGGACCTGCTTCTGGGGAACAGAATCGAAAGTCCCTGAGACCGGGCTTCACCTCCACCCAATCAAAATTTAGCGGCCACTTCCTGAATCCCCACAAGAGGCACTGCCGTTATGCCCTTATCCATTGGGAACCCATGCTCACCGGGGTGGACTACCCATAACTGGTCGAGCTTGAGATCCACTTTTGCCGTTCGCATGGAGGCTGTGGTCTTGGGAGCCTCGGTGAACTTGATCTCGAAACCCAGGCGCTTTCCTTTGTGCATGAAAACCAGATCCAGTTCGGCACCCCCATGGGTGGACCAGAAGTAGGGCTGGGACGGGTCAAAGGCTCTCAGCACCTGTTCCATGGCGAACCCTTCCCAGGAGGCACCCACCTTGGGGTGTCCGAGCAGGTGATGGCGGGTTTGGATATCCATGAGATGGTGCAGCAGTCCAGAATCCCGGAAGTAGACCTTCGGTGCCTTCACCTGACGTTTCCTGAGGTTCTCAAACCAGGGCTGAAGCTGACGGACCATGTAGGTGCCCGTAAGGATGTCCAGATATCCCCGAACGGTCTTGTCCGAAAGTCCCATGGAGCGGCCAAGCTCTGAGGCATTCCAGGTCTGCCCGTGATAGTGGGCCAGCATGGTCCAAAAGCGCCGCATGCCGGGCGCAGGGATATGGAACCCCAGTTGCGGAATATCGCGTTCCAGGTAGGTCCGGACGAAGCCCTCCCGCCAGGCGAAGCTGTCTTCATCTGTTTCGGCGAGGAAGGAACGGGGAAAGCCCCCCCGAAGCCAGAGGGCGCTCAGGGCATCGGATCCCGTTTCGGAGAGATCGAAGCCCGAGAGTTCCACGAACTCCACACGCCCAGCCAGCGTTTCGGAAGCAAGGTGAATGATGTGCGGCGACGCACTGCCGAGGATGAGGAATCGTGTGAAATGACCTGGACGGTCCGCCAGTCCGCGCAAGACGGGAAACAGTTCCGGAACGACCTGGATCTCGTCGAGGATCACCAGTCCTGATAGCTCACCCAGAGCCAGTTCCGGATTCTGCAACCGTCGCTGATCTGCGACGGATTCCATGTCGAAGAAGGTGAACGATTGGCCCTCTGCAAAGAGCCGGGCGAGGGTGGTCTTCCCGCACTGCCGAGGCCCCAGCAGCGCCGTGATAGGCGACCGCTTTGCGGATGTTCTCAGGTGATCAAGGAAGGTTGGACGCTGCAGCATGAAAAATTCTATCGCGTTTTTTCGGAGTCAGTATCCGAAATTACATGGAATTTTGAGTCAAGCAATGCTGGGCTATCGACTGACCGTGGCAGCGTTTCGCTGAGCCACAGCGCTGCCAAGCGCCCCGAGGTGTTTAGCAGTCAGCTTGCGTGGTAGCCAAATTCCTTGCCGTGTCGGTTGCTGCTCATCCATTGGGTGATACCATGAACCCACT
>CAIPUA010000182.1 GCA_903868115.1 uncultured Holophagaceae bacterium
ATCCTTCTCCTGTCAGCGCGACTCTCGATACCTTCCGATTTGCTTGCGGCTGACGCCGCGCTGAGTTCATTCGGAGCTTTCTGTGCCCCCACCCGCTAGAACGAGGCATTCCTTCTTCCAACCTCATACCGGCGGGTCGCGTCAGGACCCCAGTTCATGCTCCCGGAAGAGCGTGGAATAGCTCCTCGGCTCCACGCATTCCGGGCCGAGGTGCAGCGCCTCCATGGCGGCGTGGATCGCCGGGGGTTCGCCCTCCAGTTCCAGGAAGCAACCGAAGGGTGTGTCGTCCAGGCAAGCGACTAGATCTTCGCGGAACATCAGCGCCCGGGTCTTCGTCATGCACATCACGGGTACAAACCCGAGGGCGCGCAGGATGCCCTCCAGGGCCTCGGCATTCGCGACTTCCGTTTCCAACTCGGGCCGGATCTTCAGTAGGGCGTCTGGGATCCTGGGGCCCTTCCAGGTGAGCCAGGCCTTGCCTGCGTAGCGCCGGAGGCGAAGGGCGCTGCCCTGCTCCAGAAGTTGCTCGTGGTGGTCCCAGAGCGTGCTCACCTCGGCTTGTGCGGGAACCGTAAGGCGGAAGCCGAGCGCCTCCAGGCCGGCCTGACACCCTTCAAGGCTGGACAGCCTGAGTTTGACCTCCGTTTCCACTGAGTTTCGATGTTCCATGGCGAAGTCCCCCCGATTCACTTCATCATGGGCAAAAGGACCGAGCGAAACCGACGTGATTCCGAAACGCTACCTCATTGCCACCCTGTTCATCGCGGCCATGCTCGTGCTGCTGGCGGTGGTGCAGGCGCCGCGCTCCAAGAGCCAAGGCGGGGTTGGCATGGGCGAGATTCCGGTGGCGCTGAGCCTGGAGAGCTTCGAGACCCTGGCCGAATTCCGTCTAGCAGATGGCTGGGCACCGCGTTTCCAGGGCACCCGGGATCCCGACCAACTCGATCCCTGGCCCTACGCAGGAGGCTTCGAGGCGCCCTGGGAACCCGCATCCCCCTTCCTCGCAGATCAGGGCTTCGCCATGAACGGCCCCACGGGACGCGGCGAAATCCTGCTGTGGCGCGGGCTCGAATGGCGCCGCTTCCGCTTCGAGGCGCCAATCTGTTCGGCGCGACTGGACCCTGACAAGGGCCACCGCCTGCTGGTGACCCTTGCGCTGGGCGGTGATCGCTTCCAGACGCGCCTGATGGAAATGCCTGAAGGACGCGTGCTCTGGGCCTCGGACAGCGGCCCCTGGAGCCGCTTCAGTTGGGACGGGAAGGCCGTGCTCTTGGGCTTGCGGGCCCCCGCTCCCGAAGGTGCCTGGCTGCTCACCACCCTGCCCGTCGACGGTGATGCCCTGCCCCAGACCCTGGCGCCCTGGGACGAACCCGGGTTGCCCCCACCGCCGAAGGGCTGGATCACCCGGGCCGACCTGCTATGGGACGACGGCAAGGATCTGCTGGGTCCGCGGCTCCTCACCTCGCTGCGCCCGGGGGCCCGGCTCTGGTTTCCCCGAGCGGATCGCCTTTGGCTGAGCGGCGGGGGGTCCTGGAGCCTCTGGGGTCTGGAAGAGGGTATCTGGCGACGCCTGGGCACCGGGGACGGCGTGCTCGCCGCCCAGCCGCCCCTGCGAATGGGCCGCATCCGGTCGGACAGGGAGGACCGCCCGCTTCGAGCCCTCTCCTCGCTCAGCACACTCGATTGGAAGGAGCTTCCCGAAGAGGCCGAGGCTTGGCCTGACTATGACGCGGCCTGGGCCTGGAAGGGTGAGAACGCGGCCCTGACCGCCTGGGATCTGCGCTGGGGGAAGGGCGTGGAAGGGTTTCCTCGGGAGCGACAGCGAGAAGGCATTGTGAAAGCCTTCCGCGCCGATTGGCGTGCCGCCGCGAGTCTGCGGGCTTCGGTGCGCGGCTGGCTGCCCGAAGGCCCTGATATCGCCCTGCGAGAGGCTTCCGAAGTGGCCTGGGTCTGGGTGGGCGATCGCATTCTCCTGGTGAGGCTCCAGGGCAGCGAGCGCCTGCGCAAGATCCGCAATCTGCTGAAAGCCAGATGATGCCGTTGAATGCCGTCGGCAAAAAAACAAGCCGGGGAATATTTTGAATGAGCTTCCAAGCGCATTTCGGTACTCGCATCCCCTTTTTTCTGCTAGTTTAGGCCCAGTCCTTTCACCCCCCGGCCTCCCGAGGTTCCTATGCCCCGTCTCCTCCTCGTGGACGATAACCCGAGCATCCACAAGATCGCGGAAACCCTGCTGGCGCCCACGGATATTCAGCTCGTGTGCGTGGAAAGCGCCCAGGAGGCGCTGAATCTGGTCGCCCAGGGCGAGCGCTTCGATGTGGCCCTGCTCGATATCATGATGGCCGGCACGGATGGCTGGCAGTTGCTGGACCAGCTCCGCATGCATCCCGCCACGGCGGGGATTCCGATCGCCATGATGGCCGGAGTCCTGGACACGGTAGATCCCGCCCGGCTCGAGAAGGCCTCCATCCAGGGCTTCCTCAAGAAGCCCGTGGAACTGCGGGATCTGGGGGAGCGCATCCACAAGTTTCTCGAGGCCCGGGTCGAACTGGCCCCGCCCTTCACGCCGGACGCCTCACCCTTTTCCACCCTGCCGGCCGTGAAGCTCTCCGATCTTCCTGAATTCCGCCTGCCCTCGGCACCGGAGCCCCCGGCCAGGGTGCTTCCAGCCGAGCCCGCCGCCCAGGCGCTCGACGCGGACCTCCTCGTCCTCACCGAGGCGGATCTCTGGCCCGAATTGCCCCCGCCCCCGGGCACCGGTACCGAGGATCTCTCGCTCTTCGCCGAGCTTCCGGCCGAAGAGTCTCTGGATTTGGAGGAACTCGACCTCGATAGCCTGAAGGGGCTGACCGCTGAACTTCCCCCCCGCGCCCGTCGAGGCGGCACCGGCACCTGCCATCGTCCCCCCCTTGGAGCCGGTCCAGATTTCCGCACCGGTTCCCCCGCCTATTCCCGAACCCCTTGCCGAACCCCTTCGCGCCTTTGAGCCCTTCCCGTTGGAGGCGGCTTCGGCTCCCACCCAGGTTCTTCCCGAGGACCCCGATACCCAGGAACTCCCCGATCTGGGAGTTGAGGCCGAGCCCTCTTTCGATCCCTCAGCCCTCGAGGGGATGGATTTCCTTTCGGACCAGTCCTTCGAGCCGCGGTCGCCCATGGATTTTTCACCCGCGGCCTTCAAGGTCGATCATGACTTCCTCGCGGGTCTGGGCGAGTCCTCTGCCCCGCAGGATGTGGCGGTGGTGGACTGGTCGGACGATAGCGAAAATATGTTGGGGAGCATGGCACCCTCTCAGCCCTTGGTGGCAGGCCCGCCCGCTGGGGTCGGCAACCGCAGAAGAGATGACGAACTGGATCTGGGCGAGCCTGAACCCATGCCGGAACCGGCACCCAAAAAGACCTCTCCTTCGCCAGAGCCCGACCCGGAGCCCCAGGTTGCCTGGGAGCTTCCCGCCCTGGCCGCCGCGGTTGCCCTGCCCGTGGTCGCTCTGACCGCATCGGTTCCCCCACCCCCCGTTCCCGTCCCTGCCCCGTCGGCACCCGTTCCTGCACCCATGGCCCCCGAGGCCGCACTGTCGGCGCCTGCTCCGCCGGGAACCTCGCTCGCCACGCAAGAACTGTTGCGGGCCATTGCCGCCGACCCGGCCCTCCTGGATCAGCTCGCTCAGGCCCTGGTGGCCAGGCTCAGCGATCAGGTGCTCCGCGAGATCGCCTGGGAAGTGATGCCCGAACTG
>CAIPUA010000183.1 GCA_903868115.1 uncultured Holophagaceae bacterium
CCACCCGGGGATGGGCCTCCACCAGCTTCAGAAGGGGCGCCAGGATCGGCCCTTCCAGTTCCGCGTCGTTGTTCAGGAACCAGACTGCGGAGGCCCCCGTGGCGAAAGCATATTCCGCGCCTCGGTTGCACCCGCTCCCGAAGCCGGGATTGGTGAAATCTTCCAGGATCGTCAGGCGCGGATGGGCACCCTCCAGACTGTCCCCGAGCCCCGGCTCCGGACCATGGTCCACCACGACTACGGTATGCAACTCGGTCTCGACCTCGCGCAGGGATTCCAGGCAGCGCCGGGTCCACTCCGGAGGGCCGAAATGGATCAGCACGACCGCAGGCAGCGGCACGTCAGGGGCCTGGGATTCATGCAAGAATGTCACCTCACCTAGAAGGTAGCGCCAGGCGGGGGAATCATGCGAGTCAAAGGTGTGGTGTTGGCAGGCGGAACGGGTTCGCGACTTTTCCCCCTGACCAAGGTGACAAACAAACACCTGCTGCCCGTGGGTTATGCGCCCATGATTTGGCATCCCGTGTGGAAGCTGAAGGAAGCTGGCGCCGAAGAAATCCTCATCGTCACGGGCACCGAGCATATGGGCGATGTGGTGGGCAGCCTTGGCTCAGGCAAGGATTTCGGCTGTCACTTCACCTACAAAGTCCAGGACGAGGCTGGTGGCATCGCCCAGGCCTTGGCGCTGGGCGAGAACTTCGCGGGCGGAGAACATCTCTGCGTCATCCTGGGCGATAACATCTTCCAGGACAGTCTGGTAAACGAGTTCAAGCACTTTGAACAGCAGGGCCGAGGCGCCCGCATCCTGCTCAAGCCCGTGACCGATCCGCATCGCTTCGGCGTGGCCGAGGTGGTGGGGGACAAGGTGGTGGGCATCGAGGAAAAGCCCAAGGAGCCGAAATCAAATCTTTCGGTGACGGGCATCTATTTCTACGACGGTCAGGTTTTCGACATCATTCGTCGCCAGAAGCCCTCCGGGCGCGGTGAGATGGAGATCACGGATGTCAACAATGCCTACATCGAGAAGGGGCAGATGAGCTTCGGCACCTTCCAGGGCTGGTGGTCCGACGCAGGCACGTTCCCAAGTTTGGCCCATGCCAATGAACTAGCCTTGGGGGAGGCGATGCCCTTCCCCGATATCCCGAGGAAAATCTGATGGCATTCCAAAAGGGGCCCATCGATGGGGTGCAGGTGACGGCATTCAAGAAATTCGTGGATGAACGCGGCTGGCTGGCAGAAATTTTTCGCCAGGACGAAATTCCCGCCGAGTTCCAGCCCGCCATGTCCTACGTGAGCGTCACGCTTCCCGGCGTACTGCGTGGACCCCACGAACATGTGGACCAGGCCGACCTCTTCGCCTGGGTGGGACCCGGCGATTTCAAGCTGACCCTGTGGGACAACCGCTCCGACAGCCCCACCTACCGAAATCGCATGGAACTGTTCCTGGGCATCAACAACCCGGGCTCCGTGCTCGTGCCCAAGGGCATCGTCCACTGCTACCGCTGCGTCAGCCACGAGCCCGGCTGGGTGATCAACTGCCCGAACCGTCTGTTCGCCGGTGAAAACAAGCGCGAACCCATCGACGAGATCCGTCATGAGGCCGATCCCGAGAACCCCTTCGTGAAGGACGAAGCGGCCCGAAGGGTCCACACCTGATGCGCGTCGTCGTGACCGGTGGAAGTGGCCAATTGGCCCGCGCCATTCGGGAGACCTGGACTGGCCATGAAGTGCTCTGCCCGCCCGAGGCTGAACTGGATCTCTCCAGCAGGGAGGCCATCCGGCGTGTGCTCCACGAAGTGAACCCCGGGGTCGTGATCAACGCCGGGGCCTTCACCCAGGTGGATCGCTGCGAGGCCGAGGAAGCCGTCGCCACCCTCATCAACGGCACCGCCGTGGCGTGGTTGGCGGAAACCTGTGATGACCTGCAGGCCAAACTCGTGCAGATCAGCACGGACTATGTCTTTGATGGGCAGGGCACACGCCCTTATCGGGAAACGGACCCTGTGAATCCCCAGAGCGTCTATGGTCGCACTAAATTCCTGGGCGAACAGGCGGCCCTGAGCGCCTGCAACCATCTGGTGGCACGCACCTCGTGGCTCTATGACGCCTGGGGCAAGAACTTCTTCCTCACCATGGTGAACGCCGCCCGGCAAGGACGGGCCTTGCGGGTCGTAGCTGATCAGCGAGGTACGCCCACCAGTTGCCGCGCGCTCGCGCGCCAACTGCAAACGGCGATTGATGAGGATTGGCGTGGCCTCGTCCACGCCACCTGCGCGGGCGAAACCACCTGGCACGGCTTCGCCGCGGAAATCTTCCGACAGACGGGAATCGAGGCCAGCCTGAGTCCCTGCACAACGGCGGACTATCCGCTCCCCGCACCCCGGCCCGCCTACTCGGTGATGGACGGTGCTCATCGAGGCGAACTGGGGACAGACCGGATGCCGACCTGGGAGCATGCGCTGGTCGAGGTGGTGGCTCACCATCGGCAAGAGTCCCTGGGAACGGAGCGCCCGTGAACCGCCTTGTTCTTTTCGCCCACTTTGATGCAGACAACAGGATCCAGCCCTACGTCCTCTTTCACCTCCAGGCACTGAAGGCACTTGGAGCCGGGGTCCACTTCATCTCCAACTCGCCCTTGCCCTCAACGGAGATCGCCAAAGTCGCACCGTTCGTGGAACGCACCCTCCTCCGAGCCAACACGGGCCTGGATTTCGGCATGTGGAAAGACGGATTGGAAGGGCTGGACCTAGCCTCGGTCGACGAAGTGGTCCTCACGAATTCCAGCATCGTGGGTCCGATTCATCCTCTGGCTCCCATCTTTCAACGAATGGACGCCACGCCTTGCGATTTTTGGGGCATGACGGAATCTCGAGAGAAATTGCCCCACCTTCAATCCTTCTTCCTTGTCTTCCGGAAACAGGTGATGGCATCTCCTGTCTTTTCTCGATTTTTCCAATCTGTTCTGCCCTATCGGTCAAAGCTTTGCGTGGTGTATGCCTACGAACTCGGATTGACGACCTATCTGGAGGAAAATGGGTTTCGGGGTACGGCTGCCTTTCCGCACATCCAGCGCAAAAGCTCACTGATCCAAAACCTGATTTTTCGAAAATCACTCTTGAACCGGGCGCGCCCCAAAAGAAATGCGACCCTGCTCTATCCCGACCTGCTGATCCGCGAGGGTATGCCCTACCTTAAAACAAGACTCTTTACCGACAACCCTCACAGGATTCGTCTTGAGCCACTCCGAAGGCTGGTCCAAAGTGCAGGATTCGATCCCGATCTGCTGAAATGACCCATTTGGGAGATGCCATGTCTCAGACCATTCTCGTCACCGGCGGCGCAGGCTTCATTGGGTCGAATTTCGTGCATCATTGGCGCCGTCAACATCCCGAGGATCTTGTTCTGGTGCTCGATAAGCTCACCTATGCCGCAGATCCCAGGCAGCTTGAAGGCTTGGAAGGTGTGCATCTGGTACTCGGAGATGTCCAGAACCTCGAGTTGGCCCGCCACCTGATCGAGCATCACGCGGTCAAGAAGATCTTTCATCTGGCCGCCGAAAGCCATGTGGATCGAAGCATCACGGGCCCCGCCGAGTTCATCCGGACCAATCTCGTGGGCACCTTTGCCATGCTGGAGGCGGCTCGGCAAGCCTGGGCAAACGACCAGGACTGTCGTTTCCTCCACATCAGCACCGACGAGGTGTACGGTTCCCTTGGCAAGACCGGGAAGTTCCATGAGGCCATGCCCTACGCCCCCAACAGCCCCTATAGCGCCAGCAAGGCCGGCAGCGACCACCTCGTGCGGGCCTACCACCACACCTACGGGATGAATGTGGTGACGACCAATTGCAGCAACAACTATGGCCCCAGGCAGCACCCCGAAAAGCTCATTCCACTCGCGATCACGCGCATGGCGAAAGGCGAGCCCATCCCCATCTACGGTGACGGACAGAATGTGTGGGACTGGCTCTTCGTGGAGGACCATTGCGCCGCTCTGGAAGCCGTGATGCTCCAGGGTGTCGCCGGCGCAACCTACTGCGTGGGCGGCGGCAATGAGCAGAAGAACCTCGATCTTGTGGATCTGCTCTGCGATGCGGTCGACACCCATCTGGGCCGTCCTCAGGGCACCAGCCGGAAGTTCAAGACCTTCGTTCAGGACCGGGCGGGTCACGACAGGCGCTATGCGATCGACGCCACCAAAATACAACAGGAACTGGGTTGGAGGCCTGAGCATTCATTTGAGGCCGGACTCCAGGCCACCGTGGCCTGGTATCTCCCGCTTTCGACGCTCTGATTTGCCGAGTCCGTCCCATGCTGCCAACGACTGTCCGCCGCCATAGGGCCACATCGATCCGAGGGTGTACATGACCCAGGCCCACCAGAGAACTCAGGCGGGGGAGGCGGCCAAGCTATTTCGCGAATGGCATCGGATACGACGCCAAATCGGTCACTTCTTTTCTTCAATAATATCCCTCCCCTTTCGTCGCAAATTATTGAAATCGATTCGCCAGCGGGTAAAGCATTTTGAAGCAATTCCGCCCGAGGAACTCGCATCCAGGGTGGCCCAGGCTTTCGCCGTTAACACCATTGACACGCCTCGGGTCAGTATTATAATTCCTGTTTTCAATAAGATTGCCTACACAATGCGATGCTTGTTGTCCTTGGCGGATCTCGGCATGGATACGCCCTTCGAGATCATCGTGGTGGACGACGGATCCACCGATCAAACGGAACCAACGCTTGCCGGGCTGCCCGGGATTCGATTCCACAAGAACGCTTCCAACCTTGGCTTCGTGGATTCTTGCAATACAGGGGCCCGTCTGGCGACTGGGGAATACTTGATCTTCCTCAATAACGACACCTTGGTCGTTCCCGGCTGGCTCGAGACCCTGGAGCACACCTTCAGAACCCGCGAGGACTGCGGCTTGGCAGGGTCCATGCTCATTTATCCCAATATGACCCTCCAGGAAGCCGGAGGAATTGTTTTTACCGATGGATCCGCCTCGAACCGGGGGAAAGGAAAAGATATCGGCGATCCGGAATTTAATTATCTTCGCCCCGTCGATTATTGCAGCGGGGCTTCCATCATGATTCCCGCTGAATTATTCAAAAAAATCGGAGAATTCGACACCCGCTACCGACCCGCCTACTACGAGGATGTCGATTTGGCCTTTGCCGTCAGGAGAGCCGGCTTTCAGGTCTACTACCAATCGGCCTCCAAAGTGATTCACTTTGAAGGAATTACCGCCGGAAAAAAGCCCTCTGAGGGGGTAAAGGCTTTTCAGATAACAAATCGTAATCATTTCATTGAAAAATGGACGGAAGCCCTGACTCGACAGCCTGTGCGGGAGGCGCCACCGGATACCCAAGCCCCTGGCTGCCCCGCGGGGAGAATTCTGGTCCTCGACAACCAGACTCCCAAGCCGGACCGGGATGCCGGCTCTCTCGAAATGTTCAACGCCCTCCGAATCATGAAAATATTGGGATATCATATTGATTATCTTCCTCTATATCGGCCGAAATGTGTTTTCAAATACACCCAGTTACTCCAGCAAGATGGAGTCCGTTGTCTTTATCGGCCCTATTTCCGTGGTCTAAAAAATCATTTAATAAAAAATTCAGATTATAATTTTATATTCATATCACGAATTCGAACCATGAAAAATAGCTTCGGGGTTGTGCGAAAATTTGCACCTAAGTCCAAGATTATTTTTAATACAGTCGATTTGAATTTTTTGCGCGTGAGCCGACGAGCAACTATTGAAAATAGTTCCAGTCTCGCCCGCAAGGCGGAAAATTTCCGCTTGGCCGAACTCTACTACCTCAACCATGCCGATGCGAGCATTATCATCAGCCCCGTTGAACGGGATCTAATTGCCAACGATGTCGATCCTCGCCGCATTGAGATCATTCCCCTGATAAGGGAAATTTCTTCGATCAGGGCCTCATTCGAGCAAAGTCAAAATATTGCGTTTATCGGTCATTTCACCCACCATCCGAATGTGGATGCCATGCGGTTCTTTTTGACCGCAATCTGGCCCACCCTCAGAGTCAAGATGCCGGGTGTCCAGTTCGATATCATTGGCCAAGGTTTCCCATCTGATTTTTCGTCATTACTGGATGACTCTGTAAAGGTTCATGGGCTCATTCCTGACCTGGATTCCATTTTCCCCACCCTTCGGCTCTGCGTCGCGCCCCTCCGCTACGGCGCAGGTCTCAAGGGAAAGCTTGCGACCTCGTTGGGGTACGGCGTTCCCAGTGTCGTTTCACCGATGGCCATCGAGGGCATGGGGCTCGTCCACGGACAACATGTCCTGGTGGCAGATACTCCTGAAATGTGGGTTCAACACATACACGAATTATA
>CAIPUA010000184.1 GCA_903868115.1 uncultured Holophagaceae bacterium
AGATACCCTGCGCAAGGTTTTCACCGCAATGGAACAGAGCCCTGTCTCCGTCGTCATCACGGACACCACGGGTGCCATCGAGTATGTGAACCCGAAGTTCACGACACTCACGGGCTACACCTTGGCCGAGGTGCTGGGCCAGAATCCGCGTTTGCTCAAGTCGGGAGAGTTATCCCCAGCGGCCTACCAGGAGCTTTGGGACACCATCCTGGCGGGTGGGGTTTGGGAGGGAGAACTCCACAACAAGAAGAAGAGTGGTGAACTCTACTGGGAAGAGGCCTCCATCTCGCCCATCCGGAACGCACAGGGGGTTATCACCAGCTTCGTCGCCGTGAAAGAGGACATCACCGAGCGCAAGCATGCCGAGGCGGCGCTGCAGGACATGCACTGGCGGCTGGCGAGCATCCTCGAAGGCACCCATGTCGGCACCTGGGAATGGAATGTGCAGACCGGGGAAACGGTGTTCAATGAAACCTGGGCGCAGATCGTCGGCTATACGCTTCAGGAGTTGGCACCCATCAGCATCAAGACCTGGCAGGCGTTGGTGCATCCCGAGGACATGCAGCAGTCTGAAACACTGCTGGAGCGGCACTTCGCGGGGGATCTGCCCTTCTATGACTGCGAATGCCGGATGCGGCACAAGAACGGCCACTGGGTATGGGTTCATGATCGTGGCTGCATCACCACCCGCACCCTCGAGGGCAAGCCGCTGATGATGTTTGGCACCCACGCCGACATTACTTCAAACAAGCAGGCAGAGGGCGCGCTGCGTCGCAGCGAGGCGCATTATCGGTCGCTGGTCGAAGGCACGCCGGGTATCGTCTACACCTTCTCCAGTCTGCGCGGCGGCCATTACTACTCGTCCCGCGTGACTAAAATTCTCGGCTACTCGCCGGAGCAGCTGTATGCCCAGCCCATGCTCTGGCGAAACTCGATTCATCCCGACGATGTCGCCCGCGTTGAGCAATGCACGCGCGAGGCCTTGGAAGGGCGTCCCTTTTCCATCGAATATCGCATCCGGGATGCGCAGGGGAACTGGCACTGGTTTGACGACCGCTCAACAGAGCTGAAAACGGATGTCAGCGAGGTCACCATCGAAGGGTTCGTGCTGGATATCACCGAGCGCAAGCAGGCCGAGACAGCCCACCTGGAGCTTGAGAAACAGGTGCTGCATGATCAGCGAGTGGAGAGCCTCGGCGTTCTGGCGGGGGGCATCGCCCATGATTTCAACAATATTTTGACGGCGATTCTGGGCAATACCGAAGTCGCTCTCTACCGCCTGGGAAAGGCCGACCCGCTCCGGAAGAACCTTGATGGCATTGAGCTTGCGGGCAGACGCGCCAAGGACCTGGTCCAGAAAATCCTGCTGTTCAGTCGGCAGACTGAGACCAGCCGGGAACCTCTGGTAGTGGCGTTGGCGATCGAAGATGCCTTGAAGATGCTGAGCGCGGTCCTTCCCTCCACGATCACCCTGCGGGTGGAGGTCGATACCGCCGAGGCCACGGTCCTGATGGACCCCACGGAATTGAATCAGGTCCTCATGAACCTTTGTGTGAATGCCGCGCATGCCATGCGTGGAAACATCATCGGCACGCTGACCCTGTCAGCCCGCAGGCTTGCCAGAAACGGCTCCGACTGGATTGAAGTCGTGGTGGGGGATACCGGATCGGGGATTCCGCCGGAAATCCGGAGCCGGATCTTCGAGCCCTTCTTTACGACCAAGGGCGTCAATGAAGGCACGGGACTGGGACTTTCCATGGTGCACGGCATCATCACGCGTTCCGGCGGCAGCATCGAAGTCGAGAGCGAAGTCGGCTCCGGCACTAGCTTCCACCTCCTGCTTCCGGAAGTGCGCCCTGCGGCGCCCAACGGTGCCATCCAGGACTCACCCGAGGATGCGGTCTCGCTGCGGGGGCACCTGTTGTTGGTGGATGATGAACTCCCGATCCGGGAGATGCTCAGCCTGGTCCTGACCGCCGCGGGCTGCACCGTTGTGGCCTGTGCGGATGGTGCAGAGGCACTCCAGGCCCTGCTCGCGAACCCGGGCGCCTTCGAGGCTGTGCTCTGCGACCAGACCATGCCGCGCATGACGGGTCTTCAGTTGGCGCAGGAGGTGGCTCGCCTCCAGCCCGGTCTGCCCTTCATCCTGATGACGGGCCTTGTTTCAGGCCTGGATGCAGCCACCCTGAAAGCGGCGGGAGTGTCCACGCTCCTGCCGAAACCCGTGCTCCCCAGTGCCATCCTCAGCGCCCTAATTCCATTGCTCATCAGCACCCAAGATAAGAGAGGTACTTAAATTGGCAAATATTCTGCTCATCGATGACGATCCCCAGATCCTGGACCTCCTCCAGGATGTGCTCACGGAGGCCGGGCATGAGTGTTGCTGCGCGGCGAATGGTGCCATTGGCTTCAAGGCTCTGGAGGAGTCGCCCTTTGATCTAGTGGTGACGGACCTGATCATGCCCGTGGCCGAAGGCATCGAGACCATCATGAAGATCCGGAGCACCGGATATCATGTCCCGATCCTGGCCATTTCCGGCGGCATCCCCATGAAGGCAACCAATTTCCTCCCCATGGCCAAGGGGCTCGGGGCCGACCGAACCCTGACCAAACCCTTTGAGATCGCGGAGTTCATGCAACTGGTCGATGAGCTTCTCGCCCGCCCCTAGGGGTTGCCTCTCTAGCCACCCACCTGCTTATTTCGCAGGTTCTGCTGGAGCTTCTCCTGGGCTTCCGCCAAGGCTTGGTTGAGAGTCTGGATCAGAGTGTAGGCGCTGGCGACGGACATCACGATGCGATTGGAGATGGTGGCGTGCTGCGGCAAGGCCCGGTGTCGGATGCCCATTTCGATCACCACCTCACCGGCGCCTACGTACACATTGAATATGTCGCGGAAGACATAATCGAGGTCCGGGGGCACGTGGACCTGAATGGTGGTGGTCTGGTTTTCCTGCGGGGGCTGGTCGGTCATGGAGGCTCCTGCGCGGCCGCCGAGGCGGGCCCGTTCAACTCATGATGAATACCTTGAACTGGCAGGGGACCAGGGTCATGCCCGCCGGAACATTGGTGGAATTCTGCAGCGAGGGACTAAGCCACTTGGTGGAGGGCATGCCGCCGGTAAAGACCTTGATGCTGCCAAAGGTATTCCGGGCGGGTCCCATCACCGTGCCGGAGGCCACTCCCATCGAGACGCCGACGTTGTCGCCATTGGTCATCGGGATGACGGTGCCCATGTGATGGGCGGGCATCATCGAAATGAAGTGCTTCATGTTGGTGGTCGGCGGCAGGGCCATCATCGGCACAGCAATATTGGGATAAGGGATGGGAATGGGGGAAGGGATGGGCGGCGCGGGCGTGAGACACACATCCGGGAACCCGAAATCCATACCCCCTAGTGAGCAATTGGCCAACATGACAGTCTCCTTTTTCGATCAGCCCATGAAGATCCGCTCGGCGTCGATCTTGGTGTCCTTCTTGCTCGTCATCATGGTGTATTTCGAATCCAGCGCGTACAGCCCGTCTACCCCGCGCGTCATCTGACCGGCCTTGATCTGGTCAACCTCTTCGGTGTGGCGGATGTAGCTGACGAATTTTTGAATCGCCTGCCGCGCCACGGTGCTGATCGTCTGGCCGATCAGGGTGACGCGGGTATAGCTCGCTTTCAGGTCCTCTCCCCGGGCCACGACCGTGGCATAGTCCACCACCGCTTCGCGGCTCTTGTGCACCACCCGGTCGGAAATGCAAGTCAAGGCCCCGTCCGAGGCGAGGGTTAGCGACTTGCCGGAGGCGAAGGCGAGCGCGCCGTTGTCAGAGGCGAGGGTGGCATCGGCGGGAAAGGAGAGGGTCATGTCCTGGCTGCCGGGCCGCTCGAGGATGCCCAGGATGCAATGGTCGCCGTTTTCGAGACGAGCGCACAGACACAGATCGTCGGGTGCGGGCCGGACGAGGCAACTGAAGGCGATCCGCGCCGGCAGGAGCCGCCCGTCAATCCGGATGGACGCGTCGGCGCCATCGATGAAAATGACTCGCGCCTCGCGCAGGGCGGCCTCGGGAGCCTGATCGGCCGAACGCAACGGGACCACATTTCCAAATTTCGTCGTCATTTCTTCCCCCATTGTTCCGCCCGAAGGCGTTTTTCATCGGTGCCCAGGGCCAGGCTTTTTCCGGAGCCGGCCCAGATGGTTTTCTCGCTCTCGGCCTCATGCAGATTGGCCCGGAACAGGCTCGCGTCGGCAAAATTGGCTTCGGAAATCCGGGCGTGCGAAAGGTCGGCGTAGGTGAGAGTCGCGCCCGCGAAGTTGCATTGGCCCGCCGTCAGTTCGGCGAGCTGGGCCATGTAGAGGTTGGCGCCAGAGAGATCGGCTCCACTCAGTTTGGCCTTTTGCAGGCTGGCCTTTTCCAGGTTGGCGTTGCGGAGGCTCGAACCCTGGAGGTTGGCGCCGTAAAAATTGGCGAATTGCAGGTCGGCCCCGTCGAAGCGTGAATTTTCCAGCGTAGCGTCGCGGAACCCGCCCTGCTTGACGTTGGCGTTGGTGAAATTGCAGCCCTTGAGATTGCAGCCGACAAACTGGCAGCGGCCCAGATCGAGCCCGCTGAAATTGACCTGTTCGAAGGAGGCGTTGCAGAAGGCGGAGAGGTCGATGGCCACGCCACGGAAGTCGTTGCCGCCGAACTGGCACTCGAAAAAGATGCCCTTGCTGATGGTGGCTTTGGCAAAACTCGCGTCGGTGAGGTCACAGCCATTGAAGACGGGGGTCACGAGGGCGGCTCCGCTGAAATTGGCGCCGGATATGGGGGACTCGTTGAAAATGCCGGTCTCGAGGCGGGCGTTGGTGAAGTCGGCCCCCGTCAGGTCGGCCTTGATGAACTTGGTCAGCTTGATCTGAGCGGACTGGAAATTCGCTCCCTTCAGGCTGCTGTTGGCGAGGGTCGTCTCCTGCAGGTTGGTCTCGACAAAGCGGGCCTGGTCGAGGCTGCAGCGATTGAAGGTGGCCTCGTGCAGATCGGCGCCGGAAAAATCGGCGCCGTCGAACTTCACCTCGGAAAAGATCCCGCCCGAGAGATTCACGCCCCGGCAATCGAGGCCGGAGAAATCCGTCTGGACGAAAAATTCACCGGACTTGACGAGCCGGGACAGTTCATCACCCGTCATGACGGCCTCCAGTCCTGCAGCAGGGTGTTTTCCAGGTTGCTGTGGCGGAAGTCGGTTTTCCCGAGGGTGGCGCGGAGGAAATCGACCCCGAAGAGATTGGCCTTCACCAAAGAGGTATCGATCAGGAAGGCCTTGGCCAGCGAGCCGTTCATCAGGTCGATGCCGTCGAGCTTCGCCCGTTCGAGCCTCGCCTTGCGGAACATGGCGCCCGGGGCGAAGGCCCGACGCAGGTCCGCATCGGAAAGATCGGCGCCGCCGAAGTTGCAGTTCTCCAGGCGGGCGTCCGAGAAGTCCGCGCCACGGAGATCGAGCCCCTGGAAATTGGATTGCTTGAGGCTCGCGCCCCGGAAGCGCAGGTGCTTCATCTCGGCCTTTTGCGGGTCGCTCACCGCGAAGCAGACCTCCGGCATGTCGGTGCGGTCGAAGCAGACGCTGTCGAGGACCATGTCCGCAAACAAACAGCGGGGCAAGTGCGCCTCAGTAAAGTCGGCGTCGCGGATCTGGCCTTTGAGAAATACACAGCCGGAAAGGTCGGCGCCCGGAAACTTGGCCCCGACGATGACCGACTCGATGAATTGCAGCGCCGGCATGTGGGCCTGGGCGAAGAGGGCGCCATCGATGGAGATGTACAGGGTTTCCGCGCCCTCCAGTTCGGCCCGGCTGAAATCGGCGTCGGCGAAGTTGCCCTTCGAGAGCTTGGCGGCTTTGAGCTTGGCGTCGCGAAAGCGGGTGCGGGTGGCGCGGACCCCACCCAGGTTGGCCTCGCAAAGATCCGCGTCGGAAAAATCGGCGTCTTCCAGGTTGGACCGGGCCAGGATGGCACCGCGCAGATTGGCGCCGCGGAGGCTGGCACCCCGGAAGTTCACCTGTTCGAGGTAGGCGCCGGAGAGATCGATGCCGTCGAGCTTGCAGCCGGAAAGATCGATGCAGGCCCAATCGCCCTGGGCCACCGGCCGGAACTCGGCGAGGGCGGCCTGGAACTTCTCGGTGATCTTTTCGACCGTTGCCTTATGCGGCGAGGTTCCGTCGGACAGGAACTGCGCGCTGGTGAGGTAGATGCCCTTGAAGTCCTTTTCCGCCTGGCGCAGGGCCTCCGTGGTCCGGCTCATTTCCCGTTCCATCGTCTCGTGGATTTCCTTTTCCAGCGTCTGCGTCCGTTCATCGTGGACGCCGGCCTGCTTCATGGCTTGTAGGTGCTGAAGGGCCGCGAAGACCTGGGGGTTGACCGAATCCAGGCTGGCGATGATTTCCTCGGCGTTCAGGCGGGGCAAGGCGGCTACGCGAGGCGCGTCGAGGTCAACGGCTTCGAGGGTCTTCAGGCTTTCTTCTAGGCTGGCTTGGGACTCCGGCGGCAGGTTCCCCGTTGCCTTGGTCGAGGTCAGTTTTCCCCGGAGCTGGTCTTGGGCCTTGCCGAGTTCGACTTTCGCCAGATTCTTGGCGTCCTTTTCCTTCCGGTCGGTGAACCCGGAAACGGCCGCCATCATTTCCTCGACCTTGGAAAAGGAGAACTGTTTCATGTCGATCTTTTTCACATCGCCGGCGGTGATTCCGGGCAGGATCGATTCGAGTTTGCCATTCAGCGCCTGGACCTCGGCGTCCGGCTTGTCAGGCTTGCGGTTCATCATGGCGCGCAGATCGAGTTTGCCCCCATCCGGCATCTGGGCCTTGACGTCGGCGGGAACGGCGATTCCGTCGAGCCCCTTTTCGGTTTTCGCGATGGCCTCTTCGACCTTCTCGTCGACCATCTTCCTGATGCCTTCGACCTTGGCGTCCAGGTTCTTGCCGAACTCGGATTTGGGGGCGCCACCCAGTGCCTGCTCCATGAAAATTTCCATGGCGCACTTGTGGCCGTCGGGAATCAGGTCCGAGGTGTTGAAGATGTTGAGCATCGCGTCCTGGCTTGTCAGGCGGCGGTCCAGCGCCCGGCGGTAATGCTCCGGGTCGCGGGGCTGCTGGGCGCGGTCTTCGTAGCCAAGGATCGCGTGGGTGATCTTTTCGCCTTCGTCATCCTCGACCTCGACCCCCCGGCGGAAGATGAGCAGGGCGAGGAGTTTTTCGGGGAAGAACCAGATGGTGTCGAGGTTGAGAGGCAGTTCCAGGAAGGCCGGCGGAAGCTCTTTGCGCTCGCGGAGGATGAAGCAGCGGGGATAAAAGCCCGGCAGCTTGCCCGCCACTTGCGGAAGGTCGGGGTGGAGGTGGCTCAGGGCAAAGTCTTCGTCACCGCGAAAGAAGTCCGGGGTCCACTGGTCCTCGGGTGCGCAGAGGAAGTAGCGCCAGTCGTGGTCTGCCGGGTATCCGGGGAAATAGTTGGTCTTGTAGTTGGCATCGTAGGTCCCCGAGAAGCGCATGCGCTGGGGCCAGGCGGGGTCGAGGGTCCCGAACCCGACGGGCGCGGGCCGATCACCCGCGAGGCCGATCAGGTGCTTCGGGTCCTCGATATTGGGCAGGGGGTGGAGACCGTCCTGACTCTTGATGGGGGCGAAGCCCTTGCCCGAAGGATTGGGGGCAAAACCCTCGCCGCCAAAGGCCCGGTCGAAGGCCAGCGGCATCTCGGCAAACGGGGCGGGCTCGGTCATGTCCTTGAGGACCAAACCCGGTTTCCAGAAACGGTCGCCGAAGACATAGAGGGTCTTATCGATCGTCCCGACCCGCAGGCTGACGGGACAACCCTGGACCGGGCTCCGGTTAGGGGCAAAGCATTTTCCCGAAAGCAGAACCTCACCGTTGGGCTTGGGCATGCCCATATCGGGCAGGGAGGTGGTGCCCATGGCCTCAAAGGAATCCTTGAGGAAGTCGGTCTCCAGAATCGACGCGCCGGTCTGGAGATTGATTCCCAGCGTCGCCGAGGCGATGAAATGAAATTTCCGATCCTGCTCCAGCACCCGGGAGTTGAAGCCGACCTGCAGGGGTCTGAAAACCTTGAGCGTCATAAGTCAAAATGCAGATCGGAATTATTCAGATGCAACACGCATTTCCTCAGATCAAAGTCGCTCTTGCTGAGCATGAGTCTCTGGTCCTTGATTTTGGCTTCAATGCTTTCCAACCGGAGTTCGTTCTTTTTCGCCTCGAGCAGAGCCTCTTTACGGGCCCGGAACCCCACCGCCTTGAAAGTCAGTTTGCCGTCGTTGTCGATCTCGACGCCGGTGCCGAGCTTGAGATCGAGATCGATGTCCATGGCGAGCCCGGTCGAGAGCTTGAAGGTCAGGCCGTTGGCGATCTCAAAATCGGCCTTGAGATTGACGGAGACGGACACCGCAATCCCGGCATTGCCTTCGAATTTGAAGGAGAAAGCGACACCCAGGGCGAACTCGGCCGACTGTTTCTCTTGCATGCTCCAGGCGAATTGGGAGTAGTGGTCGATGTGGTCCTCGACGAAGTCGAACTTGTAAACCGCGCCGCCGGGGTGAGTGACCGTCTCCCTCCTGATGCCCGTGGCGACTTCATCGTCAATCTCGCTGAAGATAAAGCCATCACCGTCATAGGCATAGTCGGTCGTATGGGAGTTGTATTTGTAGGTGATGGCTCTGACATTGTTTTTCACCTCCAGGGTGTCCATCTCGGTGGCGAAGTCGTAGGAGGCAACCCGACCGTCCTCGGTGCCGATTTTTTTGGTGACCCAGACATTCGCGCCATGACTGTCGATGCCGGAAATCTTGGTGTAGTTCGGCCCGCCCTTGTCGGCCCGGTCCCGGTCCAGCGTTGCATTCAGCTCGACCCCGGACTGCGGCATATAGGCTTCGAGATAGCTATTGCCAAGGTTGTAGTTCCAGTAGCCGCCGAAGTCGTAGATGTTGCCTTCCTGGACATTGAAGGTGTCGCCCATGGCGAGCTGGACTTTCCCCCGGCGGGCCAGCGCACTCATTGATGCCAAATCGGAGGCCGAGACCGGGTTCGGCACACCTTCGCCATATTTGTAGGCCAGCATGCCGGTGGGGGCGAAAGCCGGGGTGGAGGCGTAGAACTTGTCCCACAGATATTGCAGACTGGAGGGGACTCTGTCTTTTTCGGTCGGGCCGCCGATGCGGTAGTCCGCATAGCGGTTGTAGGCCTCAGTCCAGATGTTGCCTGCGGAACGGATGCGGATGCCGTTGGCGTCGGTCGGAAGGTCCTTCTGCACCTTGAGCGCGACGGTCTTCTCCCGATAAAAGGCGAGGCTCTGAGAACTGTTATTGGCCACCGTAACGGCTGCGCCCAGGGTCCAATCCTTGCCGTCAAGGGTGTGCGTGCTGCCCACCGTGTGACTGGACATGGTCGGGGTCAAGACCCAGAGAGGGTCGTCAATGTGGACGCCTAGGACACTGGTGCCTTCAATGACACTGGCGGCTGGGGATGCTGAGAAAATTTTGTACACCGTGTCATGGCGCGCGACATAGAAATTTTTCGTGAGGCGATATTTGAGACTCGCGTTGTTGTCGGCGGCGGCGGCGACCCGTGATGGAACCGGGGCGCCGGCGGAGGAAAGCAATCTCCAGGTCCCGGTACCATCGGTATAGGTGGCGATGGAATCGCCGGGAACCACGATGAGCGGGTCGATCGGGTCGTTGGGTGCACCCACGCGCACCCAGGAGTCGGCGGTGGGTGAACTCATCAGAATGCGCTGTTTCCCGGCTAGGTCCTCGAAGTGCATGTAGTTGCCACCGGAGGTCTTGATCATGTTCTTGGTGGCGTTTTTGTCGACGATGATGCTTTGCCCCTCGGCGCTGGGCACGGCAGAGGCGATGATGGGCCGGTCAGGGTCGCCGTCCATGAAGGTGAGCAGAACCTCCGCCCCCTTGCGCAGCGGGAAGTGCATGCCCTCGTCGGGCCCGGCGAAGGGCTGGGCCATGCGGATCCAGCTGGAGGCCTTCTGGCCGGCACGGTCGGAGCGGTCGAAGGGCAGCTTGACCTTGTAGCGCCCGTACTCGTCGATCTCGGCGTACTGGCCGCTGCCCTCGGCGCTGACCTTGGCGTTGATGGTCCCGTAGAATCGGGGTCTGGGGGTCTTGCGTTCGGGGCGGAACTGGATGTCGTCCTCGATGGCCTCGAAGGAGTTGGTGTAGTAAGGCTTGCGCTCGCCCTCGGCCACGGCGGCCCCCACTCCGGGCAGCAGAATGGCGGCCTGGCTGCCGTGGTGTTCGAGGGCGGTGAGCAAGTACTTGCGGTTGTAGGCGTCCTTGAAGTGGCGGGCCAGTTCGAAGTGCCAGCCCACGCGCAGGAAGTTCGCGGCCCCCTCGCCATGATAGACCCGCTGCCTGCACAGGAGTTCCTGGGCCCTGAGCTTGGCGTAGGCCGTGGCCTCGTCGTTGTCCTTGACGTGTTCGCCGTAGATATGGAGTTCGCCTCGGCCCTTGGAGGACACCTCGGCCTCCCCTGTGATGGTGGGCGGCGAGCAGCGGTGGTTGAAGTCCTGAAGGGTGACCTTGCGGGGGACGGGATGCTGGCGGCCGAGAAACGCCGTCACCGCCTGCTTCTGGCCCCAAATATCCAACCCCGAGGGCGGAACGTAGTTGACGCTCTTGTCATCGGGCAGGTCCTTGTGAGCCATGGCGGTGTCGGTGATGATCAGCTTTTCCTGGTCCTCCCCCTGGTCGAAGAAATAACAGATCCCCTCGCGCTCCATCCAGCGGGAGAGGAAGTTGAGGTGGGTCTCCTGGTACTGGCAGACGTAGGACCAGCGGCGGTATTCGCGCATCAGGCGCAGATCGTAATCCTTGGACCCCAGCCCACCCTCCCGGAGAACCTGCTCCAGGATCTCGGGCACCGTCATGTCGAGGTAGACCTCGCTGACATCGAACATCGTCAACTGCCACAGATGGGGGACCAGAAGAGCCGTGTAGAAGTAGTTGCCATCGATCTCCGACTCAAGTTCCAGGCTTGCGAGCACACCGTGAATGGGTAGCTTCTTGTCCGGCCGGAGGTAGAGAGTGGCGCCGTTATTGAGCACATCCTCCAGGTCCACATCGGCGTCGCCGGTCACCAATTTGATGGTGAATTCGTAGGGAGTCGAGATGGCCTCCCGGCCCGTGAAGTTGACCACCGCGAAGGTGTCGGCCTTGGTCTTGGGAGAAAGAGATCTGAAATTGAAACTTTTTTCTTCCAGGTAGGTCATCTGAGCGATCCTTGACGGTTTTTTGGAAAGCCGGTCAGTTGAGCTGGATCCGGAACAGCTCCGCCGCGTCGCCTTCCGGGAAGGGACCGAACACGAGGGACCCCGCCAGGTCGTGGACCCGGAGGTAGTAGGAGGAATCTGGGTCCAGGATGTTGCGCACAGCCCAGGCGGTGTGTGGGGTGCCGCCCAGTTCCAACTGGAGCCCCTGCATGGGGTATTCCAGCGTGCTCCGCTCCGGCAGGCGCCCCTTGGGGCCGATGCCGTGGGCGTCGATGGCACCGACGGAGACTCCGAACAGGGCGCCATTCCAGCTCTCGCCCAGGGCGGGGCCCACTTCGAACCACAGGCCCAGGCCCTGGGTGGGATACAGGGCCAAGCGGTATTCCGCCCCAGTGGCGGTCAGGGGCCGGTTGGCGGCGGCCACCAGCTTGACGGCCAGGGCCGGGTCCTCCAGCCGGAAGGTCTGGGCACCCCGCAGGGGGGTGGGCAGGTCCGTCACGGACGGGGCGGTGTCCTGGGCGAGGAGGAAAACCGGGAAACCGGGGCCCTTCCGGGACTGCAGTTCCAGGGCCAACAGGGCCAGGCCCTGGCGGATGGAAGCCTTGGCCAGGGTCTCCGGCGTGGCGAGGATGGCCCAGGCGCCCGTATCCGAATGGCCCAGTTCCTCCCGGGCGCCGGCCCAGGCCAGCTTGGCCAGGTCATCGGTCCAGAAGTGGCCGCTGGCGGCCAGGCCATAGGCCTTGGCTGCGGCCATGAGTCGCTGCACGCCGACCTCGTCCTTGTCCAGGGCTGTGATCCAGAGTCTCTTCATGGCCGGCTCCGCATGGGTTCAGGGTTCGAAGCGGAACCGGAAGCCGCCGTCTTCCGCGACCTCCAGCAGGGCCTTGGAGGGCAAGGTGCCGGTGCCCATGGCCGCCAGGATCTCCTGGCTGAGTTGGGGCAGGATGCTGCCATTGAGGATGTATTCGATGTTGCGGGCGCCGGTCTCCACCTCCGTGCAGCGGGCGGTGATCTGATCCACCACCGCGTCCGTGTGTTCCAGGACCATGCGGTTGTTGTCCCACAGGGTCCGGGCCACCCGCTTCAGCTTCAGGGCCACGATCCCCTGCAGGGCGGAAGGGTCCAGGCTGTAGAAGGGGACGATGGTCATGCGGGCCAGGAGGGCGGGCTTGAAGTGGTGGCTGAGCAACGGCCGGATGGCGGCGGTGACGGGCTCCACCGGAATCGGGCCCTGACTGGTCATCTCCTGAATCACATCCGTGGCCAGGTTGCTGGTGAGGATGATGACGGTATTGCGGAAGCTGATCTCCTTGCCTTCGCCATCGGACATGATGCCCTTGTCGAACACCTGGTAGAACGCGTTCATCACATCCGGGTGGGCCTTTTCGCACTCGTCCAGGAGCACCACGGAGTAGGGCTTCTGGCGCACGGCCTCGGTGAGCATGCCCCCTTCCCCGTAGCCCACATAGCCCGGAGGCGAACCCACCAGGCGGCTCACGGTGTGGCGTTCCTGGAATTCGCTCATGTTGATGGACACCACCTGCTTCTCACTACCGAATAGCAAATCCGCGAGGCAGAGGGCCGTTTCGGTCTTGCCGACGCCGCTGGGCCCCACGAAGAGAAACACGCCCAGGGGCTGGTCAGGGTTCTTGATGCCGGCCTTGGCGGCCTTGAGGACCTCGCCCATGGCGGCCAGGGCGTGATCCTGGCCCTTGATCCGCTCCCCGAGCCGGGGGGCCAGGTTGAGGATGGTCGCGGCCTCGTTGCGCAGCACCTTGCCCAGGGGGATGCCGGTCCAATCCGAGACCACCTGGGCCACCCCATCGGGGTTCACCTCGATCTGAATCAAGGCCTGGTCCCCCTGGATTGCCACCAGCCCCGCACCGGCCTCGGCCAGGGATTTGGCGGCCGCATCCCGGCCCTCCGGGGCCGCGGCCCGCAGGGCCTCCCGGGCTTCCAGGACGCCGTGGGCGGCCTCCTGCTAACGCTTCCAGCGCAGGCGCAGGGTCTCGGTCTCCTCCTCCTTCCGGGTGATCTCCGCCAGGATCTCCCGGTGCCGTTCCTCGTCGATGGCCACGCCATGGTCCCGGTCCCGCTCCAGGGCGCCCTGTTCCCGTCCCAGGGCCTGGATGGTGCGCTCGAGGTCCTCCAGGCAAGGGGGCTTGGAGGTGAGGTTGATCTTGATACGGGCGCAGGCGGTGTCCAGCAGATCGATGGCCTTGTCGGGCAGGAAGCGGCCGGTGATGTACTTGTCGGAGAGGGAGGCCGCGGCCTGGACCGCGTCGTCCCGGATCACCACCTTGTGGGCCTTCTCGTAGCTGGCCCGGAGACCGCGGAGGATGAGCACGGTGTCCTCCACCGTGGGCGGATCCAGCTTCACCAACTGGAAGCGCCGCGCCAGGGCCGGATCCTTCTCGAAGTACTTCTTGTATTCGCTCCAGGTGGTGGCGGCCACCGTGCGCAATTCGCCCCGGGCCAGGGCCGGCTTGAGGAGGTTGGCCGCGTCGCTGCCTCCGGCGGTGCCGCCGGCGCCGATCAGGGTGTGGGCCTCGTCGATGAACAGGATGATCGGTTTCTCGCTGGCCTTAATCTCGTTGATGACGCCCTTCAGGCGGTTCTCGAATTCGCCCTTCATGCCGGCGCCCGCCTCCAGCAGGCCTAGGTCCAGGCCCAGGAGGGCTACGCCCTGCAGCAGATCCGGCACATCGCCCTCGGCGATGCGCAGGGCCAAGCCTTCCACCACGGCGGTCTTGCCCACGCCGGGGTCGCCCACGCAGATCGGATTGTTCTTCCTGCGGCGGGCGAGGATGTCCACCATTTGTCGGATCTCATTGTCCCGGCCAAAGACCGGGTCGATGCCGCCGTCCCGGGCCTTCTGGGTGAAGTCCTGGCAGAAGCGCTGGATGAAGGTGGCTTCGCCTCCCTTGCCGGCGGGCTGGAGCCCTTCGGCACCTGCGGCGGCGGCGGACGGGGCGTTCTCGGTGGAGTGCTTCGTGAGGGTCCAGAAGTCCCGGGTCAGGGTCTCCCGGTTGATCCGCCCCAGGAGTTCAATATAGCGACCGGAGGTGTAGAGGCCCGGCTTGGCCAACAGGACCAGCAGGACGGCCCCGGAGCGGATTTCCCGGTCGGCCAGATCCACCGAACTGATCAGCCACGAATCCTGGAGCAGGTCCAGCAGGATCGGGCTGAACACCGGCTTGCCGGCGTTGCCCGTGCGCAGATCGCCCAGGGTCTGCTCCAGGAGCTTCTGCACGCCGCCGAGTTCCACCCCGGAGGCCTGCAGAATCGGCGCCCAGTCCGCGCCGGTCTCTTCCAGGAGCTTGGCCACCAGGTGCTCCACGGTCACTTCGTAGTGGGCGCGGGCCACGCAGAGCCCCGCAGCGCCCTGGAGGGCGTTGGTGCAAGTCCGGTTCAGCCGGTTCATGAGAGGTTTCAGGCCAACGCTGATCATGCGAACGCTCCGTTTGTCAGGAAAGAGGGCGAACTCGGGAGGGCTCCGGCCTGGGCAGGGTTCCAGAGTGCGGCGCCTTGGAAGGTGACGGCGGTGACGGCGGGTGCGGTCTGGGGCGCCGCGAGCCAAGCGTCCAGGCCCAGGCGGGACCAGGCGGACGAACCCAGCCGGGCTCCGATGGAGTCCACGGCCTGGATCTTGATCAGGAGTTCCCAGGCCAGGCTATCCCGGCAGTACAGGCGGATGAGTTCGGCCATCTCCCGGCTGGCCGTGCCGCCGGGAAGGAAGCGCTGCAGGCCGTCAGCATCCAGGGGGCCGATCTCGACCCGGAACTTGCCCATGCGATCCTGCACCGTGGACCCCAGACAGGCCTCCACGCCTAGTTGGTGGTTGGCTTGGCCCAGCTGACAGCGTTGCTCCTCGGGGATCGGCACGGTGCGCTCCACGCAGGGAACCACCTGAATGCTCGGTTCTTCGAAATGATCCGCCAGGAGGGCCCGGAGCCCTTCCGCCGGTCTCGACGCGAGGCCGAACAGCCCCAGATATCTGAGCAGAGCGAAGGGTTCCAGGGCTTGGCAGGTCTGGGCCTGCTGGGGCAGCCCCCAGCAGGCAGAACAGGCGTTCCAGGGCCTCGGCGTCCTCCCCTTCGACCAGGGCATGGAAGAGGCGGTGCTTGGCCCAGCTCTGGAAGAACAGGGGATAGACGGCCCCGTTGAGGACATCGAGGAAGTCGCGGCTGACGCTCCGGTGCGCACCCTCCTCCTCGAACAGATCCTCGGTGTAGAAGTTCGGGAGCGGCGAGGAGGCCCCGTAGAGGCCCAGGAAGGCCACGGTCATGCAGTATTGGGAGGCCTCCGTTTCGCGGATGGAGAGGATATCCGACGGGGCGAAGCTCATGGACAGGTCTGGCCGGATCTTCACCCGGCGCCAGAGGCTGCGGGCGTCGCGGCCGCCGCGCTCCTGGGCCACGACCCTCCGGAGCAGGCGCAGGGCCTGGGCGAAAGCGTAGCGATGGCCCTTTTCCAGCAGGCCGGTCTTCAGGTGAGGGGACGGTCCCCGAGCCTTGCGGGCCATGTGGTGGTCTCTCCGAGGGTGGATTCCTTGAGGGTGAAGCGGGAGAAGGAGTTGAGGGTGCTGAAGGCCGCCATGAACCGCTCCAGCACGGTGGCGAACAGGTGAAGGTCGCCCAGGCTGGCGAAGCAGGTGCAGTCGGCGGTGAGTTGCACCCGCTGACCGCGGAGGACCTGCCCACGCACCAGAAGGTCCGCAGGTTCGGTCTTCAGGCCCTGGATCCCCTCGATCCGCTTGAGCTGGATCGGCAGGGAAGCGCGGTCGGAACCCTGGAGGCAATAGAGCCGGAGGAGTTCCCGGAGGCTCTCCGGGCCTGCCAGGCCGCTGAGGTTCAGGCTCAGGTGCGAGAGCAGCTTCCAGAGGTTGTTGCGGTCCAGGACCGGTTCCGGAGGCAGCGTGGGAGGAAAGAGGTTCCGCATGGTCAGGAGTCCCGAGGACTCCTCGGTCTGACGGCAGATCTCACCCATTTTCAGCCGAGCCGGAAGGCTGCCGTTGCTGCAGGTGAGGGCCACGGTCAGGGTCT
This sequence comes from uncultured Holophagaceae bacterium, assembly GCA_903868115.1. Lineage (GTDB taxonomy): Bacteria > Acidobacteriota > Holophagae > Holophagales > Holophagaceae > JAYREN01. The sequence goes on from CAIPUA010000184.1 coordinate 16,286, forward strand.
CCAGGGTGGGCCCGGGGCTGTCCATGGGGTAGCTGAAGGACAGATGCGTCTCCGGCGTGCCGTCCAGGAGGGAGCGGCTCCGCCGCACTTGGTAGACCGCCTGGGTCTGGGCATGCCGGGCGAACACTTCGAGGGGGGCGTAGTCCCGCCGCGCCACAGAGCCCTGGGCGTAGCCGATGACCCGGTCCACGCTGAACACCCGCGCGTGGTCCCGGGGGTAGCCGCCCGGGTGGATCCGGACGCGCTCCTGCAGGTGGTCCAGGGTGATGGGCTCGGCTTCGGCCTTGAAAAGATTCACCACCGGCGTCGCGAACAAGACGAAGTGCTCGGGCCGGATGCGGGGCGGCTCCACCGGGGTCGGGCCCAGCTCCAGCAGGACATCGAAGCTGGTCCCGGTCCCCCGGTTCAGCCATTGTTCCCAGCCGCGCAAGGCCAGAAACAGGTGCTTCTGGGGCAGCGTGAAGTAGTCCTGGAGGAGGCGGAAACCCTCGAAGGCGTGGCCCGGGAAGGGCACGAGGGGCTGGTCCAGGCCGAAGCCGACGGGCTCCAGGGCCGAGCCCGGCAGGACCCAGGGACTGCCGCCGGCGGCGGGGATGACCTGGATGCGCTCCAGATGGCGGGTGAGGAGGAGATGCAGGGTGGAAGCCTCAGCGTGGCTCTCCCCGAGGTAGAGGACCAGTTCCGTGGGCCGCCACTGCGCCAGGGGCAGTTCGTTGAGCTGAAAGTTGAGCCGGATGGTGGGGTTCTTCCCGGCCAGGGTCTGCAGTTCGGCGCCCGTGAGCTTGAGCGGATGAACTTCCACCGGTTGGCAGGTGCGGAATCGGCAGGTGGTGCCGTCGACCGGGATGGAGGCCACCGAGGTGCCCGCCTTGACCCTGATCGTCTCGCGGAGGTTGGGCTTGGGCTCGAAGGCCAGGATGCAGGCGGAGGGCACCGGGCGGAGCAGGTGCGGGAAGACCAGGTCCATGAGGCCGTGGATGATCTCGGGGAAGTCATCATCGAGCTTGCCGCGGATCATACCGGTGAGGAAGGCGACACCCTCCAGGAGGCGCTCCACATCCGGATCGGCGGCGGGTTCGCCGAGCATGGGGGCCAGGGCGGGATGGGCCTTGGCGAAGGCCGTGGCGGCCTCCCGCAGATTCTGCAACTCCTCTTGGTAGTAGGTGTCGATCAAGGGCCGTTCCTTCCTCAACGAGGGTTCAGGTGTTCACCGAGGCGCGTCCTTCGGGTGAGATGGAAGTGTCCAGGGTCAGGGGCACCCGCTCGTCTCGCGCCAGGACGCCTTCGATCCGGAAGCGGAGGAGGGTTCGGTCCTCGTCCTTGGGGTCGAAACCGACCTGGATCCGGGTCAGCCTGGGCTCGAAGGTCTCCAAAACTTTGCGGAGGGACTGCTGCATCTCCAGGGCGATATCGGTGAAGGTCTCCCCGGTGAGGTGGGAGAAATCCGGAACCCCGTAGTCGGGCCGGATGGGCACACTGCCCTGGCGGGTGTTCAGGAGCCGCTGGAGGTGCTCGATGATGGAATTCACTTCCTGGGCGAGGGACCCCGGATCCCGCTCTGCGGGCGGACTCTCCTGGTTCCTTATCCGCTGCAGGAGCCGCTCCTGGAAGACCATGGGACCACTCCGACATGAGGATCGTTGAAGATCCGCGCGCCCGGACCGGGGGAGGGTGCCCACGGCCCGGGGCGCGGCGCGGCGAAACCGGGCTCAGGCCTTGGGGGCATCCCAGCTGTCTTCCGCCTCGATGCCATCGGGGGTCCAGGTCCAGCGGATCCCGGAATAGGTGAAGGAGATGTCCTCCATATGGCCGAAGGCCTTGGTTTCTGTCTGCAGGCAGTTGGGGAACCAGGTCTTGACGCCCACGATGATGGCGTTGGTCAGCTTGATGGTGTAGTACTTCTCCTCCTCGCCGGAAGGCTTGATGCGGTAGAACTCCAGCTCCACTTCCGTGAGCTGTTCGCCGGAGCAGAGCGCCTGGAGCAGCTTGGGCGAGCATTTATCCACTTCCTTGATGATGGTGAGGGCGCCGTGGACCCGCTTGCCGGTGGGCAGGCCGGTCTGCGGGCTCTTGGGGATGTCGATGCTGTGGTCCACACCCTGGACCAGGATCGTCTTCTCCCGGCCCTTCATGGTGCAGGAACCCTCGATCACGCCCTGCTTGGTACCCTTCAATTTCAGGTGGATGGGCATTGGCATTGGAAAACCTCCGGGAAAAATGGGCAAGGGCCCATGGAGAGTGATTGGATGGAACGGGGCTTATTTCTTATCGAGTTTGCCCACCAGGGACAGGCTGAAGGAGGCACCCATGTACTTGAAGTGGGGCTGGACCTTCATGTCGACCCGGTACCAGCCGGGGTCGCCCTCGACGTCCGAGACCGTGATCTCCGCCTTGCGCAGGGGCCGTCGGCTGCGCACACCAGGGGAGGGGCTTTCCTGGTCCGCCACATATTGCCGGATCCAGCTGTTGAGCTCGGTGTCCAGGTCCACGCGCTCCTTCCAGGTGCCGATGTTCTCGCGCTGGATGACCTTGATGTAGTGGGCCAGGCGGTTCACCACGAAGATGTACGGCAGCTGGGTGCCGAGCCTGTAGTTGGTCTCGGCGCTCTTGCCCTCGGGGTTGTTGCCGAAGGTCTTGGGTTTCTGCACTGAATTGGCGGAGAAGAAGGCGGCGTTGTCGCTGCCCTTGCGCATGGTCAGGGAGATGAAGCCCGCTTCGGCCAACTCGTATTCGCGGCGTTCGGAGATGAGCACCTCGGTGGGGATCTTGGTCTGCAGTTCGCCCATGGCCTCGTACTGATAGATCACCATGTCCTGCACCGCGCCGCCGCCCGAGGGGCCGATGATGTTGGCGCACCAGCGGTACTTCGCGAAGCTGTCGGTGATCCGGGAGGCGAAGGCGAAGGCGGCGTTGCCCCAGAGGTAGTCCTTGTCGCTGCCTGACACATTCTCGATGTAGTTGAAGTTCTTGGCGGCCTTGGTGGTGGGGCCGTAGGGAACGCGCAGGAGGAAGTGGGGCAGGGTCAGGGCGACATAGCGGGAATCCTCGCTCTCGCGGAAGCCGCGCCACTTGGTGTACTGCGGCATCTCGAAGATGGAGCTGAGGTCCTTCAGGTTGGGCAGGCCGGCGAATTCCTTGAGGCCGAAGAATTCGGGACCGGCGGCGGCCACGAAGGGCGCGTGCGCCACACAGGCGACACTGGCAAGGCCCTGGAGCAGCTTGATGTCCTGGGGGCCGGGGCCGAACTCGTAGTTGCCCACGATGAGGCCGTAGGGCTGACCGCCGAACTGCCCGTACTCACGGGTGTAAACCGTCTTGTAGAGACCGCTCTTGGTGATGTCGGCGGCGTCCTCGAAGTCGTCCTGGAGATCCTGCTTGCTAAGGTTGAGCAGCTCGACCTTGATGTTTTCCCGGAAGTCCGTCTGGTCCACGAGGTAGCGCAACGAGCGCCAGGCGGTCTCGAGCTTCTGGAAGGCTTCCTGGTGGAGGATGGCATCCACCTGGGCGCTGAGCTTACGGTCGATGCCGGCGATCATGTCGTCGGCGAGGGCCTGGGTCACCCGGGCCTCGCTGCGCTCCGGCTTCACCAATTCGTTGATGAACGCCTGCAGCCCGGCCTTGGTCATCGCATAGCCCTCGTCGGCCGGCTTCATGTTGGTGGCGAGGATGATTTCGTCGAGGATGGAAGCCTCGGACGCAGTCGCCTCAACGGCGGCTCCGGTGACGGATTTCTTGGGGTCAATGGTCATGTCGTGCTCCTATTCGATGCCCAATTCCTTGAGGATCCTCTCCCGGGATCCGGGATTCTCGATGAGTTCCTGGATCTTTTTACGGAATTCAGGGACATTCCCCAAGGGGCCCTTCAGGGCCTTGAGGGCTTCCCGGAGTTCCATGAGCTTCTGCAACTCCGGAACCTTCTGGATGATGGCATCCGGCTCGAAGTCCCGGAGGCTCTTGAACTCCAGGTTCAGGCTCAGTTGTGCATCGGGTGATCCGGACAACTTGTCCGGTACCAGGGCCTCCAGTTTCAGCTTCTGAGCCTTGAGCACCTCGTCAAAGCTCTCCTTGTCGACGCTGATCGGAGCCCGGTCCTCCAGCGGTGTGTCATCACCCCGCTGCGTGAAATCGCCCATGACCAGGACCTTCAAGGGCAGTTCGACTTCTTCTTTCGCGTCTCCCGTCGCTGGCCGATAGACAATGTTGACACGCTCTTTGGGGGCGATGGTTGACTCTTGACTCATGCTTCAACTCCTCTGCTGGGGACGGTCGAGGCCGCCTGGGTTATTGGGGATTGCTGCTGGAATGATGCTGCGTCATGACTGTTCGAGGGCCTGCGCCGGGTCCAGAAGGGCCAGGTGCCCGAAGGCCGATTGCACAAGCGGGTCATTGGCGTCCCGATTTTCGGAATAGAGTCCGGCGAGGATGGCCTGCAGGGCTTGCACGGCCAACTCGGGCTCCCAGGCGGGCACCTGAAATCGCTCCAGGTCGACCAGCAGGTCCCGGGCCACCGCCCCGGCCACGCGGCCCTTCCGGCCCCGCGCCAGCAGTCCGCACAGGGTGACCTTGCAGCGGAAGGCCTCGCGGCCAACGGTTCCACTCTGGCCCTCCTGGGCGAGAAGAGTCACAGCCTGCGCCAGGTTGCCAGCACCGGCCAAACGACGGGCCTCCTCATGGGCTTTGTTCCCAGCCTCCCCGGGGGAGGACGCTCTGGCTTCGCCGCCGACAGCTTGCTGCAGCCACTGCCGGGTAGCCTCGTCGGCGAACGGCGTGCCATCGGCAAAGGTCAGGGACTCCAGCCCCGGCATCTTGCGGACGAAGCTGCGGGTCTCCTGCTCCACGGTCCGGGCTGCGCCTCCCCAGCCCAGGGCGTCCAGGCTCTCCGTCACCATGCGGTTGAGATCCAGCCAGAAGATGTGCCCCGGGAGCAGGGCCTCCGCCTGAGTCAGGATCAGCCTCGTGTTCTGGGCGGTCCGGGCCGCAGCCAGGGCATCGGTGGCCTGGGCTGCGGGTGGCGGAATGCGGGTCTGGCCCTGGTCTGCGGTGGGCAGAGCACGGAGCGCCAACCAGGCGGCGACCCGATTCAGCACATACGGCACCGGATTGGACGGGTCCTGGTCCAGGAGCAGCCCGCCCACCTGGGCAAGGTGATCCAGGGTCTGCGCGAGCAGTTGCGTGGGGTCCGCTCCCTCAGTGGACGGAACGGTGAGCGCCGGAGGCGAGTTCCGGGGCAGGGGCGCAGGGGTCGGCGCCTCGCTGGGCGAGCCGGGCCGAGGAGGCGCTGCTGGTGCCCTCGAAGGAGCCTCCTGGGGTTCCTCCACCCAGACTCGGGCCTGCTGGATGAGCGGGCGCAGGATCGGTGCCTCCTCCATGTGCGCCGCCAGGAATTCGTCAATGGCCAGCAAGTCCGCCAGAAAGGGATCGCGCTGGTCCTTGGGCCAGGCCACCACCGGCCAACCGGGGCCCACAAGAGCAATCCGGTCCAGCAGCCATTGGACGACATTGCGCCGACCCCGCATCCGGGCGATGGGCGGAGTCATGGCTTCCCAGAAACCTTCCAGGAGCTCCCGGTAAATGTGCAGGCCCAGAGCCAGGCCTTCCTGGCGTCGGGTCTGGGCCAGAGCCGCACACAGACAACCCCCGACCTTCAGGTCCTTGCCCTGCTGGAGGAGGCCGGTAGCGAGTCGGATCACCTCGTCCCAGTCGAGACTCCCGGTCTCAGCCACGGACGCCAGTTTGGCGATCTCCGCCTCCAGGGCCTCGAAATCCGGCAGGGCGGTCACATTGCAGCCGGCCGGGAGGGTCTCGGAAACTGGAGTTGAGCCGATGTCCTTGAGTTCCATGGAAAATCCCGTGATCAATCCTCGGTGTCGATGGCGACGATGTCCAGGGGCACCTGGGTGGGGGTTCGGCGGAGGTAGCGCAGCACCTTGTCGCCGCCCTGAATCCGATAGGCCACCCGGATCCAGGTAATGCCCAGCGCCCGGAGCTTGTCCTCGGCCTCGGGGAATTCGCTGGCGGCATAGGACCGGGTGCCCGTCGCTAGGTCCTTCAGGAAGAGCGCGAAACCGGAGGGGCCAGGCCAGGTGCGGGTCAGGGTGAGGCTAGGCAACTGGATATGGAGGCTGGCCTCGCCGCTGGTCTCGGGCTCCCACTTGAAGACGGCGCTCTGGTTGAAGTTGAAATTCTCCAGGCAGGTCCGGCCGCTGTCGGGGGTCTGCAGACAGAGCCTGCTCCCGGTGGGGGTCACCATGGCGCCGGGATTCACTTCCAGGGGAAGAGTCTCGAGGGTGACTGTGAAGCTGGTCTGGTAGACCAATTCGCCGTCTTCGGCGGATTTCAGGAAGTTGAAGAAATCCGGCATGAAGGGCAAGGTCTGGTTACTGAAGGCGCGCCGGGGTATGTAACCGGAGTCGGTCTTCATCACGAAAGGCTTGGCGGGGCCCTTGAGGAAGGCCCATACCTTGCCGTCGGCGGGATTGAACAGCACCTTGTGCAGCTGGCCGGGATCCTTCTCCCGCAGGGAGCTCAGCACCGTCTGTTCCCATTGTTCCTGAAGCAGGGTGGCCGTCTCGTCGAGACTGAAGGCCATGGTGTGATTCAGCGGTCCCCGTACCAGGTCCCACACCAGCTTGCAGGCGCTGTCAGAGCGCAGCAGGATTTCCATCGCCAGGACGCTCCCGTGGGCCTTGAGGAAGGGCGAGGCACCCGTCCCCTGATCGCCTTCCTGGGCGTCGCCGCCACCGAAACACTGGAGCATCTGCCGACGGGCGGTGGCCTTGGAGAGCAGGGTTGGAGTGACATCCTGGAGCGCGGCTAAATAGTCCAGCCACGATTTTGAAGCCGCCATGCAAAGGTCGAAATCCTGGGCCTTCTTGGGATCCAGCTTCCCCTCCCAGGTCTGGAGCTGCTTCTGCCGCTCCAAATCCAGCTTGTCCAGGGTGCTGGCATTGGATTTCTCCAGGAGTTGCTGAGCGGCCAGCTCCCGGACCCGGCTGAGCCGGCCCAGCAGGACCGCCCAGGTCGCGGGAGCGGGATCCTGCAGGCCGCCCTCCTCCTGGGCCATCCGGCTCAGGAGCTTGAAGTAGGGGTTCTGCGGCGTGGCCATGAGCGTGGCCATGCGTTGGCGCGCCGAGGCCGAAGTCATCCCCTGGTCCCCGTCCCCGAAACGCTTGGCGAAGGCCAGCCACGAAGCGTTGAACTGCTGTCCGTACCAGTCCCAGAATTGTGCGACCTTCCCTTTCAGGCCCTGGCTTTCGTACAGGGTATTCCCCAGCAGCTTGGTGAACGCCTGAATGTTCTTCCGCCCCTCGAGCGTGAAGGCGCCCGGAACGATCGGCTTGGCCTGAAGGGTCCGCTCGGGCTGGCCCCAGAAGTCCGCCAGTTCCACCGCGGGGGCCATGGGGATCCAGGAATCGGCGATCCAGCGGAGATCGTTGTCGTTCCTGGCCATCACCCGCGCCAGGTTCCACCGGAGTTCCCCCAGTTTCTGGCTCCGCTCGGTGGCATTGTCGTACCAGAGGACGCCCGCGAGGTAGTTCTGGCCATAGAGATTGGCCATATCCTTCGACATGCCCGGGTGCAGGTAGATCAGGAGGTCAGCCGAAGCCTTGGTGAAGGATTCCAGGATCGGTGGGGGCTGATCGAGATCCATGTCCGGCCGGTCCTGGATGCTCTGGAGCAGGGCCATGCGGGTCACCAGATGGCCGGTGTAGGCCCCGACCCAGCCGTTTTTGGCCGGGTTGTCGGCGTCGGCGAGATGGCTTTCCACTGCATCCAGGGGGCTCAGGAGGCCGCCCCGGAACACGCCCAGCCAGGCGTCCTGGGCCACCTTCTCGGCCAGCAGGCTTTGGTCCAGACCGAACCTGGGGATCCACCAGTTGCGGTTGGTCCGCTTCATGGAGATGACCTCCAGGCGCATGCGGTCCACCTGGAGGAGATTCTTGCCGACATCGTCTGAAAGCTGGGGCAGACTCTTCCACTGAGCGGAAAAGCCACTGATGGCTCGTATATTCTGCGTGAAAGCGGCCCCAAGCATCCCGAGGGCGCCCAACCACAGGAAACACCAGGTCAGGTAGGCCAGGTTCCTCCGCACCCGGGCCCACTCCAGGAATTCCCGGATGGGCTGGTGCAGGTGCCGGTCCCGGGGCAGGACGGTGGCGAAGAATTCCTTCAGGAACACTCCATCCCGGAGCCGTACACCTAGGTTCTCTTGCAGCCCGAACTCCCGGAGGAATGCGGATGTCGGCTGGCCCCCCGGAGCCGCGCTGGAGAAGAAGATTCCGCGCAGGATCGGACTCTCGAGGTACTGTGTTTCCTGGAATAGCGGGCCCACGAATTGTTCCAGGCCGGGTCTCAGCTTCTCGAACTCGGATGGGAACAGGAGCAGCCCGGGGCCGGCGGAAGGTTGTTCCCGGACCAGGTCGAATCTCAGCTCCCGCAGGCGTTGGCCGACCGTGTCCATGGTCTGGGCCAGCACCTGCTTCCAGTGCGGATCCTTGGCGGCGTTGGTGAAGCCCATGGCCTGAGAGGTGCGGTCGCCCAGGGTCTCGGCGAAGGCGGTCATGCCGAGCACCCGGTCCATCTTGGTGACCATGAGATAGATTGGCACCTTGGCGCCGAGGCTGCGCATCAGGTGATCGAGGCGGCGCCGGATGTCCAGGGCGTCCTCGCGCAGTTTGTCGGTATCACAGGCCTGGATCTGGTCCGCCGGCACGACCACCACCACCCCGTTGATCGGTTCGCGCCTTCGGTACTGGGCCAGGAGCGTGAGGAACCGTTTCCATTCTTCCTTGTCGGGGCCCTCGTCGATGGGGATGGTATAGCGCCCTGCGGTGTCAAGGATGATCGCCTGTTCGAAGAACCACCAGTCGCAGTTCCGGGTGGAAGCGATGGGGCCGACCCGCCGCCGCTCCCCCAGAATGGAACTGAGCCCCGACCGGGTGATGGCAGAGGTTTTGCCCGCCCCGGACTCTCCGATTACCAGGTACCAGGGCAACACGTAGAGGGGATTGCCCTGCTTGCGGAGGAAGGAATGCCGCAGGAGGTCGATGGCCTCGGCCCAGCGGCTCTGGAGATCCTGGAGGGCTTGGCGCTCGTTGATCGGAGCGTTGTGGATGGCACTGGTGTCCTCGGCGATGACTCGCTGGACGAATTTGCGTTCCCGCCGCCGTCGAGCATGGTGGATCAGGACCACCACCAGCGCCACCAGGCCGAGGATGCCCAGGAACAGGGCCACACCCACCCACCACGGCCACTGCCGGGCCAGGGACAGCCAGAGGATGCCAAGGCCTAGCAGGGCCAGGAGCAGAATGGCGAGGGCGATCTTGAGGGCGGTTTTCATTTGAGGAGCGGCTGGAGGAGATCGTCTAGGAAGGCTGTGAAGCTCGAGTAGAGGATCAGGAACACGAGGGGCGGAATCGCGGCCAGGGCCGCGTAGGTGAGGTAGCGGTAGGGGATCTTGCGATTGCTGAGTTCGCCGGGCAGGGACTGGCCGACCTCCGGGAACAGGTCCTCTTCGGGTCCTGAGCGTAAGTTCCGGGGCAGCTGGTCCAGCTGGGCTTGGCGGATCCGCTCGAGCCTGGCCTGATCGCCGGGCTCGAAATAGCGGCCCTGGAAGCCCAGGGACAGGCAGTAGTCGAACACTTCCCGCACCTGGTCTGCGTCCTCCGGCAGCGCCTGCAGCCGTTCGAAAAACAGTTCGCCCGCGCGGGAGGTGTCGAAGTACTTGCGCTGGAGCTGACTGGAGAGCCAGGGGTTCCGCCCGTCCCAGGCGGAGCACAGGATTTGCTCGTCCACCCAGGCACAGACCGCGAACAGCGCCTGACGCCACTCCGCCACCGGGAAGCCCTGGCGGGCCCTGAAGGCCTCGGCGCGATCCAGCAGCAACTGCACCTGCTCCGCCACCTCCGGGAAACCCTTGGCGCCCGACGGCCCGCCTTCCAGGAGAAGGCGGGTGTAAGCCAGGATTTCCAGAAACCCATCGATCATGCGCAAGGGCGCGGTCCGGACTTCCGGGGCGCGACGATCGGGCGGGTAAGAATCCACCTGCACGGCCAGCAACCTCTCTTCGCTCATTTCTGCAGCACCACGATTTCGGCCGTGGTGTCCTCGGGAGCCTGGTCCCAGTAGAAACAGAAGCTTTGCGTGCGTTTGATCTCTTGCCACTGCGGGTCGCGCTGGTCGATCCAGAAATGAATCGCGTCCGGATGCTTGGGCAGGCCCGGCGGCGTGACGGTCCTGCGCTCCAGGCGCACGCCGGAGAGGGCGCGCGCGACGAGTGCGGGGACACGCTCCTGGCTGCCGAGCTTGGCGATGCGCACCAAGCTCTCCGCCAGTTGCGTCTTGGCGGGCGCGGTGGTGCGAAGGGAGAGATAGAGCTCGCAGGCGCTGTCCACCACTTCAGGCGGCAGCGTCGCCAGGAACATGGCCCCCTCCCGGATCAGATCGATGATCCTCAGCGGGCCCACAAGGAGGGAGCCCAGCAGTTCGACGATGAGAGTCTGAAGCTCGATGAAGCCGGGCAGAGAATCCTCGTGCGAATAGTCCCCCACCAGGGAACGCCCATCCGGCAGGCGACCCAGGACATTGACCCGCGTGGAGAAGCAACTCAACTCGCCGGCAAACTGGCGGAGAAGGACATGGAGGTCCCAGGGATGAATCCCGGGATTGGTGGCCAGGTGTTGTAATTGAGGGACATACCGCCCAAGCATGCGCAGCGCCGCCAGGTAGGTGGCGACGCCGGCTTGGCCATCTCCTCCCTCCTGGGCGCCCTTGTATTCCTCCAGATTGCGACTGAAGGAAAGGGCCTGGTCCCGGATTTCTCGCAGGATCTGGGTGAGGGCATCGGAGTCACTCACCTGAACTGCGGGGGGGGTGTAGACGGAGGACAGGCGCAGCGCGCCGCGGCTGTTCTCCACCACGGCCACGGGCAGCAGCTCGTAGTCGCCAAGTCCCGGCAGTTCGTCCTCCCAGAAGATCCTCAGGGCATGGGTCAGGAGCCTCAGGGAAGCGTCCGGGCCTTCCTGGTGCAGGTCCTTGACCTCCCTGGGGTCCACCGGGCAGAGGAAGCGGGTGGGGATCTCGCCGGGCTCGGAGGCGGTATCGACGAGGGTGACATTGGGCCGCTCCTGCCACCGCCGGATGCCCACGAAGGCCTTCAGTGGGCGGTCGGTCTCGGTCCAGGTCTTCTTGAAGGAACGCGAGGCCAGCTGGGCATTGCCCGGGAGGGAGGCCAGGGTGCCATCCTTGAAGAGGAACTCGCCCTGGGTGATCTCCAGGACCTGGTCCACGAGGGAGGACTCACGGAACTCCAGACCGCGCACGCCCCAGAAGAAGGGCTGGAGCATGGCGAACCGGGGCAGCAGGGAACCCCAAAGGTTCTGTTCCAGCTGCTGGAAATGATGGGGCTGGAGAAACAGCCCTTGATACCAGTAAAGAGGGGCGGCTGATCGCATCCGGAATCACCTTTATCGTTTCACCAGCTGTGCGTTCTGGATGGCATCCCGACCCAGGAGCATCTGGATGTCCAGGGGGACGGGCTTCGAGGAGGGCTTGCTCTCGGGCAACTCCAGCAGTCGGGTTGCCCCGCCTGGAGCTAAGTTGTAGTAGCCGGCGGCGACGGCGAACCACATGCCGCTCTGGGCCCGATCCAACGGAAGCTTGAGCGAGTCCCCGGGCTGAAGGAAGATTTTGTCCACGCTGGCGACGCTGGCATCGAAACGGGTGGCCTTCAGCAGGGTTTGCAACCCGGCCGGATCCTTGGCCAAGGCATTGAAGGCGTTGGTAGAACTGAGCTGGTACACCACCACCAGG
>CAIPUA010000185.1 GCA_903868115.1 uncultured Holophagaceae bacterium
CCACCTCGACTTCAAAGAGGAGGGTGGAGCTGGGCGGGATGGGGCCTCGGCCCTTTTCACCATAGGCGAGTTCGGGCGGGATGATCAGCACCCGCTTGGCGCCCTTCTTCATGCCGACCATGCCCTCGTTATACACCCCAGCAACGACGCCAGAAAGGCCCCAAACCCAACAGCGCGGGTGCTGCGGGCCAGAGTGGGGGCTGGGGCGGGGTCGGGGGGTCCCGTGTTCTGCGCCTCGCCGCCGGAGGAACTCCCAGCGGCTGAACTCCCGGCGCAAGCCAGGGCGCTGCCCCAACCCAGGCAGGAAAGATCCTGGGCCAGGTCCTGGGCCCTCGCCCTTCCAGGGCAAGGAGGAAGGCGTTCGGGCGGACCCGCTATACATGCGGAAATGGAGTAAAGATCTTCCTGCTTGTCGGTGGTCCTTGTTTTCACGTGCCTCGGAGTTCCTTGGCGAGTTGTGAATCCACGCCAGAGCGATGGGTCCAGTTTCCCATCGGTGTCCATCAGTGGGTATCGGTGGCCAAAATTCTCTCTTTGTAGGAATTCTCGGTGGTTCAGTTCCAGGACAGGCCAGGAAACAAGGGACCTGCGGATGCCTGGGAAAAGCCTTTCACCACCGATGAACACAGATGAACACCTATGCAAGGTCCCTGGCTTGATCATCGGCATCCATGGCATGACTCCGTGCGGGTCTCGAGATATTCCGGTTCGGATTCCGTCCCGGCCGCATCACCGAACCCTTGGGTTCGATACTTCCACTCTGGTCGCGACCGACGCCGTGTTGAGGGCACGGGGTCTGCTGGTGAGGCGCGGTCACGCCTTGGGGGACTCCGGCGGGGCGACCGGTGATTGGCTGCTCAGGGCCAAGTCCAGGATGCGACCCGCGGCGTAGGGTTTCGTGATGTAGGTGTGCAGATTCTGGATCTGGGTGAGCACTCGGGTGGTACTGGCCAAGTTGTTCCGAAGTGCAGCCAACTGTTCCCGGGAAGGCGCCTCAGGGTTCTTGAGGATGAGGTCGAGCAGGAGTTGCGCTGCCGCCAGAGGCTGGGCCAATTCGTGGGCGGTGCCGCCGGCGACTTCGAGCAGGGCCTGATGGCGCTCCCCGGCCAGGGAGGCCGCATCCTGCCGCGAGAGGCGGACCATCATTCGCAGCTTGGCGAGCAGTTCGGAGAAGGTGTAGGGTTTCACCAGATAGTCGATGCCGCCGGCCTCGATGCCTTCGGAAACCCAGTCCTGACCGATGCGGACGGCACTGAGGAAGATGAGCGGGGTGCGGCTGTTGGTGGGGATATGGCGGATGCGGCGGCAGGCCTCGATGCCATCCATGCCCTCGAGGCTGACATCCATGAGGATGCCCTCGAAGGGCAGGCGCTGGCAGAGTTCCAGCGCCTCCTCCGCATTGCGGGCCATCGTGAGCGTAAAGGGGTGATTGCGGAGTTCCATGCCCAGAACCTTCAGGTTTCCGGGCAGATCGTCCACCACCAGGATGCGGCCTGGGTTCTCGGGGGTTGGGGCATAGAAAGTCGCCATGGGGTTCCTGGTCCATTCAACTTACACCAGGAACCCCATGCAGTCACTTGGTCAGAGGAGGATCATCACCGCTTCAGGTTCAGGGTCTCCTGGAGCAACTCGTCCGTGGTGGTCACGATGCGGCCGTTCGCCTGGTAGCCGCGCTGGGCCACGATCAGTTTGGTGAATTCCTCGGCGACATCCACGTTGGAGAGTTCGAGATTGGCACCCAGGATGGTGCCGCGGCCGCCCAGGTTGGCCGCGCCGACATTGCCCTCGCCGCTGGAAAGGGTCTCCTGCCAGTTGTTGTCACCCTGCTTGGAGAGGCCGTTGATGTTGGCAAAGGTGGCCAGGGCCACCTGGGCCAAGTCGATGGTCTGGCCGTTGGTGAAGTTGCCGATGACGACGCCATCCTGGTTCACCACGAGGCTCCGGATCGTGCCTGCCCCGTAACCGTCCTGGGTGGTGCTGCCGGTGGTAGAGGGCGTAGCGTAGCCCGTCAGGCTGGAGGTGCCGGCGCTCCAGATGTCCCAGGCGACGGTTTGGGCTCCGGCGCCGTTGGTCCAGGCAGTTCCAACCGGAGGACCGACCGGGTCTCCGATGACGAGTGGGGGGTTGGTTCCCGCAGCCGGAGTGATAAGTGTTCCCGAGCCGTTGAAGAGGACGCTGGGAGGGACAGGGTTGGCAGTGGTTCCGACGGAAGCGCCGCCATCTGTGGTCACGACGAGACCCCATGCCGATGCGGCGCCAGCGGCGATCTCCCCCGCAGTGAGGGCCCGCTTGGTGTAAGTGAAACTCAGGCCGTGGGACGCACCCAGGCTGTCATAAATCTGCATCGGTGAGATGTAGACCGCGCCGATGGCGGCGTTGGCATCCAGGTTGGTGTTGCTGGTGACGGTGGTGGTCGCCTGGGGTTGGCTGGTGGCGCCCTGGTTGATCAGGATCGGGCTCACGGCGCCGCTGGTGGAGAGCACGGCACCTTGGCGGTTCCAGCCCATGACCTGGGCGCCATTGGGATCCACCAGCATGTTCAGCTTGTCCACGGTGAAATTCCCGGCGCGCGTGTAGGCGCGGGCGCCCGATTTAGTTGTGAGGGTGAAGAAGCCCTGGCCGGAGATCGCCATGTCGGTGGCATTGCTGGTGGACTGGAAGGAGCCCTGGCCGAAGTTCTGGCCGATCCCGCCGAGGCGTGCGCCCATGCCGATCTGAATCGGGTTGCCGTTGCCCTGGGTTCCCATCGCCCCTAGGGAGGCGCTGAAGAGATCCTGGAAGGTGCTCGAGGACCCCTTGAACCCGATCGTATTGAGATTCGCGAGGTTGTTGCCGATCACGCTCAGGGATCCCGCGTTGGAGGAGAGGCCGGAGAGACTAGCGTAGAAGGCGCCGTAGAGGCCCATGGTGTGCTCCTTGAATCAGGCTGAGATTTCGTTGACATCGGTGAGCGTGAAGCGTCGGCCCCCCGCCTGGATGAACACAGTGCCGTTGGCGAAGAGCACGCTGGTGACGGTCATGTAGGCCGAGGGAGCCGCGCTCACCGTCTTGCCCGTGCTGTCCTTGGCGTTGATTTCCACGGTGTAGGCGCCGTCGGCCAGCTTATTGCCTTGGGCATCCCGGCCATCCCAGTCCAGCATGTGGGACCCGGCGCTCATGCTGCCCTTGTCGAGCGTCGTCACCACCTTTCCGGCCGCATCCTTGATGCTGATGGAGACGATCGCGTCGGAGGCGAGGTCCACGCCCATGGTGGCCTTGCCCTCCTTCAGGTCGAAGCCCGAAGAGGTTACCCGGATGCGTTTGCCCACCAGACTCGAACTCTGTGCCTGGAAGAGCCCCTGATTCTGGAGTTGGATGCCTTCCAGCAGCTTGTTCGTGTTCTGCATCTGCTCCAGGCTCGAAAAGCTGGTCATCTGCTGCATCATCGCGTTGCTGTCCTGGGCCTGGGTGGGGTCCTGATGCTGGAGCTGCGCGACGAGCAGCATCATGAAGGCGTCCTTGTCCAGTTCCTTCGTGGGCGTTTTGGTGGTGGTTGTCGAAGAACCAGCAGAGATGGAGTTGATGAGCCCTGTGTCCATGGTTGTCTCCGGGCATTCTTGGCAGTTGGGTAGTGGGTTCAGGCGAAGACTTCGATCAGGTGGGCGCCGCCGAGGAGACTCGGCGCTACAGTGGGCAGTTCCTGCTTCTTGGCGAGGAGTTCCGCGATTTCCGCGCCAGATCCGGTAGGGGGGGCGTGGGTAGTGGACGACGCATCATCGCCGCGGCGACCCTGCTGCAGATCGAAGCTCCCGAGGCTCAAACCCTGTTGCCGCAGCGAGGCTTCCAGGGCGGCTTTCTGCTCTTGAAGCACCGGTACCGTGGAGGCCTCCGAGGCCCAGAGGCGGGCATGCACCTCGCCGCCCTCGACTCGGAGCCTGATGACCACCCGGCCCAGCGCTTCGGGATTCAGCTGAATCTCGGCACCTTTCTCCTGGTTCTTGACGAGCCAGCGGATGCTGCCATCCAGCTGGGCGAAGGTCGCTTGGGTTTTGGCGCCCGACGCAGCTTCCAGCGCCGGGACGGGTGTGGTGCCCCTTACCGGAGCTGCAGTTCCCCCGATGGCGATGGACGGAGCCGCAGCGGTGAGGGGCCTGCCCGGAAGCGTGTCGGCCTTAGTGGCAGCGGCCAAAGTGGTTTCGCGGCTAACGGTCATCGGGGCTGGGGCAGCCGGGGCCGGAGGTTCCGCCAACTTTGGGGCGGCTTGGACCGGGGCAGCGGTGGCTTTCTCGGTGGTTCCGGCGGTGCGCCCCGCGGATAGGAGCGGTCTGGGAACCTCCAGCTCTGGTCTTGGGAGGGAGAGCAATTCAGTCAAAGCCGGTTTGGAGGTCCTGCCCGCAGCATCCTCCGCGTTCCGCAGGCGCAGATGCACACCCGGCAAGCCCTGCGCCAGGAG
>CAIPUA010000186.1 GCA_903868115.1 uncultured Holophagaceae bacterium
CGGCATCCGCAAGGCCCTGGGCGGCCAGAACGCCCAGGTGCTCTGGGACATCGCCCGGCGCGGCCTAGTGATGACCGCCTTCGGCCTGGGGATGGGGGCCCTGTTGGCCCTTAGCGTCGGCCGCCTCCTAGCGACCCAGATCTACCAAGTCTCGGCGACCGACCCGCTCTTTCTGGGAGGGGCCGCCCTCGTGCTCGGTCTCGTCGCGATGGCCGCGGCCCTCATCCCAGCCTCCCGCGCCGCGCGGGTGGAACCCGCCATCGCCCTTCGCTCGGAATAGCGACCATTTCCCCAATCATCCTATTTGAATTTCTTCAGGAGCCACCATGACCCCCCTCATCCACCTCGAGTCCATCAAGAAGGTCTTCACCACGGACGAAATCGAAACCCACGCCCTGGCCGATATCCACCTCGATATCAAGGAAGGCGAGTTCCTCTCCATCGCTGGGCCTTCGGGCTGCGGGAAGTCCACGCTGCTCTCCATCCTGGGACTGCTGGACACGCCCACGGATGGCACCTACATCCTGAACAAGAAGCCCGCCTCGGGCCTGAAACTCAGCGAGCGCGCCCGCATCCGCAACCGCGAGATCGGCTTCATCTTCCAGAGCTTCAACCTCATCGGCGATCTCACGGTCTTCGAGAACGTCGAACTGCCGCTGGTCTACCGTGGCATGTCCGTGGGTGAACGCCGGGCCCGCGCCATGGGCGTGCTCGAGGAAGTGGGCATGAGCCATCGCGCCAAGCATCTGCCCAGTCAGTTGAGTGGCGGCCAGCAACAGCGCGTCGCCGTGGCTCGCGCCCTGGCCGGTCGCCCCAGCGTCCTGCTGGCGGACGAGCCCACCGGCAACCTGGACAGCACCAACGGCGAGGCCGTGATGGACCTGCTGAAAGACCTGCACCAGCGCGGCTCCACCATCTGCATGGTGACCCACGACACCCGCTTCACCGCCTTCGCCGAGCGCACCGTGCATTTGTTTGATGGGCGGATTGTGAGCGAAGAAGAGGCGGCTAAAAATCACGTGCCGTGATTTTTAATCTGGAAGAACCACTTGATTGAAAGGCTCCTGATGACCATGCTCCACGATCTCCGCTTCGCGCTCCGCCTGCATCTCAAGCGGCCCCTCTTCACCCTCATCGCCGTGCTCTGTCTGGCGCTGGGCATCGGGGTGAACGTCACGATCTTCGGATGGTTCAGCAGTACCGTGCTCAATCCGCTTCAGGGTGTGGCCCGGTCCGGCGAACTGGTCATCATCGATGGCCTTGAAAAAGGGGAGCGCACGTCTGTGAAGTATTCCGATTACCTGGAGTACCGCCTTGCCACCGGTGTCTTCCAGAATTCCTGCGGCGCAGACATGCGCTCTCTGGGGATTCGCCACCAGGAACGCACGGAAGCGGTCCAGGGGCAGATCGTTACAGGCGATTTCTTCGGCACCATGGAGGTCGGTCCGGCCCTTGGCCGAACGCTGACACCCCAGGATTGTCGCCGCGGGCAGCCATTGGTAGCCGTGCTGTCCCACGACTACTGGGTGCGGCGCTTCCTGTCCGACCCGGGCATCGTGGGCCAGTCGGTGCTGCTGCAAGGGAGTCCGTGCACGATCGTGGGCGTGGCCAAGGCCGGCTTCCACGGTTCCATGAGCGGGCTGGCCATGGCCTGTTGGGTCCCCCTGGAACCCTATCTGGATGCCACCCAGGCTTCATCGGATCGCAACCCCGATGACCTGAATGATATTTTCGCCAGGTTGAAACCGGGGGTCAGTCTCTCCCAAGCCTCCGATCGAGTGCTGGCCCTGTCCAAGGAACGCGCCCACCAGCGCACGGACAACCGGGACTTGGAAGCCTACGTCTATCCCATCACCGAGAACCGGCACGGGATCCACGGCGTGCTGCGCGCGCCCATGCTCATCCTGGGCTTTGCGGCGGCCTTCCTCTTCCTGGTGGCCTGTTCGAACGTGGCCAATCTGATCCTGGCCCGGGGTGCCGAGCGCCAAGGCGAATTCGCCCTGCGGTTGGCCCTGGGTGGTTCCAAGGGACGCCTGATTTCGCAGGTCATGATGGAAGGCCTGCTGCTGGGCCTTGCCGGTGGCTTGGTGGGCCTGTTGGCGGCCTGGGCGAGCCAACGTGTGCTCCTGGGCTTCATGCCCCCCACGAACTTCCGAATGGCCCTGGACCCCCATCTGGGTGGCACGGCCATCGCTTTCGCCTTTGGCCTCTCCCTGCTCACCTGCTTGCTCGTCAGCGTACTGCCGGCCCTGCTTTCCTCCAACGTGAAGTTGGCCAGCGCCATGAAGGAGGGCGGCTCCAAGGAATCCCAGAGCATCCGCCAGCGCCGGATGATGTCGGCGCTCATCGTAGTGGAACTGACCCTGGCCACCCTGCTGCTCACCTTGACCGGCCATGTCATCCACACCATGAAGACCCTGCAGGCCGCGCCCACGGGTTTTGGAATGAAAAACCAGCTCGTGGCGGGCATCGACTTCGCGGCCTCCGACCTGGAAAGCGCCAAGCGACCCCTGCTGATCCAGGACCTGCTCCTGCGTGCCCGGCAATTGCCTGGCGTGGTTTCCGCCAGCGCAGGCTTCACTGTCCCCAGAGACTTCTCGGGCTTTTACGGCTGCAGTTTCATTCCCGAGGGACAGACCTTCGCCAAGGGTGCCGAACCCAAGGGGGATTGGAACCCGGTGTTCCCGGACTATTTCCGGACCCTGGGCATTCCCCTGCTTCAGGGCCGGGAGTTCAACACAGGCGACGCGGCGGGCAGCGAGCCCGTGGCCATCGTGGACCAGCGGCTGGCACGGCGCTTCTGGCCCGGCCAGGATCCCATCGGCAAGCGTATGCGCATGGGCAGCAAGGAGTTGGTGAACGTGGTGGGCGTGGTGCGGGATATCAAGCATTCCGCCATGGGGCCGGATCGGGGCTACACCGTCTTCCAGCCCTTCACCCAGAACCCCATGAGCAGCATCGCCCTGCATCTGCACACTGAAGGCTCCCCCTGGTCCCTGGTGGCGCCTCTGCGCACCGCGCTTGCGGATCTCGCGCCGAGCCTACCCCTGGCCTATACCCGGGAACTGGTCTCTTTCCACGAAGGTGCCCAGTTCCCCCTGCGCATTGCCGCCCAGATTCTGGGTTTCCTCGGGCTCGTCACCCTTCTGCTGGCCACCGTGGGTACCTACGGCCTCATTTCCCACGCGACCACGCGCCGCAGCCGGGAATTCGGCATCCGCCTGAGCCTGGGCGCCACGCCGGGCAACCTCTATCGGCTGGTGGTGGGTCAGGGCGCACGGCTCGCGGGCATCGCCTTTGTGCTGGGTCTCGCTGGCGCCCTGGCCCTGGGCAAGGCCATGGCCTCCCTCATCACGGAGTTGGGCGCCGTGGATCCCTGGGTGATCATCGGCGTGACCCTCATCTTGGCCTCGGTGACGCTGCTCGCCCTCTCCATCCCCGCTTGGCGGGCTGCGTTCCTGGAACCGTCCAAGGCCTTGCGGGACGAATGAAAAACACATTCAGACACGGTCTGCCGAATTCCGAACACACCAAAAGGGAACCGCCATGTCCACCTTCCTGATCGATCTCACCCGGGCTTTTCGTCGATTGCTGCAGCGCCCCAGCTTCACCGTGGCCGCAGTGCTGACGCTGGCCCTGGGCATCGGCGCCAATACGGCGGCCTTTTCGCTCATGGACCGGCTGCTCCTGAGTTCCTTCCCATTCCGGGAGCCGGAGCGGATCGTGACGCTGTACGAGTGGGACGCCACCAAGGGCCAAGATGGCAGGTTCAATCTCTCCGCCCCCAACTTCCAGGACATCCGCCAGGCCTCCACCCAGTACGAGTCCATGACGGCCATCAATCGCACGATGGCCAACCTCTCGGGGAGCGGGGAGCCCGCCCAGGTGGAAGTGGCTCGGGTCTCCGCCAGCTTCTTCCCCATGCTGGGCGCGAAGCCTCTGCTGGGGCGAGGTTTCACGGAGGCCGAGGATCAGACCGGGGCTCCGAGAGTGGCCGTCCTGAGCTATCCCGGCTGGCAGCGCAGCTTTGGTGGCGATCCCGGAGTCATCGGCAAGACCTTGATCCTGAACGGCGAGAGCCATCAGATCGTGGGCGTGCTGGGGCCAGACTTCCGCGTGCCCTTTGCCTTCAACATCGATAATCCCACCCTTTTCAGGCCCATCGCCTTCAGTGCTGGGGAGCTTCAGTTTCGGAATCGCCACAACGCGCGCACCTTTGCCCGCCTCAAACCCGGGGCCAGCCGAGCCTCGGCCGAAACGGAACTGAAGGGCATTCTGGCGCATCTCGCCAGCCAGTATCCCAATGACCAGCAGGGTCGTACGGGCCGGATCACCTCGATGGTGGACGAAGTCTCCGACATGATGGGAGCCCAGATGTACATGCTACAGGGCGTGGTGCTCTTCGTGATGCTCATCGCGTGCGTCAACGTGGCCAGCCTGATGCTGGCCAATGGCCTGGGACGCCAGCGGGAGATGGCCACCCGGGTGGCCCTGGGGGCGGCCCGAAGCCAACTCATGACCCAACTCCTCACCGAGAGCGCCCTCCTGGGCCTTTTCGGTTTCCTGGGCGCTCTAATCATTGGCAAAACCCTAATGGCAGGCTTCCCGGCTCTGTTGCCCGCCAATTACGCCGATATCATCACCCTGGGCATGAATGGGCGGGCCCTGGGGGTTTGCTTCGCCAGTTCCATTTTGGCCGTGCTGGTATTTGGCCTGCTGCCGGCCTGGAAGGTATCGCGCATCGATCCGGCGGCGGCGCTGAAAACAGGCGCCAAGGGCAGTGCGGGACGTGAACATCACCGCCTCCGCCGCGTGCTCGTGGTCTTCGAAGTGGCGCTGGCCTCCTGCCTGCTGATCACCGCGGGCTTGCTCCTGCGCAGCCTTGCCAAAGGCAACCAGGCCCCGCTGGGCTTCGAGCCCCGCCCCCTGCAAACGGCAGCCTTCAGGCTGGTCGCCACTCAATACCCAACCCCGGAATCTGCCCAGGCCTTCATGGAACAGGTGACCCAAAAGCTGGGCACCCTCCCCGGGGTCAAGGCAGCGGCCCTCACGACCAACTTGCCGCAGTCCATGGGCGGCAATATCGGCTACGACGTGGAGGGCCAGCTCCTGCCCAACAAGAACCAACACATGGCCATTCCGCGCTGGATCACGCCCGGCTATTTTTCGGCCATGGGTATCCGCCTGCTTCAGGGCCGCGCCTTCACTCGGCTGGATCCCGATAGTGTCTGCATCGTGAGCGACAATTTGGCCCAGAAGCACTGGCCGGGACAGGATCCCTTAGGCAAACGCCTGTCCCTGGAGGGCCCCAATGGCCCTTGGCTCGCGGTGGTCGGCCTCGCGGGATGGACCCGTCAGTACGCCCCCGGAAGGCCCGTGGACCCGGAGATCTATGTGCCCTTCCACACCGGTGGAAGAATTCAATTCGCCTACCTCACGCTGCGGGTAGACGGTCAACCCCAGGCCGTGGTCCCGGCGCTCCGCAGGGCCTTCCGGGAACTGGACCCGAATCTGGCTCTGGCCAATGTCTGGAGTGGTGCAGAACTCCTGGGTTCCAACGAGGTCGGCCCCAAGATCATCGTCAAGATCACGGCGGGCTTCAGCGCCCTGGCGCTGCTCCTGGCGGGCCTCGGCATCTATGGCGTGATGAGCCTTTTGGTGGAATTCCGCACCCGGGAAATCGGGGTCCGCATGGCCCTGGGTGCGCGGGTGCGGGATGTGCTGCGCCTGGTGCTCACCGATGGGTTGAACATGGTGGCCCTGGGGCTTTCCCTCGGCTTGCTGGGCGGCTACGGCCTGGGTCACGCCATCGCCAGCCAGCTCTATGGCGTGACGCCCGCCGACCCCGCGACCTTCGTGATCGCCGCGAGTTCCCTCGCCCTTGTGGCCCTGCTCTCGACCCTCATCCCCGCCCACCGCGCCGCCACCGTGAATCCCGTGGTGGCCCTGCGGGACGAATAGCTTCACTCAGCAGAGGCTGCAAAGTTCAGGCCAAGCCCCCAAAGCCTCCGATGCTTGGCAAAGGATTCTCTAACAACGCGTCGATTCGCTCCCGGTAGCCTTTGCTGACAGGAACCTTGGTGCCCCCCTGCACCAAGATGGTGTAGCCACTTTCGGTGGTTTGGATTTCCTTGATCCGATCTACATTTACGATCCAGGAGCGATGGGTGCGGAGGAATCGCGCGGGATTCAGGCGCTGCTCCAACGTGGCCATGGTTTCGCGGATCATGAAGGATTCCCTGCCACGGAAAAGGTGCATGTAATTGCCCGTGGCTTCGATCGCTTCGACCTCTTCGGATTTCAGGAAAAGGATCCGATCCGCCGTGCGCACCACGAAGCGATCCAGGCTCTGCCGACGTTGTTCCACTTCTTCCAGCAAAGCCAGCAGGCGCCGATTGACAGCCCTGTGTTCCTTTCCTTCCAGGGTGGCGCGTGCCTGTTGCATGGCCTCTTTGAAACGTGGGCGACTGAGGGGTTTCAACAGGTAGTCGAGCGCGTGGACCGCGAAGGCTTGCAGGGAATATTGATCAAAGGCTGTCACAAAAATGATCAAGGGCATTTCCGGTTCAGTGAGTTCTTCCAACACCTCAAAGCCATCCAGACCGGGCATCTGCACATCCAGGAAGACCAAGTCGGGCCGAAGCTCCCGGATGGCTCGAACGGCTGCGGCGCCATCGAAACACTCGCCCACGATTTCCACATCCGGCTCATCGGCCAAGAGCGTCCGCACCCCTTTCACGCCCAGTGGCTCGTCATCCACGATGAGGGCACGAATGTTCATCGCGTGGCTCCTTTTGATTCCCCATCTACGGCCCCACCTACTGCCCCCCCAGCCAAACAGAAGGGAATCTGCAGGGCAACGCGAAAACCTCCCTCAATGACAGCACCAAATTCCATGCGGGCCCTGCCCCCAAACAACTGGTCGAGACGGGCCTGCGTATTGGTGAGGCCCACGCCTTCCCCCGTCAGACTGCTCCGACGCAGGCCAGGACCCACGCCATCGTCCGAGACTTGGAGGGCCAAATAGTCGTTCTCGCGACGGGCTGTGATGCGCACGGTGCCAGGGCCGACCTTAGGCCCAATGCCGTGGCGAATGGCATTCTCCACCAAGGGCTGAAGGATCAGGTGGGGCACCAGGGCCTCCGCCACCTCGGGGGGAACATCGATCTCGACATTGAGACGATTGGAAAACCGCACCTGTTCGATATCGAGGTAGCGACCCACGAAATCCATTTCCTGGTGCAAGGGCACCTCTTGCACCGCGGATTCGCGCAGGGAGCGGCGCAACAATTCAGCAAGCATATCCAGCATCCGCTCCGCCGAATCCATATCCGTGCGCATGAGCGTGGAAATCGCGTTCAAAGAATTGAACAGAAAATGGGGATGCAGTTGGCTCTTCAGCGAATGAAGCTGAGCCTTGGCCAGCTGCCCTTCCAGGCGCGAGGCCTGCACGTCCCGATCCCTCAATTCCCTGCGGTAATCCCGGGTATAGCTCACGGCCAACACCACGCAATACACGATGAGGTTGCGCAAGGCCCAGCCCAGCGGGGTCCCAAGGGGGAGATGCCCAAAATACTTCAGGGTGGCCTGGAGCGGCGGGGCGCCGTTCTGATAACTAATTTGCAACCCAATCAAAGCAGCCATGCACAGGAAATGACACCCCAGGGTAACCACGAAGGCAACCAGGTGAATCCCGATCGTTTTCGCGCCGGGGCTCTGGTCCAGGCGAAAACGCCGGGCCACCTTCAGCACAACGGGAACCAGAATGATCCACGGCATCCAAAGCGGCATGGGGTAGATCACAAACGTGAGCCAGGTCTTTTCGGGGCTATAGGCCCGGTTATAGAGATAGGACTCGGTACCCAGGATGAGATTGATCCCCAGGAAAAGCAGGGTGAGCAGCAATAAGCGCCGCAGTCGCCCCGCAAAAGCAGGGGATTCGCTTGGCACACTGGCTTGGGTCGAAAACGCCTTCGATGGCTCTGGCAAAACGCACATCCCCTCTGGCAACGCTGCCCCATCAGGATCCCAGAAGTCCTTCGCGGACATAACCCAAGAGAACCCCCTTTGTCACCAGGAACCCGAACCCGGTCACGGAAAGCGGGTCATTCACCCCATCCCTGGCATCACTGGACCCATCGCCTCTTTGAACCCCATCGTGGCTTCGTAGACTCCAGGACAGATCGGAGGTCATCGGCCATGGCAACCAACTTTGCACACGCCCTCTCAGCCCTGGTAGTGATGGGCGCCCTTTCCCTCTCCGCAGAATCCATCGCGGGCCTGCCCCTTCACACGAAAAAACTCAACGCAAAAACGGTTCGAGTATGGGTTGGAGATTACATTTCTTCCACCGCCACCGTCGCCGTGGCCACCCGTAAAGGCATCGTGGTGATCGATACCATTGGCAATCCCGCCATTGATCGGGAACTCCGCAAGGTCATCGCCCGAGAGCTTGGTCGATCCGATTTCAAATACCTGATCAACACCCATGAACACAGCGATCACACCCTGGGCAATGGGGTCTATGCCGACTGCACCATCGTGGCCCACGAATTGTGCCAAGCCGGCATGAAGGCCAACACCGCCGATACCCCCAGGATGCTGGAATGGTACCGCACCAACATTCCGATCATGGAAGCCGAGCTTGCCAAGAAGGGCGCGGATTCCCCTGAGGGCAAGAAGCTGCAGGAGGAACTGCTTTTCCAGAAACTGAATCAGGGAGTCCACGCCTCGAACCCGAAGAGTACCTTTCCCACCCAGACCTTCGGCGAAAGCCTGACCCTGAACCTGGGAGACACCACCTTCGAGCTGTACTACGTCGGCGGCATGCACACCGCCAGCGATATCGACATTTTCGTACCGGAGCACGGCCTGTTGATGACAGGTGACACGATGGCCGATGTCTGGCTGACCGATTCCCCGGGTTGCCTGGCCTCGTTCATGGTGCGCAATGGCACCCGTCATGACTTTCCCCGGCTGCTCAAGAACTGGGACACGCTGCTGGCGAAAAAGGCTCAGATCAAGGAACTCATTCCCGGTCACTGGAACGGAACCCTTTCCTTGAAGGGATTTGAAAACAGATGCGCCTACATCAAAACCCTGTGGGAGGGCATCAACCAGAGCGTGAAGGAAGGCAAGCCCGTCCAGTCCCTCTTCCGCGATTTCCCCCTGAGAACCAAATTCCCGGAGTTGGTCAATAGTCCGGGCCTCACGGCACAAAATCATTTCTCGACGCTGCTTGGAATCTGGAGCGAAATCACCCAGACCGAATCGGCCGCCAACAAAATTTTTGAACTTCTCAATGCCGAGAATTCCGAAGTCAAAAACCACGCGAAGACCATCCAACAGATCCTGGCCGACTCCGCCAAAAAGCCCGCCAAATTCTACTTCCTGGAAAACGAATTCAATGCCTTGGGCTATCAGTTGATCCAGTCGAGAAAGATCGACCAGGCCGTAGTGATGTTCAAGGCCAATGCTGAGCTTCATCCCCAATCCTGGAACGCCTTCGATAGCTTGGGCGAGGCCTACCTGAACGCGGGCGACACCGCGAAAGCCATTGCGAATTTCGAAAAATCCCTGGTGCTCAATCCGGAGAACAAGAATGGAAAGGACATGCTGGCAAGGCTCCGGAGTGCAACGCCACCAGCCTCCATGCCTCGACCGTGAAAGAGACCAGGCACCCCACACAAGAAGTGATGGTATACAGCAACCCACTATCCTTTTCGTGACCTTGCCCGGTGATCTCCATGCGCAGCACAATGCTTGCTAATTTTTGTGTCGCCCTCGTGGGTGCCAACATCCTTGCCCCGGCCCAGACCCCCGCGCCCAAGTCCATCCCAGATTATTCAACCGTGGAGCGGGACAAGGTGCCCAAGGCCCTCCGATGGCGCACCGAGGATATTTACTCCAGCATGGAGGCTTGGACGGCGGATTTCACCCTGGCCCAGAAGGATCTGGAGACTCTGAGCTCGCTGTTCCAGGGATGGACGGCCACGCCTTCGCGCATGGCGGAGTTTCTGGTTCGCCAAGCTGCGCTCAGCATCCGCATCAAGCAGCTGGCCAGCTATGCGATGTTGTGCGGACAAACGCAGCGCTCCAGCCCGCTCTACCCGGATCTCGAAAGCAGGGTCCAGCGGTTGGATCTCGAGATGACGACCCGCTTCAGCTCCAGCGATACCGATCTGCTTCGCCTGGGAGAAGCCAAATTGGCGGAGTACCGAGCCTCGGAGCCCCGACTGCGTGCCCACGACGCCCTCTTCCGAAAGACCCTACGCAGAAAGGAACATCTGCTCTCCGTTGAGACCGAAAAGGTCTTGTCGCAGATGAGCCTTTTCGCGGATGGCGCTAGGTCGGCTGCGGCCATTCTGGAAGACGGGGAAGTATCCCTCGTGGATGCGGTGCTGCCGGATGGATCCAAAGTAGCCGCTGGGGGAGGTCGCTGGGGACGCCTGCAGCAATCGAAGAATGCCGGGGAGCGCCGCGCCCCCGCCGAGGCGCAGGCCAAGAGCTACCAGCGGGTGGCCAATACCTTCGCAGCCCTGCTGGACACGGCCGTGAAACGGGATGTCTTCGAGGCCAAGGTTCGCCATTTCCCGGACACCGCCGCCTCGCTGCTCTTCGATCACGAGATCGACCCCATCGTGTGCAAGAACCTGATCCAGACCGTGAGTCAAAATCTGACGCCGTACCACCGGTACCTGCGGCTTCGAAAGCGAATCCTCGGTCTGCAGGAATACCATGCCTACGACCGTTTCTTGCAGCCCTTCCCCGACGTGGCCCTGCGCTTCAGCTTCGAAGCAGCTCGAAAACTCACCGAAGAGACAGGCCAACTCCTGGGGTCCGAATACGCCACGCTGGTGCGGCACGCCTTCGACCAAGGCTGGATGGATGTCTACTCCCACAAGGACAAGGACCTGTGGTGGGGCAGCGCCACCAGCGTTCCCGGAGTGCACCCCTACATCCATTTCAATTTCGATGGCAGTTTCTTCATGTTCGAGACCGTGCCCCACGAACTGGGACACGCGCTGCAGTTCCATCTGGCCGCAAAGAATCAGCCCTACGCCGCGTCGAGCCCTTCCTGGTTCACAACGGAAATCCCAAGCCAAGTCCTGGAATTTCTCTTCCTTCGGAAAGGCATCCAGTCCGCCGCGAATGATCGCACCAGGCTTGCGTTGCTCGGGGCCTTCCTGGACCGCTTGGAGTTGGTGCTCTTCGATAGCGCACGCCAAGCGGAATTCCAGCAGGCGATGTATCACCATGTGGAAAAGGGAGGAACGCTGACGGCCGCCTGGCTGGAGGCCAAGAATTTGGAACTCCAGCGCCACTATGGAGGCCATGATCGCGGGATCACCCTCGTGGATGACTTCGCGAGGAGCCAATGGGGCCATCGCAGCTTGTTCGTCTCAGATCTGCGCAATTTTTCACTCGCCTTCAACGCCACGGCGGCCCTGGCCATCGCTCAGAAAGTGCTGGACGCGGGCGAGCCTGAGGCCCGGAAATACCTGACCTTCCTGAAAGCCGGTGCCAGCAAGCCCGCCATGGCACTCCTCAAGGATGCGGGCCTGGATTTCGCGACCACCCTACCCTTCGAAGCCGCCCTGCAGAGCTTCGATCGCCTTGTGGATGAAATGGACCAGATCTATGAACGGGTGTCTCGGGTTCACTCCACCAGCGTCCCCCGGATGAGCCGGTCGATACCATCTCGATAAGACCGGCTCACGGGAACTTCCGTGCCGCCCTGGACGGTGAGCAGGTAGACGCCTTTGTTCCAGGGATGGACTTCCTTGATCCTCTCAGCGTTCACCATCCAGGAGCGATGGGTGCGGATGAACTGCGCCGGATCGAGGCGTTCCTCCAGGTTTGCCAAGGTCTCCCGGATCATGTAGGACTGCTTGCCGCTGTACAAATGCATGTAGTTGCCTGTGGCTTCGATGGCTTCGACATCTTCGGCTTTGAGAAAGAGCACGCGCTCCCCTTCGCGCACGACGAAGCGGGTGGACCGGGGCCGCCGGGATTCCACTTCTTCGAGCAGGGCGCACAGCCGCTGACTGACGACCTGCTGCTGACGACCTTCCATCAGCAGGCGAACGCGATCCAGG
The DNA here is from genome assembly GCA_903868115.1 of uncultured Holophagaceae bacterium. Lineage (GTDB taxonomy): Bacteria > Acidobacteriota > Holophagae > Holophagales > Holophagaceae > JAYREN01. The sequence continues at coordinate 12,099 of CAIPUA010000186.1, forward strand.
GAGGCGCGCAGCTCGGTCGCACCGACGGGTTTCAGCAAATAGTCCACGGCATGGACCGCGAAGGCCTGAAGGGAATAGTGGTCATAGGCCGTCACGAAGATCACCAGGGGCAGTTCATCCGCGGAGAGTTCCTCCAGCACTTCAAAACCGTCGAGGCCCGGCATCTGAATATCCAGGAAGACCAAGTCCGGCTTCAGCCGCCGGATGGCCTGCAGCGCCTGCACGCCATCGAAACATTCGCCGATGATCTCGATATCGGATTCGAAGTCCAGAAGATCCCGGATCGCTTTCACGCCGGGGGGTTCGTCGTCCACGATGAGCGTGCGGATCCTCATGGTACCTCGGTCGAAATGACAGGTGGCCCAGACCGGAAGCGATCGGATGCTTCCAAGGGTAGCTGGATGAGCACCTGGAAACCGCCCCCTGCCCTTGCCCCGTATTCGAAAATCGCGGCGTCGCGGTACAGGTGCTTCAAGCGCTTGCGAGTATTGCTGAGGCCCACGCCGGAACCATGTGCGGCGCGTCCTCGCGAACGCAGCCCCAGGCCATCATCCATCACGGAAAGGCAAAGGTAGGCGCTGGTGCGGGAGGCCTTGATCCACACCGTGCCTGGACCGACCTTGGGCTCAAGGCCATGTTTGATGGCGTTCTCCACCAAGGGCTGCAGGATGAGATGGGGAACTTCATGCTCGAGGACTGCATCGTCCAACTCCCACAGGAAGGTCAGGCGATTCGAGAAGCGCATCTGCTGGATTTCCAGATAGAGGTTCACGAATTCCACTTCCTGCTTGAGCTTGACCTTTTGGAGTCCAATCTCCTGCAGCGAACGGCGCAGGAAACTGGAAAGCAGGAGCACCATGCGCTTGGCGGTCTCGGCCTCCATGGGTATGTGGGATTGGATGGCATTCAGCGCATTGAACAGGAAGTGCGGCTGCAACTGGCTCTTCAGGGTCTGGAGCCGGGACTGGGAATACTGGGCCTCCAACTGCGCCGATTGCAGCGCCCGCTCCTGGATATCGTGGTGGTAGTTGAAGGCGTAGTGGGAAACAACGATGAGGATGTAGAACGGCCCCACCAGACACAAGGTGGCCGCCAAGCCATCCAGCGAATCCGATTGCAAGGTGAGGCGGCTGCGAATCAGGCTTGGCGCCATGGCGTAGCCCGGTCGAACGAGAAGAAACATGGAACGCTCGAGGAGGTAATCCAGGGCGCCCACGATGCCAAGGATGCCGGCGTGCTTCAGCAGGTTCTGCTTCCAGGCACCCTGATCCATCGGGCATTTCCGCGCCGCCCAAAGGACCAGCGGCACCAGTACCAGCATGGCGAAGTACAGAGTCAGGTTTTCCAGAACAATGCGCGCCATCGAGACGGGAGCGCCCGCCATGCGCCGCAAAAAATAGACCTGCACCACCACCAGCAGCCAGAGCGGAAAGAGCACCAGCATGACCTTCCCGTAGTCAGGAAGCACCCACCTGCGCCTGTGATCGATCACTTTTCCCATTCTGGTCTTTCAAACGGGAGCTAGCCCATGGAGGAAGGATCGCAAAAGAACCGCAAGAAGTCGCGGGAAATGGCAATGCTCCCGACTGGATCCTTGCATTCTCGCCGCCCTTACCAGAAGGCCATCAAGGCCTCGGCTTCGGTTTCCTCCACCTGGAAGACGGAATGGAGACTGACCAACTTGATCAAGCTGAAGACGCGTGAATTCATCCCGCAAAGCTTCAATTCTCCCCGGTGTACCTTGACGAAGACGGCGCAGCCCACCAGTTCACCGATGCCGGAGGAGTCGATGTAGCTGACCTTTTCGAAATCGATGAGGATCTTGCGGACGCCAATGCGTATTTGGGTCCGGACCTCCTCACACAGTTCCTGATCGCCATCAGCCAAGGAGATCCTGCCCTCTGGACGAAGAATGCAGACATCGCCACGCGTTTCAGTCCGGAGTTCCATCAAACAACCTTAAGACCCTTGCCAGAAAGCAGGAAACCCCGGGATAAGCCTGCGGGAGTCCAGCGTGTTCAGAGAAGGTTAAGGAGATGTCCTCCGGAGGTTTATTGGGAAATTACCCCTTGGCAATAAAAGACGAAGGGATTCCGAAATTTGGGCCTGTGACCCCACCATTCGCCATCGGCCACGTTCAGGCCTCGTGGTGCCCCGAAGGAGGAATGGGTCTATGCCCTCCTCCCTTCCGTTGTCGGCCTTCAGGATCAAAGGTATAGCCCACGCTGCGGACGGAGTGGACATAACGGGGACGGCGAACATCTACTTCCATGGCGCGACGGATGCGGACGATGAAGTTATCCACGGTGCGGGTGGTGGGGTAGGTCTCATCGCTCCATACCTTCTCAAGAATTTCCGTGCGACTCACGACTTGGCCGGGCCTTTCCATCAGGAGTTTGAGGATCATGCAGTCCTTGACGCACAGATGAAAGGGACCGTTCGGGCCCTCGCCACAGAAATTTTCGAAGTCCACCCAGTGCACACCGAACTTTTGCCGACTGCCCAGGGAACGACTTTGGTACCAGGCCTCACGGCGCAACAGGGCGCCCATCCATCCCAGGAGTTCCTGCACCTGGAAGGGCTTGCCGGCGATGGACACAAACTCGCCGCGCTGGAAATCCAGCGGCGGGAACTCCAGAGCCTGGGTCTCTATCTCGTCGGTGATGAAGACCTTCTTCAGGGGTTCGAGTTGCATGAGAGGTTGGCTCACGATGGACTCCTTGGAGATCGTGGTTTCAGAGACTGCTGCACTCAGCCCACGGGCCAAGCTCCGGATCGGATGAGGGGCTGCCACCCATGAGCGGATGGCAGCGTTTTGCCCCTGGATTTTCCCGATCCCCCACTGCAGCCATGGTTGGATTGGCATCGTGGTCTTCGTACTTCGCGTAGGCAGGCTGGGAGATACCCATCCGTTCAGCGACCTCGGCTTGGGTCAGGCCAAGCAAGTATCGTTGGAACATCAGAAAGAGCGGGAAAAGCTCCTGGCTATTGAAGGCCACCATGTGCTCGCTGAATTCATCAGCGCTGAGGATCGACAAGGGATTCTCCTTGCATGTCACCATTGAGCCTATGGAACCCATAACCATCTGTTTCAGCTGGGCCTTCGCCTCCTCAAAGGTTTCCCCTCCTGCAACAGCAAAGACCTTGCCGGTCACGGTGGACCTTGCCGATAGAACGGGGTATCCGGTCTCGCGGTCGGCAACGGTCTCGTAGGCGAGAAAATAAGTGCTCACCGGAGATCTCCTATCGGAGTTCTTCGGGCCATAGATCCTCCATCCGGCCTGAGGGAAGGGACGCAAAGACTCATGAGTGGAGCGAACGGAAGGGGCATGGATCCAAGATACGACCCCCCTGTTCCAGAGCACGACAGGCAGGGGTGAACGGCGCTGTGCCTGGGGCAGACCGGAAAATCAAACTACCAAAAGGCCATCAAGGCCTCGGCTTCGGTTTCCTCCACCTGGAAGACGGAATGGAGAGTGACCAGCTTGATCCAGTTGAAGGTGTGGGCATTCATCTCGCAAAGCTTCAATTCTCCCCGGTGTGCCTTGACGAAGACGGCGCAGCCCACCAGTTCGCCAATGCCGGAGGAGTCGATGTAGCTGACCTTGTCGAAATCGATGAGGATCTTGCGGCAGCCTAGGCGTATTTGGGTCCGGACCATTTCAGACAGCTCCTGATCGCCATTGGCGAAGGAGATCCGGCCCTCTGGGCGAAGAATACTGACATTGCCACGCGTTTCAGTCCGGAGTTCCATCGAATTAGACCCTTGAGTGCAGTCGGTGCTGCTCTCCGGTATACGGACCATCCATGTATGAAATCTCCCCAATGTGATCAATGCCTGGGTGGGTGTGATAGAAGGCCAAGCTCGTGGGATAAGAGGGCACGCTCGCGGGATGAAACGCCACCGACAGCCCTGGCATACGAGGGCAGGTCTGGGATCATGTCCGGCCACTGGAAGGAACGGAACTCCCTGGGGCAGGCCGCTACTTCCGTTCAATC
>CAIPUA010000187.1 GCA_903868115.1 uncultured Holophagaceae bacterium
CATCATGGTCACGGAGGCGGCGATCTGCTCCGTGGCGAAGAAGGCGCGGTTATTGTCCACCGGCGCCGAGGCCTGAATCCGAATGGACGGGCCGGGAACAGCGGCATCGCCGCCGCTCCCGGCGGGGGCCAGGGGGGACGCAGAGGCCGCGCTTGCGCGGTCGGGCGGTCCCACCTGACCAGCTTTGGGTCTCGTGTTTTTGTAGTAGTTCATGATGTAGATGCGGATGGCATAGGCGGTGATGTAGCTGCCCAGAATGACCACGGCGGCGGTGTTGTGGATGAAGCTGGGCTTGGAGCCCTGCTTCCCGTCGGACATGAAAATTTCTATACAGGCGGCCACCACCGCGAAGACCACCGCCGCGTTTTCCTCCCAGAAAACCCGCTTGTCCAGAATGCCCTGGCGGATCTGGACCGCGTCCACCAGGCGCCCGATGACAATGACGCTGGCCCGCATGATGACCATGGCCACCATCACCGAGATGGGGAGCGTATACATCAGCGTGGTCGTGGGGATCACCACCGCCGTGCAGACGCCGCTGGGGATGATGTAGAGCAGCTCGGAGGGGATTTCCCACCGGCCCACCCGGATGGGGCGGATGCTCTTCAGGTGCCACCAGCCAAGGATCACCGCGGGAAGCAGACAGGTCAGGTTCGCTCCGAAGGTGTTGTAGACCAGGAAGGAGATCTCCTTCAACCGGGCGGGGTGGCCGTTCACGCTCCCCGTGAAGAATTTCACGATGAGGCCGGTGGCCACATAGAAGAAAAAATACCCGGCGCAGAGCTGCACGAGGCGACCGGTACTGCCATCGGATGTCTTCCAGAACACGGGAACTCCAAGTCTTCATGCACAAACTCGCCAGCGTCCTCCCGAAGTCCAGCACTGTCAAGCGCCCATCGCTCCGGTAGAATCGGGGGCATGATCTCCCTCACCCATGTCGGCAAGCAGTACGGGCGCATCCACACCGCCCTGGCCGATGTGAATTTCCACATCGAGCCGGGCGAGTTCGTGTTCCTCACGGGGCCCAGCGGCGCGGGCAAGTCCACGCTGCTGAAACTGCTCTTTCGGGAGCAAGTGCCGTCCAGCGGCGAAATCCGCATGGCCGGGCATCGGCTGGCCAGCATGCCCGAGACGGAGATTCCGTTCCTGCGCCGCAAGTTGGGCGTGGTCTTCCAGGATTTCAAGCTGATCCAGGCCCAGACCGTCTTCGAGAATGTGGCCTTCGTGCTGAAGATCCTCGGCGTGAGCTACTCAGAACAGAAACAGCGCGCCTTCCGCGCCCTCAAGATGGTGGGCCTCCAGCACAAACTTTCCAGCTTTCCCCTGCAACTCTCCGGCGGTGAACAGCAGCGAGTGGCCATCGCCCGGGCCCTGGTGAACGACCCGCTGGTGCTCCTGGCAGACGAGCCCACCGGCAACCTGGACCCGGATCTGGCCCAGGAGATCATGCTGCTCTTTGAGCGCATCAATGGTTCCGGCACCACGGTGATGGTGGCGACCCATGACCGCAGCCTCATCCAGCGCATGCGCAAGCGCGTGCTGGGACTGGAACACGGTCGCCTAGCCTTCGACCTGCCCGCCCCCGCCAGCACGGTGACGGTGTAAGAGGAAAAAATTTTCCACTCCTGGCATAATTACTGGTGAAACCAAATTTCCCGACGCCGGTCTCCCGCCGGACGGTTTGAACGGTTGATCCTATTCAGGAGGATGCAATGAAGAAGATTCGTGTCGTCCAGTGGGGTCTCGGAGCCATGGGCAGCGGCATGGCCCGCCTCATGCTCGAGAAGACCGGACTCAAACTCGTCGGGGCCATCGACCAGCGGCCCGACTACCTCGGGAAGGATCTGGGCGACGTGCTTGGCACGGGCAAGAAGCTCGGCGTCAAGGTCACCGACAAGCCCAAGGATGTCCTCGACGCCGACAAAGTGGACCTCGTGGTGATCGCCACCACCTCGTGGACCCTCGAGCAGATGCCCGATCTCAAGAAGATCATCAAGGCGGGCATCAATGTCATCTCCATCGCCGAGGAATTGGCCTGTCCCGAGGCCCAGAGTCCCAAGCTCGCCAAGGAGCTGGACAAGCTGGCCAAGAAACACGGCGTCTCCGTGCTGGGCACCGGCGTCAACCCCGGCTTCGTGCTGGACCTGCTCGTGGTCACGCTCTCCGGCGTATGCCATCACGTTGACCGCATCGAGGCCAGTCGCGTGAACGACCTCAGTCCCTACGGCCCCACGGTCATGAAGACCCAGGGTGTGGGCACCACCCCCGAGGGTTTCGCCGCGGGCGTGGCCGACGGTTCCATCGTGGGCCATGTCGGCTTCCCCGAGTCCATCCGCATGATCAGCGATGCCCTGGGCTTGGCTGTGGACCAGATCGAAGAGACCCGGACACCCATCATCAGCCAGGTGTACCGAGAGACGCCCCACGTGAAGGTGGAGGCTGGCATGGTGGCGGGCTGTGCGCACATCGCCGTGGGCTACGCGGACGGTGTGGAAGTCGTGAAACTCATCCACCCTCAGCAGATTCATCCTCACCTCGAAGGCCAGGGCACGGGCGACTACATCAACATCTACGGCAAGCCCGAGATCCATATGGCCTCTGGCCCCGAGATCGCGGGCGGTATCGCCACCATGGGCGTGGCCGTGAACATGATCCCCCAGGTCGTGGCAGCCACGCCGGGGCTCAAGAGCATGATCGATCTGCCCGTTCCCGCCGCTCTGATGGGCGCGAGCGCCTACAAGCGAAGGGTCTAAACAACAGAGCCACCCCAGGGCGCCAAGCACACGGGGCAATACCAAGGGATCGCTTTCCCTTGGGTGGCCGTGGTGTCCCCGGTGGCCTGGGTGAATTTTGAGAGGTGATTCCATGAGTGTACCGAAAGGCAGCTGGGTGGAGATCGAGGCCGTGCTGCTCAAACCCGAGGAGCGCGCCCCCAATCTGCCGCCCGATACGGCCAAGGTTCCCTACCTCCTGAAAGTCTCAGGGTTCCTGACCGAGGACTCGGAACTCGGCCAAACCACGGCCGTCCGCACCCTCATCGGCCACGAGTACCGCGGACTGCTCAAGATCGTGAATCCCAGTTATGCCCACAGCTTTGGCGCCACGGTTCCGGAACTGCTGGGCATCGGCCGGAGAGGTAAGGCATGACGCGCGACAACTCCTACGCCGCCGTCCTGGGCCGCAAAAACGAGATCATGAAGCGGGCCCTGGGCATCGATTTTGACGATTTCATCCAGAGCCCCATCGCCTTCGACTACGAGCGCATGATGCGGGAGACGGGCTATTCCCACGAAGATATCGTCCGCATCCAGACGGATTCCAAGGTCGGCAACACGCCCCTCTTCGAATTGAAGAACCTGACGGAAGCGGTGCGGAAGGTCTCGGCACCCGGCATGGGCGCGACGATTCTCGTGAAGGACGAGGCCGCCAACGCGAGCGGCAGCTTCAAGGCCCGTCGGGCGTCCATCTCAGCCTTCGAGGCCCAGAAGAAAGGCTTTGCGGGCCTGATCGCCGCCACCAGCGGCAACTATGGCGCCGCCGTGGCCAGCCAGGCCGCCATGCGCGGCCTCCAGTGCATCATCCTGCAGGAAGTCTTCGACTCCCGGGATATCTGCCAGCCGGAAATCGTAGAAAAGAGCCGTGCCTGCGAAGCCTACGGCGCCGAGGTGCTCCGCCTCTCGGTGGGCCCCGAGCTCTTCTACATGGCCCTGCGCACCCTGGAGGAGACGGGTTTCTTCAACGCGAGCCTCTACACGCCCTTCGGCATCCGCGGCGTGGAAACCCTGGGCGTGGAAGTGGCCGAACAGGTGCGCGCGCGGTTCGGGAAAGATCCTGATGCCGTGGTCATCACCCATGCGGGCGGCGGCAATGTCACCGGCACGGCCCGGGGCCTGCTGCTGGCGGGCTGCGCACAAACCCGCATCGTGGCCTGTTCCGTGGACCTGGGCGGCCTGCACATGGCATCCGATACGGACTTCAACAAGAAGTCCTTCACCACGGGCCACACGGGTTTCGGCGTGCCCTTCGCCACCTGGCCCGACCGTGTCGACGTGCCCCGCAACGCCGCCCGCAGCCTGCGCTACATGGATGAGTACCAGCTCGTGACCCAGGGCGAAGTCTTCTACGTGACGGAACTGCTCACCAAGCTCGAGGGCCTCGAACGCGGCCCCGCCGGGAACACCAGTCTCACCGCCGCGGTCACCCTGGCCCGCCAGATGGATCGCGACCAGATCGTGGTCGTGCAGGAGACCGAATACACCGGCGCCGGGAAGCACCACAACCGGCAGCTTTCCTTTGCCCGCGAAAACGGCATCGAAATCCGGGTAGGCGATCCCTCCGGCAATGTCCCCGGCAAGACCCTCGTCCTCCCCGAGCGCCTCGACCAGGTGCGCGGCAAGGTCCAGGACATGGACCGCCTCCGGCTCTCCTACCTCAAGAACGCCGCCAAGGCTCACCCCGTGGACCAGTGGAATGAGAACGACTATGCCTTCGTAGCTGCCGATATCAAGAGCGAGGAGGCGTGGGTGAAACTAGCCGTCTCGAACCTCGAAAACAAATAATCGTCCACGGATGCACACGGATAATCACGGATGAAAAGCGAGAAGCATGCTTATCCGTATCCATCCGTGTTCATCCGTGGACCCCATTCTTTTTTCAATCGGAGGAACCCATGACCGACGAACGCATAGCCCAATTCGAAGCGCGCCGAGAAGAGCTTGCGAAATTGAGCGACGAGCAGCTCAAGAACCGCTTCTGGGACCTGACCCACCAGGTCGTGGAACCCATCATCGACCTGGCCAAGACCCACACCTCCGCCTCCATCGAGCGCGCCATTCTGCTGCGCATGGGCGTGGACAGCGTCTCCAGCCACGGCGTGGTGGACCGCATCCTGGAAGCCGGACTGCTGGGCAAGGGCGCGGGCCATGTGGTCCTGAAGCTGTCCCAGAAAAGCGGCAAGGACATCCGAGGCGCCGCCCAGGCCATCCTCGATGACAAGAACGTGCTCCAGGGTTTGTTCTAAAAAGCCGTTCACCACAAAGGACACAAAGAGCACAAAGCAAAAGAAGGCACGAAGATGAAAAGCAAGACACAAAGGCAGCTTCAGACCAGGGTTCCGGATTCCGGGAACAGGGCCAACTTTGTGTCTTTCTTTAATGGCTTTGTGTCCTCTTTTTACTTTCCTTTGCGCCCTTAGTGTCCTTTGTGGTGAACCTTCTTTTCCCTCTCCCCGAACCGACTCGAAGGAATCGACCATGACCAACCAGCCGCTGGATCCCAACAAGAAGCTCGATATCGAACACATCCTCGAGGGCCTCGAGAACTACCATCCCCCCCGCAAGGGCTGGACCTGGCGCGAGGTGCCCACCGAAGGCGTGAACATGGGGCCGTTCCATTTCCGGAACATGTCCAAGCCCCTGAAGAACTCCATTGGACTGCCCGCCTCCAAATACTTCGAGAACATCGACCCGCAGCCCAGTTGCGTCGTCACCACCGAGATCGCCTCCGGGCGCTTCGAGGATGATCTCCGCCGCATGCGCATGGCCGCCTGGCACGGCGCCGATCACATCATGGTGATCCGCACCACCGGCCAGAGCCACATCGACGGCCTGCTGGAAGGAACACCCGAAGGCATCGGCGGTGTGCCCATCACCCGCAAACAGATCCGCGCCAGCCGCAAGGCCTGCGACCAGATCGAAGAGGAAGTGGGCCGCCCCATCAACTTCCACAGCTATGTTTCCGGCGTGGCGGGACCGGAAGTGGCGGTGCTCTTCGCCGAGGAGGGCATCAACGGCGCCCATCAGGATCCGCAGTACAACGTGCTCTACCGCAACGTGAACATGTACCGTTCCTTCGTGGATGCCGCCGAGGCCAAGAAGGTCATGGCGGGTGCTCGCATCTTTCAGATCGATGGTGCCCACAACGCCAATGCCACCGCCAAGGCAGGCTGGCTGGTGATGCCCGAGCTCATGGTGCAGCACGGCATCAACTGCGCGTTCTCCGTGGCCGTGGGCATGGACAAGAGCCTGATCGGGCTCTCCACCGTGCCGCCCAACTCACCTCCGGCCCCCAAGCTTTGGTACGATCTGCCGTACGCCGTGGCCCTGCGCGACTTTTTCAGCGAATTCAAGATGCGCGCCCAACAGAACACGCGCTACATCGAGGCCGACATCGAGGAAGCTGTCCGGACCCACACCGTGGACACGCTGATCTCCATGCTCACCCGCGCCGACATCCAGAGCACCATCACCCCCGATGAGGGCCGCAATGTGCCCTGGCACTACAACAACATCCGCGGCGTCCAGACCGTCAAGCAGACCTGGGCCGCCCTGGATGGCATCAAGGAACTGCTGAGCCTGAACCACGACGGACCCCTGGGCGAAATGGTGCGCGATCTCAAGGAGCGTGCGGTGGCCTTCCTGGAAGAAGTCCTCGAGAGCGGCGGCTACTTCGCGGCGGTCGAGAAGGGCTTCTTCGTGGACTCCGCCAAGTATCCCGAACGCAACGGTGATGGCATCGCCCGCGACGGCAAGGGCGGCGTGGGGGCAGGAACGCTGGTAGTGCGCGAGGCGGACTACTTCGCGCCGGTCTGCGATCACTTCGGCCATAACCACCTGCCGGCGGGCGTCCAGAAGGCCTGCGATGCCATCGATGGCTGCACCCTCTGCAAGCCCGAGAAGATCGTCTTCATCGACGAGCTGGATCCCGAGGACAGCTGCAATGCCCGCCTGGCCAAGACCCTGCCCTACCGCAAGGGCAACGCCATCAAGCCCGAAGCGGAATGGGCCGGCGACGGCACGGTGCTCATCCAGCTCTTCGTGCCCCAGAACGAGGAGATCGCCCCGGTCTACGCCATGGAGATGGCGAAGAAGATGGGGCTGCTCGATCCCGAGGTCATCAACACGATGGTCCTCCATCCCTCCGAAGGCTGCTTCGTGGAGGTCAAGGGCAAGGTCGCCTTCGACATCGACAAGACCACGCTGAAGATTCCCCAAAAGGAAGTGATCCTGCCCGAACAGGAGTTGCGGGATGCCGTGAAGGCCGCCGGGATCAGGGTCGTGGCCGGAACGGTCGGGGAGGACGAGCACAGCGTGGGGATGCGCGAAATCCTCGACATCAAGCACGGCGGCATCGAAAAATACGGCGTGAAGTACCACTACCTGGGCACCTCCGTGCCCATCGGCAAGCTGGTGGACGCCGCCATCGAGACCGGCGCCCAGGCCATCCTCATCAGCACGATCATCAGCCACAACGATGTGCATCGGGCCCAGATGCGAAAGCTGGCAGAGCTTTGTCGGGAAAAGGGCATCCGCGACAAGATCATCCTCATCGCGGGCGGCACCCAGGTGAACCGCGAGATGGCCAAGGAAACCGGCCTCGATGCCACCTTCGGCCGCGGCACCAAGGGCATCCACGTCGTCAACGCCATGGTGAAGGTGCTCAAGGCGCGCGGGGTGGTATAGGAAAACTGTTCACCACAGAGGACACCAAGAGCACAAAGGGAAGAGGAAGGAAGACACAAAGATGGAATGGAAAGGCACAAAGAGACTGCATCGTGGGAAAATCCCCTTTGTGTCTTTCTTTGAAAACTTGGTGCCCTTTGTGCTCTTTGTGGTGAATTTCTTTGGGTTGGATTTCCAATGAGCGAGATCGAGATCCTGACCATCGAGGTGGGTTCGACCATCACGAAAATCAATGCCTTCAACCTTCTCGAAGAGGGTGGCTTCGACCATGTGGCCCAGGGTTTCGCGCCCACCAGCGTGGCCCTGGGTGATGTGGGCCTCGGCGTCCAGCAGGCCATCGCGGATCTCGAAGCTCGACTCGGCGCCGCCATCGGCAAACCCGAGACCTTCGTGAACAGTTCCGCGGCCGGTGGTCTGCGCATGACGGTTCACGGGCTCACCTACAGCATGACGGCCCGCGCCGCCCGGGAGGCCGCCCTGGGCGCGGGCGCCATCGTGAAGATGGTCACGGCGGGGGAACTCGACGATTTCGAACTGGACGAGATCCGCGCCACCCATCCCAACATCATCCTCCTCGCGGGTGGCGTGGATTTCGGCGAAAAGGGAATCGTTCTCCGAAACGCCGAGAAAATAGCCTCCTTGAAGCTTCCCATCCCTGTGGTCTACGCCGGCAATGTCGCCCTGCGCAAACCCATCCATCACATTTTCCAGGCCGCAGGCCTGGAAATCCTCGTGGCAGACAATGTCTTCCCCGATGTGGATGTGCTCAACATCGAACCGCTGCGCCATCTCATCCACGAGGTGTTCAACCGCCACATCATTCACGCGCCGGGCATGGCGAAATTCGCAGAGCTCACCCACTGGGGCATCCTGCCGACTCCTGGTGCCGTGCTGCGCGGCGCGGAACTGTTCGCAGAGGAACTGGGCGATTGCCTGGTCTTCGATGTGGGCGGCGCCACCACGGATGTCCACAGCGTGACGGACGGCGCCGCGGAATGGGCCGCCAAGATGGTGGAGCCCGAACCCCACGCCAAGCGCACGGTGGAAGGCGATCTGGGCGTGTTCGTGAATGCCCGCAACATCGTGGATCTGGCCGGGAATACGGAATGGGAAGCGCGCATGACTGAACTGCAGGCCATGCCCGCCACTGAACGCGAACGCGAACTCACCCGCGCCCTCTGCACCTTTGCCGTGGAGATAGGCGCCAAGCGACATGCGGGCGTGGTGACGGATCTCTACACCGCCACGGGGCGTCGGCAGGTCGTGAAGGGCAAGGACCTCAGCGCCGTGCAATGGGTCATCGGTACCGGCGGCGCCCTCACGCGGATCACCGGCGGCACCGAAATCCTCAAGACCATCTGCACGGGCCCGGGAAAATACCTTATGCCTGCCCCCGAGACCCGCATCCTGCTGGACCGCGACTATCTTTTCTCGGCGCTTGGAACGCTGGCCCAGGCCCATCCCGAGGACGTGAAGGCCACCTTCAGGCGCTGGGTGAAGAAAGCAAAACCAAAAAACGACTGATCACCACGAAGGACACGAAGGGCACGAAGACTGAAACAGAAGGCACAAAGGTGGCAAAGAAAGACACAAAGTGGGTAGGGGATGAAGAGTCGCGACTCATGACAGGAAGGGATGGGAACGTGAAGACAGAACCTGTGCCGGAACGGGTGAATGAGCTGTCGCGGATCGCGGTGGATGCGGCGCTACAGGTGCATCGGGAACTTGGGGCGGGACTGCTGGAATCGGTGTACGAGGTGTGCCTTTACGAAGAACTCCAGAGCCGGGGCCTCAAGGTGGAGCGACAGGCAAAGGTCCCCATCCATTATCGAGGGAAGCAACTGGATGCCGACTTGCGTCTGGATCTCCTGGTGGAAGACGATCTGATCATCGAATTGAAGTCCGTCGAAGCCATCCTCCCCATCCACGAAGCCCAGCTATTGACCTACCTCAAACTGACGGGCCGCCGCCTTGGACTCCTCATCAACTTCAACGTCCCCCTGATCAAGCAAGGCATCCGCCGCCTCGTCCTTTAGAACCTGCCCTCTTTGTGCCTTTCTACCGACTTTGTGCCTTTATTTTATTTTTGCTTTTCTTCGTGCCCTTCGTGTCCTCTGTGGTGAATAGGAGTTTCCCCCCCGATGTATATCCGCACGCCCCGCCTGGAGATCTATCCCGACCGCATCGCGACCAACGCGCGGTCGGTGATCGCGCTGTGTCATGATCACGGCGCGCAGGTGGCGGCGGTGACGAAAGTGACGGCGGCCCATCCGGCCGTGGTCCACGCGCTGGAGTTGGGTGGTGCGGACATGATCGCCGATAGCCGCATTTCGAATCTCCAATCCATGGCCAACACGGGCCTGGATCTTCCTCTGCTGCTGCTGCGCCTTCCCGCTCCCAGCCGGGCCGCCGATGTGGTGCGCTGCGCCCACATCACCCTGAACTCCAGCCTGCAGACGATCCGCCTGCTCTCCGAGGCGGCCCAGTTCCTCGGCGTCCGCCACCAGGTCATCGTCATGGTGGATGTGGGGGATCTGCGCGAGGGGGTGTGGCCCGATCGGGCCATCGAGCTGGTAAAGGAAGCTGCACAACTGCCCGCTCTCGAGATCCTTGGCCTGGGCTGCAACCTGGCCTGCTTCGGCGGCGTGATCCCCTCCACCAAGAACATGCGGGCTCTCATCGAGATCCGCAACGCCTGCCGGGATGCCAGCGGCCTGGAGCTGAAAGTCCTCTCGGGGGGCAACAGCGCCAATCTTCCGCTGCTGCTGTCGGGTGCGATGCCGAAGGAGATCAATCATTTCCGCATCGGCGAAGCCATTGTGTTGGGGCGCAATGTCATCGATCGCAGTCCCTGGCCCGGCACCCGCCAGGACACCTTCAAGCTGGTGGCCGAGGTGGTGGAAGTGGCGCGCAAGCCCTCGGTCCCCATCGGTGAGATGGGCCAGGACGCCTTCGGTGGCACCCCCACCTTCGTGGACCGCGGCATTCGCCTGCGCGCCATCTGCAATCTGGGCCGTCAGGATGTGGTGGTGGACGGCATCGAGCCTGAGGATCCTGGCATCATCGTGCTGGGCGGCAGTTCGGACCACCTCATCCTGGATGTGGAGGATGCACACGAAAAGGTGAAGCTGGGCGATGAGATCACCTTCTACCCTGGTTACGGTGCCCTGCTGGCGCTGTCCACCTCTCCCTATGTCCAGAAGGTCGTCGTCAAAGGCTGATCCATGCTCTACCAGACCCGTGCCCGCATCCATCTGCAGAACATCCGCGCGAACCTCGACGGCATCCGCAAGGCTGTGGGGCCGAAGCAGAAGCTCCTCATCGCCGTGAAGGCCAATGCCTACGGGCATGGAGCCGTGGATGTCTCGCGTATGGCCGAGGCCAGCGGCGTCGATTGGCTGGGGGTGGCGACCGTGCCCGAGGGCCTTCAATTACGCGCAGCGGGCATCCGGCTCCCCATCCTGAAGTTCAGTCCATCCTTCCCCGAGGAACTGGGCGCGGCGATTTCCGCCAAGGTCACTCTCACCGTCTGCAGCAGCGAGAACGCGGAGGCGTTGGAATCCGCTGCCCGGGAGGCGGGCATAAAGGCCGTGGCTCACCTCAAGGTGGACACGGGCATGGGGCGCGTGGGGGTCGTTCCCGAGGAGGCCCCGGCCTTGGCGGCCTTCCTGGAGAGGCAGTGCCCGAATGTGAGACTGGAAGGCCTCTACACGCATCTGCCCGTGAGCGATGAGGCCAATACTGCCTTCACCCGGGAGCAGATCGCCCGCTTCAAAGCCACGGTGGGCGCCGTTGAGGCAGCCATCGGCCGGAAACTCGACCTGGTGCACTGTGCCAATTCCGGTGCCGTACTGGGCTACGAGGAGGCGTGGCTGAACCTCGTGCGCCCGGGAATCATGATCTACGGCTTCTACCCAGGTCCGGAAACACCGCGGACGATTCCACTGCAGCCAGGCCTCAGCTTCCTGAGCCGCGTCTCCTTCCTGAAGCAGGTGAAGGCCGACACCTCTATCGGCTACGGCCGCACCTGGACCGCGCCCCAGGACACCTGGATCGCCACGATCCCCGCAGGCTATGCCGATGGCTTCAACCGCCTCTTTTCGAACTGCGGGCGCGTGCTCATCAACGGCCACAGTTATCCCATCGTGGGCCGGGTCTGCATGGACCAGAGCATGGTGGACCTGGGTGCCGAGACCAAGGTGGCCGTGGGTGACGAGGTCGTGCTCATCGGCCGCAGCGGCGACCAGGAGATCACCGTGGACGAATGGGCCGAAAAGCTCGACACCATCACCTACGAAGTCACCTGCCAGATCAACGGGCGAGTGCAACGCGTCCACGACGCCTTCTGAAGGCGGCGGTACACTATCCCCATGGCCCAGCCCCTGCACGACCTCAAATTTCTAATTTCCGCCTCCGATGTGAAACAGTTGGGGGTCTGTCATGCCGAGGTGGCCTTTGTGGGCCGCTCCAATGTGGGCAAGAGTTCCCTGCTCAACGCGCTGGCCAAGCAGACCCAGCTGGCCCGGGTTTCCAAGACCCCAGGCCGCACGCGGCTTATCAATGTCTTCCTCACGGGGCCGGATCGCTGGGTGGTCGACCTGCCGGGCTACGGCTATGCGGGGGGTCCCAAGGCCGAGAACGCCACCTGGAGTGCCATGATCGAGGGCTATCTCACCGGGCGCCGCAGCCTGCGCATGGTCTTCGTGCTGGTGGATGCCGAGGTGGGTCCCACGAAACTGGACCACCAGATGATCGACTGGCTGCGTCACGCGGAACTGCCCTGCCGCATCGTGGCCACCAAGGCCGACCAGGTGAAACCGAGCCGCCAACTCGCCCAGCGACGCGACGTGGCCGCCGCCCTCGGTCTGCAACCAAGCGACATCGCGTGGGCCAGCAGCTCCAAGGGCACCGGCATTCCGGACCTCCGGAACGAAGTGGCGTCCCTGCTGGATCTGCTCTGAGCGCGGGTCGTGCGTTTGCGCCCAGTGACCCGCGCCCAGGTACAGAGAGGAACCACAGAGAACACAGAGAACACAGAGAACACAGAGAAAAGATAGAAGGCGCAGAGAAAGAAATTTCAATGTTGCTCTGATTTTCTCCGTTTTCTCAGTTCTCCTATGCGCCCTCTGTGGTTCAGTTTTCTACGGATCGGCACAGCCGGAAATGACACCGAGGTGGTCTGTTCCGGTCTATCGATTCTGCCTTTCCTGGCCGATCGGGGTCCGTGGTCTGCTCTGGACTATTTTTTTGCCTCTGATTTGGTGATTTTTTTAGGGAATCACAGCAGACTTTGAGGGCCATGCACCCCGAAGTCTCCCTCAACCCCGGCGCCGCGAGGCCCCTGTATCTTCAACTGCAGCGGAGCCTTCGCCTCCTGATCCAGGATGGCGAGTGGAGGCCCGGCATGCGCCTTCCTGCGGTCCCCGAACTTGCGCAACGCTTCCAGGTGCACCGCCTCACGGTTCTGAAGGCCCTCGCGGGACTCAAACGCACGGGATGGGTCCAGATCGTTGCGGGTCGAGGCACCTTTGTGGCCGATTACCTGCCCCAGCCCCCAGCCCTGCGCGGGTCGGCGCCCTTTCCCTTCGAGGGCTCAGCGCTGCGGGTCCACGAAGGGGAACTGGGGCCCTGGCTGGGCGAGACCCTGGAACGGGCCCAGAATCGACAACTCGTGAGTTTCTCCGCGGGATTCCCACCTTCCGATCTCCTGCCCGGCGAGGCCCTTCGCCGCCTCTACACCAAGACCATGAGGGAGCTGGGCTCCGAGGCCTGGGTCTACTCGGCTCCGGCCGGGCACCCCGCATACTTGAAGGCCGTTTCAGACTGGCTGGCTATGGAGGGCGAACCCCTGCTGCCCGGATGGGGCCTCCGCGCCATTCCCGGCGCCCAGTCCGGACTGGCCCTGGCCGTGGAAGCCCTGACCGTACCGGGTGATCGCATCCTGGTTGAGAGCCCCTGCTATGTGGGCACGCTGGCCCTGCTGCGCACCATGGGCCGGGAAGCCGTCCCCGTCCCCGTCGATGCCAGCGGCCTGAACCCGGAACGCCTGGCCTCGGCCCTGCAGAAGGGTGACGCCAAGCTGATCATCCTCGTGGCCACCTTCCACAATCCTACCGGCATGACCCTCAGCCGCGCACGGCGGGAGCGCGTGCTGGCGCTCACTCGCGCCCATGGCGTGCCGCTGGTCGAAGACGACACCTATGCGGATCTCCGGTTCTCCGGACCGTCCGTCCCGAGCTTCCGCATGCTGCCCAACGCGGATCATGTCATCCATGTGGGCAGCTTCTCCAAGTCCCTGGCGGCGGGTCTGCGGTTGGGCTATGTGGTGGCTCCGGAGTCCCTGCTCACGCGCCTCGCTCCCGTGCAGGAAGTCCACACGATCGCCCTGCCGACTCTGTCCCAGGTGGCCGTGGCGCATTTCATTGACAGCGGCGGCTTCAAACGGCATGTCACGCGGCTTCGACGGGCGCTGCGCGAACGCCGAGACGCCATGCTGGAGGCGTTGCGCGCGCACTTCCCTCGGGAGGCGGAGATCACCGAACCCAAGGGCGGCATGCACCTTTGGGTGGTCCTTCCGGAGGACCTTTCCTCGCTAGAACTACTTAAGGAAGCTCTTCCCCAGGGCCTGGGTTTCGCGCCCGGCCCCCTGTTCTTTGCCGACGGCCGGGGCACCAATTGCCTCCGGTTGAACTTTTCCACCCATGCGCCTGGCGTTACCCGCGAGGCCATCGCACGACTGGGCTGTCTGATCCAGGTCCGCCCCGCCGTCGCCCTTTGACCCAGGAGTCCCGATGAGCCCCACCAGCCGTTTCGACATCCAGTTGGCCGAGCCGCGTTTGCCTACGGCCGACCGCACCGCCAAGATGCAGAACCTGAGCTTCGGCAAGGTGCTTTCCGAACATATGGTGGTTGTGCCGTATCGCGAAGGGGAAGGCTGGCTGAAGGGACAGCTCAGGCCTTTCGGGCCCCTTAGCATCAGCCCCGCCGCCAATGTCCTGCACTACGGGCAGGCCATCTTCGAGGGTTTCAAGGCCTACCGACAGTCCGATGGGGGGATCAAGTCCTTCCGGCCCCGCGCCAATGGCCGTCGCTTCAACGAATCCGCCGCGCGCCTCGCCATGCCGGAAGTGCCGCTCGACATCTTCGTGGAGGGCGCGGACCTGCTCTGCCAGACGGACCACGAATGGGTTCCCGGCACTCTCGACTCGGAGCGCCTCCATGACGAGAGCTACTACTTCCGGCCCTTCATGATTGGCCTGGGTGATTTCCTGGGCGTCAGGGCCGCAGAGGAATACCTCTTCCTCATCATCGGTGGCCCCGCCGGTTCGTATTTCCAGGGTGGCATCAAACCCGTGACCATCTGGGTGGAGGAGGAATTCGTCCGCGCCGCCCCCGGCGGCACCGGGCGGGCCAAGTGTGCGGGCAACTACGCCGCCAGTCTGTTGCCCGGCAAGCTCGCCAAGCAGCGGGGCTGTGACCAGGCCCTGTACCTGGACTCCACCCACCACAGATATCTCGAAGAACTGGGCGGCATGAATGTGTTCCTGGTCCTTCAGGAAGGCACGCGCACCGTCATCGCCACGCCCGAGAAGACCGGCACCATCCTGGAGGGGGTGACGCGCGACAGCCTCATCATCGTCGCCCGAGACCTGGGCTTCGATGTCGAGGAGCGCCGGATTTCCATCGACGAGGTCGAGCAGGCCCATCGCACGGGCGCCTTAAAGGAAGCCTTCGCCTGCGGCACGGCGGCCGTGATCTCTCCCATCGGCAGCCTCATGTCCCGCCGAGGCACCTGGACCATCAACGAGAACAAGGTCGGCGAGGTGTCCATGCGCCTGCGCGCCGCTCTCCTGGATATCCAGTACGGCCTCACCCCTGATACCCGCAACTGGATGCACAGCATTTTGTAGGCTGCGGGCACGCACAAAAAAGCGGGCCCTCGAGGGCCCGCTTTTTTGATGAAGAGAAGCAGCTTACTTCTTCACTTCGGCCTTGGGCTCAGCCTTGGGCTCGACCTTCTTGGGGGTCTTCTTGGCCTTGGGCTCGACAGCCTTGGGCTCGGCTTTGGGCTCGACGGCCTTGGGCTCGGCCTTGGGCTCGGCCTTGGGCTCGGCCTTGGGGGCCTTCTTCTTGGCGACCTTCTTGGCCTTGGGCTCAACAGCCTTGGGTTCGGCCTTGGGCTCGACAGCCTTGGGCTCGGCCTTCACGGCCTTCTTCTTGGCAGCCTTGGGCTCGACAGCCTTGGGCTCTTCGAGGCTCAGGGCCTTCTTCACTTCGGCCTTGGG
>CAIPUA010000188.1 GCA_903868115.1 uncultured Holophagaceae bacterium
CCGGTGGTGAAGCTGGAGGGCATGAAGGACGTCTTCCAGCACGGCGGCGTATTCGTGGCTGGCCAACCCAATCTGGAAACACTCCGCGCTCTCAAGGAGAAGGGCGTGAAGTTGGTAGTGAACGTGCGCGACGAAAAGGAGGTCAAGGAACACGCCAATGCGGCTTTCCAAGACGAGGCCATGGTGAAGGAACTGGGCATGGCCTACCTCTGGCTTCCTTTGGCAGACAAGGCTTCGTACACCCCCGCGGCTGTGGAACACCTGGCTAAAGCCATGAACGCCAATCCCGGCAAGACATTGATCCACTGTGCCGTCGGGGGACGTGCGACCGTGCTTTACATGGCGTATTTGGTGCGCCATGGCGGGTTCAGCCTGGATGAGGCCTTCGCCTGCGGCAAGCAGATGAGATATTCGTTCTTCCTGGAAGATCTGCTAGGCAGCCCTGTCTCCATGACCACCCGGGGTGCGGGGCCTTCGTGGGGTGAGGGAGAAGCCAACAGATCGAAGGCAGGACTCTGAAGCGGAGACCACTGCCACCAAGCTTTCTGGTGAGGAATGACGACTATCGTGGTGAGGCCTGGGCCTCCCAGGGAACGCTGTTCCGAGTGAAGGCCCTGGGGCGCGCCCGGAACCGTAATGAAGAACCCCCGGACGCAGAATTCATGGGGTCGGATGAACGCGGATGGGAGGTTCCTATCAGCCTAGAACCCCCTGCGCCTGCACCGAGCCATCTGGATGGATGCGATCGCATCGCGTTCCCCTTTCTGCATTCCAGGGGAAGCCTTTCGGCTATTCCGAGATCGACGATGCAGGACCCATCCCTGGCGGCCTTCCATCAGCAGCATGGCCCCCAGGTAGGACGCGCCGCCCACTAGGAGCGCGGCATTGAAGCCCCAGGCGAAGCTCACCAGCATGATGGTCGCGCTGCCGAGCACGGCGGCCGCGCCGTTCACGGCGAAGCCCCAGTCCACCAGTTCTCGGACTCTGGCCGTGCCGCGAGGGAAGGGCATGCCCATGAAAAATCCCAGGGGCGCGATGAGGAGAATGGACACCAGGATCCGGGGAACCATCGGAAGCACGGCCAGGCTGCGGGTGAGCGGCGTGAACAGCAGGATCTCCAGCGCAAGCCAGCCGAGGATGGCCAGGAAGGGCAGACGCCCCTCGAACCGGGGCGCGAAGCGGCTGCCCAGGCCGGAGCCCACGAGCAGGGTGAACAGGATGGCCACCACCGTGTAGGCCGAAGGCCCGATGAACAGGGTGTATTTCTGGATCAGGACCACTTCCACGATCATGAAGCCCATGCCGATGGCGAAGAAGTAGAGCCAGCCCCGGGCCCCCAGCTTCGGCCCCTGGACCCGACGGGGCAGAAGGTTGAGGGGCACGATCACCAGCAGGACCACCAGGAGGATGGCGGCGATGATCAGCTTGGCCACGGGAAACCCGCGAGTTTCCCAGGGTTGCAGCTTCTGGAGGTCCTTGAAGCTGAAGTTCTTCATGAGGCCCTGCTGGGCGATGAAGGGGCGGTTATCCGTGGCAGGGGAGATATCCGTGAGAACCGTAGGGGCGACCGTCTGCCACCCATCGCGGATGATGCGCTCGAGGGTGCGATCCGCCTGGGGATGGGGGTCGGGATAGACGCGGTGTATCCGCCTGAAGTCATTGGCCTGCAAAGCCAGCAGCCCGGAATCGATGGCGACTCGGTCCAGGGGAGCCTTCCCCACGAGAATGGCGTGGCGCCGGGCACTGGGCAGGGCGAAGACCGCGATATGGCGCTCCGGGTTGGCAATGCCGCTGCGCCGCAGCCCCTCCATGGCTTCGCTCACGATGCGGGGCATGTAGAACTGGTGTTCCATGAGGAGGTAGCCCCGGGGCGTCAGGGCCTTGTAGTAGTCCTGGAAGGCCTCCGTCGTGAAGAGAAAG
Source organism: uncultured Holophagaceae bacterium (assembly GCA_903868115.1). Taxonomy (GTDB): domain Bacteria; phylum Acidobacteriota; class Holophagae; order Holophagales; family Holophagaceae; genus JAYREN01. Next base: position 1,921 of record CAIPUA010000188.1, read on the forward strand.
TTCTCGGCCAGGGCGAAGGCGCCGCTGGCCAGGGCGGCGAAGGTGTTGGAGCTGAAGGAGGCGATCACATCGAAGCGCCCGTCGAAGCGGCGGATGTAGCTGCGGGCATCTTCGCTGCGCACCTTCACCCGGGGATCCGCGTAGAGCCGCCCCGAGAATTCGTGGTACTTCCCACCGGGGAGCAGCAGGCTGTTCAGGTAGGGATTCACTTCCAGCGCGTGGACTTCCCGGGCGTTGTTCTGCAAGGCCAAGGTCACGTCCGCACCCCCGCCCGACCCGATGGAGAGGAAGGTGGCGCCACCCTCCATGCGATCCATCAGGCGCTTGGGATCCAGCATGAAGCTGGAGGGCTGTTTCCGCAGTTCCTCCCAGTTCCCGTCGAACGCATAGATCGAGGTGTTCGCAGTGTTATCGATGTTCAGCGTGAATACGCCCTCCCCCTTCAGGATCTTGACGAGTGCCATGGTGTCCCAGTGCTTGTGGATCACGGGAAGTCGTTCCTGGCGAGGCTTGGCGATGAGCCGTCCAGAAAACGGCAGCAGTGCCAGGGTGGCGGCGGCCACGACCAGCGCCACCACCTTGCCCGACCGGGCGCTGCACAGGAAAGCGCCCGCCAGCAGCGGCAGACCTACCAGGATCAGGGTCACGGGGGTGCCCAGGCTGTTCATGAGCAGGACGGACACAAGCACGCCCGCCGCAGCACCCAGCAAATCCGCCATGTACAGCCGGGGCATGTCTTCATGCTGAGTTCGGAAGAGCAGCGAGATCGCCATGCCCCCCGTAAAGAAGCCCGCTCCCAGCAGCGCGAGGGTCAGCAGGAGGCGCCAGGCCATGGCCCAGCCCGTGAAGAGTTCCGTGAACTCGAGGCCCAGATGCAGCACGGCGGGCGGGCCAACCAGAGCCAGCAGGGCCGTGAGGATCAGGTAGGAGCCCAGGCGCTTGGGATTAGCGAGGGCCGGAACGAGACGCAGAGCCAGGCCCCCCAGTCCCAGTCCGAGCACCGCCAGGGAAAGGATCAGGAAGGCGAAGGTGTAGAAGAATTCCGCCGAAAAGACCCGCGTCCAGACGATCTCCAGGGAGATCAGGGAGAGGGAGGCCAGGGCGATGATGAGCTTGGATTGGCGGGGGGAAGGCTGAGTCATGGTTTCCTCTTTTCAAATGTTTTGAGTCATTTGTTTCGGCTTTTCCACGGCAGGATCAGCTCGGGAACTTGGCGGTCTTCCGCAGTTCCTCGAGGAAGGCCGCGTCCACCCAATAGATGCAAGGCTGGCCGGTCCCGGACTGGCGTGCGTGGTGCTGGAGTCCCAGGAAGGTCCACTGGGTCCCGGTTGGGACGAGACCCTCGCGCATCCGGGCGGACAGGAAGAACAGACATTTGCCATCCGGCGAAAGGCTGGCGCTCCATTCCTGGCTCGCGGGCGAGCTGATGGGAGGTCCCAGCACCCGGGCCTCGCTCCAGACATCATCGGATCGGCGGAAGGCGATGCAGTAATCGGCGCGCCCCACACCGCCCTTCCTGGGCACGGTGCTCCAGATCAGGAAGCTCTCGTCGGGCGCAACAAACGCGTTGTACTGGCTCTCCTCGCCGTTGACCTGGGCCGGCAGCCGCTCGGGAGTCTGGTATTTCCCGCCCACCAGCCGGGAACGGTAGAGGAAGTGCGCCCGGCTCTGGGGCATCTCATCCCGGCAGAAGTAGAGCGTTCCGTCCTTGGTGAGGGATGGGAAGTACTCGCTGGCCTCGCTATTGATGGGAGCCTCCAGGGGCACCGGCGTGCCCCAACCCGTGCCGGATCTGGCGACGACGAACAGATCCATGTTCCGGCTGCCATCGGGACGGGTCCCGTAATCCCCGGCGAAGAACAGCTTCTGGCCGTCCGGGCAGAAGCAGGGTTCCAGAAAGGAACGGCGGGAGTCCCGAGCGAAGGGGA
>CAIPUA010000189.1 GCA_903868115.1 uncultured Holophagaceae bacterium
GGGACCCGGTCGCGGACGTTCATCGCCAGCGCCTCGGCCTCACTCCAACCATACATCCTGACTGCTGCCTGGTTCCAGGCGATGATGCGGCCATCCAGGTCCTGCACGGTGATGGCGTCGCGGGCCTCGCGCACTATTACGGCCATACGGAGGTGGTCATTGGCTATCCGCAGCGCTTCCCGGGTCTCTTTCATCTCCGAAATGTCCACAAAGGTGATCACCGCGCCCTCGATCACGTTGTCCAGCGTGCGATAGGGCTGGATGCGCAGGGCGTACCACTTGCCATCCGTTGTCTGCAATTCAACCTCTTTTGGAATCAGGGTGTCCAGCACCGCCTGCGTATCCGTCACCAGGCGGTCGTAGCCCACCAGATTGGAGACGGTGTGGCCCAGGGGGCGTCCTATGTCGCCCAAAATCAGGTTGATGATACGGGGGGCAGCGGGGGTGAAGCGCAGGATGAGGAGCCTGTGATCAACAAAGATGGTGGCGATGCCCGTGCCGGCTAGGAGATTGTTCATGTCGTTATTGGCCTGTGATAAATCGACCAGCTTGGTTTGCAGTTCGCTGTTGACCGTGGCCAGTTCCTCGTTCAAGGATTGCAGCTCCTCCTTGGTGGTCTCTAGTTCCTCGTTGGTCGATTGTAATTCTTCGTTTACCGACTGCATCTCCTCATTGGAAGATTTGAGCTCTTCGTTGGAGGTCTCCAGCTCCTCGTTGGCGGTTTGGAGGTACTCTTCCTTGGCCCGCAGTTCCTTCTTGAGCGCCGTAATGCGCACGTCTGCGGTGAGCCCGTCGAATCCGTCTGCGTCAGTATCTCCACTGCCTGGCCCGAGAGAAGGCGAAGGGAAATCTGTTGAGGTATCTGTCCGTCCTCTCCTGCGGTGGCCTGCAGGGCGGCGGCCGTCTGCCTGTACGGCGTCGAAGGACGGCCCATTAGGCAAGCTCACTTCGGCTGTGATCAGGGCGGACAGGATAGGCGCTTCCTCCATGATGACCAGATAGAGGGGCGGTTCAGGCGATGAGGTGGGGCCTGCCGCCACTGGGCGGACGGTCAGGTTGATCGTGGTGAAGTCGCCGTTGGTTTTGACGCGCAGACCCGGATGGCGCACGATATCTTTTGTCCCCACGGCTTTGCGCAGGGCCGTGGTCAGGTCACGCCGCAATCCTTCCCGGGCCATCTTCAGGATGTTGTTGATAGCGGTCGCGCCCGGGGCCGGTTCCAGGTACATTCCCGTGCGGCCGTGGAGATAGAGGATGTCGCCCTGGCTGTTGACAAGGGCGCCGACCGGGGCGACCTGCTGCAAGAGCGCCTGTTCGGTGAGCTCGCGGAGCGGCAGTTTTCCGTGGTCAGCCGTCTTTGCGAAGGCCCGTGGGAACGCCACATCCACCGCTGTCATGGGCGGGAGAAACCGGCCCCGGATCTCGCGCTGTGCGCTGTGAATATCATCCCGGCGCTGATACAGTTTCAACTTGCGGTCCAGCGGGGCAAAGAGGTCCGCAAATTCGCCCACGGTCTCCGAGGTGCCGAGGAAGAGAAAACCGCCCGGGCTCAGGGCGTAGTGGAAAAGGGGAATGAGCTTCTTCTGCAAGTCCCCGCCCAAATAGATCAAAAGGTTGCGGCAACTAATGAGATCAAGCTTGGAAAAGGGCGGGTGGTTAATCACATTCTGCTCGGAAAAGACCAGCATGTCGCGGATGCCTTTGTGGATGCGATAGGCGCTGCCGTTGGCCTCGGCCGTGAAAAAGCGGGCCAGCCGCTCCGGCGAGACGTCGGCGGCGATGCTGGCCGAATAGATGCCGGCGCGGGCCGCGGCAATCGCCTGGCTGTCAATGTCGGTGGCGAACACCTGCACCTTGTAGCCCAGCTTCAGCATTTCCAGACGCTCCTACAGGAGAATGGCGAGGGAATAGGCCTCTTCGCCGGTAGAGCATCCCGTCGACCAGACGCGGATCACGGAGCCGGCCGGCTTGCCGGCGAAGAGTTTCGGGATGATCTGTTCCTCAAGCACCTTGAAGGGCTCCGGGTCACGGAAGAAATTGGTCACGCCGATCAGCAGGTCGCGAAAGAGCGCCTCCACTTCGGACGGAGTCTGCTGCAAATACTTGACGTAGCTGTCGATCGTTTTGATCTGGTGGACGGCCATGCGCCGCTCGATGCGGCGGTGGAGCGTATTCGGTTTGTATTGTGAAAAATCGTGGCCGGTCTGGGAACGCAGCAGGATGAAGATCTTCTTCAACGCGTTTTCGCTCCTGGGTTCCAGGGCAATCGCGGTCCGGCTGGATTTGCCAAAGGCGTGGGCCGCATAGGCAATGAGCTGGGCTGGCATCTCGGCCGGCTGCAGCTCGTAATCGACCAGCCCGGTGGCAATGGCGCTGCGCGGCATGCCGTCGAACTCGGTTGACTCCGGATTCTGGACCATGGCCATGCCGCCTTCGCCCTTGATGGCACGCACACCCACCGTGCCGTCACTGCCGGTGCCC
>CAIPUA010000190.1 GCA_903868115.1 uncultured Holophagaceae bacterium
AGCTACGCGGTGTATTACGAGCAGGTACCCCAACGCATGGCCATGGGGGACTTCTCGGACCTCACCCTCGTGGATTACCGCTACAATTCGAGCGCCGGTGCCGATGTCTTCACCTACGATCCCTCGGCTCCCAACCACTACGGCACCAAGAGCGACCGCAACGATCCGCGTGTCCAGGCCGTGGACTACGCCTCCTATTTCCTCTACCCACCCCTGGTGGACAACCTGAAGCTGCCCCGGCGGGTCGAGTACCAACTCGGCTACGAACAGAACCTTGGAAGAGGTTTCAAGGCGGGTCTCCGCTTCCAATACCGGAAGCTCTTCGACGTCATGGAGGACTCGGTCCTCACCGACGCGGCGGGCAACGCCTACGATCCCCAATGGTTGGCCACCATTTGGAACCCGCGGCCCGGGCAGGTCACCTGGACGGCGCAGGATGGCTCTCGGGTGGCGGCCGAATCCCTCTTTCCCGAGGCGAAGAACTACTACCGTGCCTGGGTCCTCAACCTGGAACACCAGTCGTCCCGGTCCAGCCTGAGCGCAACCTACACCTGGAGCCGCCTGGAGGGCAATTACGAAGGCCTGGTCAGCTCCTCCAACAAGCAGGCCGATCCCAACATCACCACCTCCTGGGACTACTTCACCTATGTGGGCCGGGGCGCACTTCCCCTGGACCGCAGGCACCAGTTCAAGGCCTTTGGCTCCTACCAGTTCGATTTCGGAGGGAACCCCCTGACCCTGGGCGGCAGCTTCCTTTGGCAAAGTGGCACCCCCATCAGCCTTTTCGATGACGGCTCGACGACCCTCGGCCTACCCCCGGGCTCCGACCCTGCCCTCGACCTGGGCATGTACGGCAATGCGGTGCCGGCCCAGTTCCGCCTGGGGCAGTACGGCCGCACCCCCAGCCAGGCCCGACTGGACCTGGGCGCGGAGTACGCGCTGAGCCTGGGCGGGCGCCTGAAGCTCATCCCCATGCTCCAGGTCTTCAACCTCTTCAACGCCCGGCCCGCCACGACTGTGTTCCAACAGGCCACGGACCTGGGCGGCTCCCCGGAGCCTGCCGGAAAGTGGGGCAGCCCCTCTGCCTGGCAGCAAGGGCGTTCCTGGCGCTTCGGCCTGCGCGCCAGGTTCTGATGAGCAGGCGCTGCTCCCGGTAGCCGCTTCGGCCCTACCAGGGGCAGTTCGAGGTCACCTGCATCCGGAAGGCCCCCTTCTCCAGGGTGAGTTCGGCGCGGTCGCGCTCCGGTGCGGGCTCGCCGTCCAGGTGCCAGGACATCGCCCGGTCCAGATGCAGGACGGCGCGCAGGATTCGGCCCTCCTGGCGCAGGGCTGTGCGACCGCCCTCTCGGAAGAGCTGGGGAACCTCGGCCACGAGATCGAAGACGCCCGGGCGCTTGAGGTGCACCCACTGGAGGATGCCATCGGTGGGATCGGCCTGGGGCGCGATCCAGAGGCCGCTGCCGTACTGGGGCAGATTCGCAAAGCAGAGGCTCCAAATCTTGGAAGGTAGCGAAGGCTCCGTGCCCTGCCAGGCGGCGCGCAGTTTCCCCACGGCCGTGATGGGTGCAGGGGGTTCGGGGCGCACGGCGTCCCAGCGGACGGACATTTCAGGATGGCGCCGCCAAAGCCCGACACAGAGCTTGGCGTAGTTGAGGAAACCCCGATCCTGGCGGGCCTCGAAGGCCTGGGCGATGATGGCCTCGAAGCCCGTACCGCAGACATTGAGAAAGGGCACACCATCGAGTCGAGGCAAATCGATCCGCAGCTCCCGGCCGTTCAAGAGGTTTGACACCGCGCCAGCGGGCTCGAGCGGCGTGCGCAGCCCGCGCGCCAAGCCGTTGCCGGAACCGCCTGGAATGGCCGCTAAGGCCACGGGACAGCCCGCCTCCACCAGCGCCCGGCCCGCATGGTGAAGCGTGCCGTCACCGCCCCAGACCAGCAGCGGCCCGCCCGCTGCGACCGCCCTTTCGATCAGGGGCGCGTAGTCCCAAGGTGCCTCGAGGGCTACCGGTTCGACGCGGCGCCGCAGTTCCTCCGGCAGGCACGCCAGCAGGGCCTCAGGATCCTTGCCCTGGGCGCCTGAAATGGGATTGAAGATGAGCGGCAGCTTCATGCCATCAGCGTTTGAAACGCTCGGGATTCGCCACCAGTTCCAACTCAGCCCCGGTGACGGGGTGCTTCAGCAGGAGTTTCCAGGCGTGGAGCCAAAGCTGGGGGTCCGATTCGCCGTCGTAGAGGCCATCGCCCACCACGGGGGCGCCGAGGAAGGCGAGATGAACGCGGATCTGGTGAGTGCGGCCCGTGCGGGGTTCGCAGACCACCCAGCATCCCGATGGCAGTTCCGCGCATTCTTCAGCGGTCGCAGGCCGGAAATGGGTTTGGGAGGCCTTGGGGTCCAGCAGATCGCCCTCGCAGGCGTAGCGGGCGGGGCTCGCGAGGTTCAATCGCCCGATCGGCCGGTCCACATCGCACGGCTCGATGGGCTGCGCAACCCGTGCCAGGTATACCTTCTGTAGGCTTCGCTCCTGGAAGGTCCGTCCCAGATCCGCCGCCTTGTCCTTGGCCAGCACGAGCACGCCGCTGGTGCCCTGGTCCAGCCGATGGCAGAGGATCAGCTTCTGGCCGGGCCGCTGGCGGCCGAGCAGCGCCATCAGGTCATGTTTGTCCGATGCCCGGGTGCCCTGGGTCGGCAAGCCAGCGGGCTTGTTGAGCACCAACAGCCATTCGTCCTCGAAGATCACGGGCAGTTCCAACTCCGGCGGTTGGCCCAGGGCATCGTTTACGGCCACGCGGATCTCCGCACCAGCCGCAACCATGCGACTGGCAACCCGCACGCGCTTCTGATCCACCTGCACACCACCGAGTCGGAGCGCCTCCCGGGCGGCGCGACGGCTGAGTCCGGTGCGCAGGGAAACCAGTTGATCGAGGCGCTGGGACACCTCCGAGACTTCGACGAGGAACTTCCAGTTTCGCAAGGCCATGGGAATAGGCTACCGACTGCGGGCCTCGTCCGCCAAGCCGGGTTAAACTGCAGCCGGTTTCAGCCCCGCCTCCTTCTCGCATTCTTAGGAGCCACGCCTTCATGGATCACGAAGCAGCATTCACCAAGGCCTTCATCCGTTCCGAGAAGCGGGCGCGCTTCCTCCAGACCCTCGCCGATCCGAAGAAACGGAAAGAGGGATTGGAACGCATGAGTCATGCGCTGCCCTACATGCCTGACTTCGCCTTGTCCGTTCCAGGCGACCAGGACTTTCCGGATGAACTGGAAAAGCTGCTCAGGGCCAAGGGAGCCGGCCCCACCTGTCATGTGATCGCGGATGGGCTGAAGGCCGATGGCCGCCTGCTGCCCCTGCGCGAGGCGTTGAACCTGATCTGCCTGCACGAATACGGTGCGATCCTGTCCTGCATCCCCGGTCGCCTGGCCTACTACAAGCCCGAATCCCCAAACCCCGGCATCATCCTGGAACGCCCTCAGAGCTGATCTTTTTTTCCCTCAAAACAGGAAGGCCTGTGCTGGGCACAGGCCTTCCTGTTTTGAGAATGGAACATCCGCTCAGATCTTCCCCATGCCCTTCCCCGCGCTGCGGAGATCCTGACAGGCGCGAGTGACCCGGTCGGCCATGCTCTGTTCGGCCTTCTTCATGTAGGGGCGCGGGTCGTAGGTCTTCTTGTTGCCCACCTCGCCATCGACCTTGAGCACCCCATCGTAGTTCTTGAACATATGGTCGGCGATGGCACGGGTGAAGGCGTACTGCGTGTCGGTGTCGATATTCCTCTTGACGACGCCGTAGTCGAGGGTTTCGTGGATCTCGGCCAGGCTGGAGCCCGAGCCACCATGGAAGACGAGCAGGGACCGGGCACCGCCGCAGGCCTGCGCGATGGCCGCCTGACCGTCGCGGAGGATGCTCGGCTTCAGCACCACATTGCCCGGCTTGTAGACGCCGTGCACATTGCCGAAGGTGGCGGCCAGCATGTAGCGACCGAGGGGACCGAGGGCCTTGTGCACGGCCACCATGTCCTCGGGGGTGGTGTAGAGCTTCTCCTTGCCCAGGTGGCTGGTGTCAACGCCGTCCTCCTCGCCGCCCACCACACCGATCTCCACTTCCAGGATGATCTCGCTGGCCGCGCAGCGCGTGAGCAGTTCGGCGGAGCGGGCGATGTTCTCGCCCAACGCCAGTTCCGAGCCGTCGAACATGTGGGCGTTGAAAAGGTTGGGGCGGCCCGCGGCGCGGCGGCGCTCGGTCTCCTCGATGAGCGGCAGCACGAACCCTTCGAGATACTTGGGATGGCAGTGGTCCGTGTGCAGTGCCACATTCACCTCGTAGTGCTGGGCCATGTAGTGCACGTAGTCGGCCAGCGCGATGGCGCCCTTGGCCATGCTCTTCACCCCCAGGCCGCTCATGAACTCGGCGCCACCCGTGGAGACCTGCACGATGCCGTCCGCGCCGGCGGTCTTGAGGCCCAGCAGCACAGCGTTGGCCGTCTCGGTGGAGGTGACATTGAACGCGGGATAGGCGAACTTCTCCTGCCTAGCCTTTTCCAGCATCTTGACATATTGGGCGGGGTTGACGACAGGCATGGAATCCTCCGGGCGATGTGAGCGATTTTCATGCTAACGGTTTTCCCGCCATACCCCAAACGCCCAGCGAATCGCGGGCCTACATCACTGCCTAGGAGTGGCCAGCACCGGCTGGAGCGGCGCCAGATCCCCATTGCGGAGGGGGCGCACATTGAAGGCCTCCAGTGCCTTTTCGGTGTGAAGCATGTCCACACCGCCCCTGGGCGCGCACAGCAGGCGCTTCAGTTCGCCTGTCACCGGATGGAAGTTCCACCACTGCAGGATGGGATTGTTGCCGAAGGCCAAGTCCTGCTCCTTCTGGAACCTGGCCTGGGCCGGAGCCTTCTGGTCCTTGCTGGTCACCTCGAAGGTCATACGCCCCTGGCACTGAATACGCTCTGTTTCGGCTGACAACTCTTCCACTGCGCGCGCGCTGCGGGTCATCAGGGTGAGCGTGCCATCGGCGCAGGGAAAGACGTTGAGGACGATGGGATACATGGGCAAGGGGCCGAAGGCCGTGCGCACGCGCGTGGGCGGCAGGGTGAAGAGATCCCGGGTCCGCTCCAGGCGCCCCTTGGCGAGATTGAAGGACCAGAGGCGACCGCGATGGGGCGAAATCAGGATCAGGTGGGAATCAGTGAGGACGGGTACGAAAGTGATGGATTCCATCCGTAGTTCCTGTTCCACGGCACCCGGAAGTTCGGGATCCAGGACGCCGTCGAACTCCAACTGGTCCTTGGCATTGGAACGGAAGACCTGGAAGGGCGACCATTTGGCGGAGGCACCTTGGGGCAGTGCCGCTCGGGTGATGAGCAGATGTCGCTTCGCGCCAAAGGGAAAGACTTCGGTCCCCATTCCCCCGGCCAAATTTGCCGTAGCCTCCGGATGCCATTCGCCCTGTTGTCGCGCCAGGAGTTCCACCTGCACCTGCTTGGGATCCTTTGCGTCCCTGGCATAACGAACGATGTGCCACGCGTCTTCCCAGGCGTAGGGCTTTCCAAAGCGGGGCCCCGAGGACTGGAAGGGCTTGTCACCACTTAGTTGAGCCTTCCCGCTCTCCCGCGAGGGGAGCTTGACTAGGTCTACTATCTTGCTCTGCTCATCCAGAACAGCCACTACGTTCGAATCGAAGTCATGATGGGCATAGCGGTCCTGAACCCATTGCCCAGAATGAATAGACAGCACGACCTGGGCGCAGAGACTGGCCTGGAAAAGGGTGAACAAACCAAGTGCGGGAAGCAGACGAGGGCGATGAAACTCAATACCCATAGCAGCCCATAGCCTCCCAGGCGTATTCAGCGAGTTGATAGTTCTCTCCCATGTTCCCATCGGCCTTGATGGCATTCAGCAAAAAATGTTCAAATTATGATTATTACATTTTATCCGGAACTATAATATGCCAGCGAACGAGGATGGAACGCCACAAAGCCCCGGCCAGGGAACATGGCCGGGGCTTTGTGCGGGGGGTAGAGCAGCCTCGAGACTGGCTTGCAGCTACCTAAAGTAAGACATCCCCTGGCCGGCCACGATCGGCCGACCCACGACGCACTGGTAGCGGTAATTGAATTTCTTGATCAAGGCAACGGCTTTGTTGGCATCCGCGCGATTTTTCATAGTGAGCATGGGACGGCTGCCATCAAGAACAGTCCAGGTGCTACCGCTCTGCACGGCCCTGACATTGGCGGCGCTGAAGGCGATGCAGTCCTCGTCCTGGTTGGCATCCACCCAGGCGGCCGCATAGCCGAGTCTGCTCCATTTGTTGAGGTGTGCGTCATGTTGGTGCGATTACTCCCGGAAGACAAGGGCCTCTCGATTTAGTTGCGGCCCTGGTCGTGCTGAGCCACGATGAGTGCCGGGGAACCCCACCATGAAAATCGCGGCCATTGATGTCGGATCGAATTCCATCCACCTGGTCGTGGTCGAGACGGATGCCGTGGGCAATCAGCGGGTCCTGGCCCGCGAGAAGACCATGGTGAAACTGGCCCGGGGCATCACCAAAACCGGCGAGATCGCATCGGAAGCCTTCCAGGCTGGACTGGAAACCCTTGCCTTGATGGCCGAAGTGATTCGGGGCGTTCACTGCGACACGATCATGGCCTGCGGCACGGCCGCGCTGCGGGAAGCGGCCAACGCCGTGCGCTTCATCGAGGAAGCCGCGCGGCTTGGCATTCCTGTTCGCGTGATCTCGGGCGAAGAGGAGGCCCGGCTCATCCACCTGGCCGTGAGCCGCGCCATCCCCTTTCCGGACGAGCCCGCCGTGCTCATTGACATCGGCGGAGGCAGCACTGAACTGACCTGGGTGCACGGTGAGCGCGTACCCGCGAGCATCAGCCTGCCCTGGGGTCTTCAGCGCCTGGCGGATGCCGTTCCCACGGCCAACCCACCCACGTCCGAGGATGCCACGCGGCTCGGAAAATTCATTCAGAGGGTGCTCAAGAAAGCCAAGAAGGCGTTGCCTGAGGATCTGCCCGCTGTCGCCCTGGTGCTGGGCACCTCAGGCACCTTGCTCGACCTCGCCAAGGGGGCCAGCGGCGATTCCGTTTTCACCCGGGAACAATTGCTGCGTTTCGATCGCAAGCTCTGGCGCAGCACCGCCCAGGAGCGCGCCACCACTCTGGGCGTGGACCCCAAACGGGCCGAAGTGCTGCATGTGGGCGCCACCTGGGCGCTGGGGCTGATGCGCTGGCTGGACGCCACCCAGGTGCGCTGCCTGCCTGTGGGGCTGCGCGAAGGGATGATCTGGGAGGCTCTGCGCCACGGCGGCGTGGCCCTGCCCGCCCTGCCCGACCGGCGGCGGCAATCGGTGGAATCGTTCGCCGAGCGGCTGGATCCGGACCCCGGCCACAGTCGCCACGTGCAGGTGCTGGCGGATCAGCTCTTCCTGGATCTGCGGCCCGCCTTTGAATTGGGCGAAACGGAGCGCGAACTCGTGGGCTACGCGGCGCGGCTCCACGATATCGGCCTCAGCATCGCCGAAAAAAGTCATCACAAGCACGGTGCCTACCTGATCCAGAATGCCAACCTGCCAGGATTCTGGCCCAAGGAGGGCGAACTCATCAGCCAGATCGTGCGCTTCCACCGCGGCAAGGCGCCGAGCATGCAAAAACATGAGACCTTCGCCCTGCTGGCGCCTTGGCACCGCCAAGTCGTCGAAAAACTCGCCGCCATCCTGCGGGTGGCCGATGCGTTGGATCGTCGGCGACGCCAAGCCGTGCGGCAGGTTCGCCTGGAGACCGATCTCGATGAGGCTCGGCTGGTGATCCATGGCTCCGGCGATCTCCGCCCGGAATTGGAAGCCCTGCAGGAAAAAGGGAAGCTCCTCTTCCACCTTCTGGACCGTCCCGTGAAGGTGGTGCAAGCGGGCTAGGCGCTAGACTCTTCCTATGACGCTTCAGGACCTCATCCACGACTGGAACACCGCAGGCACCGTAAAACCAGTCCGGCGCCCCCTCTTTCACGACGAGACGCTCCGCGACGGCCTTCAGAGCCCTTCCGTCACCGATCCCGACATCCCGGCCAAACGCGATCTGCTGCACCGCTTGGCCCGACTCGGGGTGGACGCCATCAACCTGGGCATGCCCAGTTCAGGCCCCAAGGCCGTGGCCGCGGTGAAGGCCCTCATGATCGAGATCCGGGATCACCGGCTCCGGCTGCAACCCAGTGCCGCCGTGCGCACGCAGGAAGCCGAACTGGCCCAGATCGCGGAGATCCAGCAGCGCGTGGGCCTGCCGTTGCAGGCCAGCATCTTTCTGGGTTCCAGCCCCATCCGCATGGATGTGGAAGGCTGGGACCTGGACCACCTGGTGACCCTCACACGCAGGGCGGTGGCCTTCTGCCGCCGGAACGATGTCCAGGTTATTTTCGTGACGGAGGACACCACGCGCAGTCGCCCCGAGCATCTGCGAACCCTCTACGGCGCGGCCCTGGACGAAGGCGCCCAGTCCATCTGCCTGGCGGACACTTGCGGCCACGCCACACCCCAGGGCGTCGCCAACCTCGTGCATTTTGTGAAGGAGGAGATCCTCCAGGGACTCGAGGTGCAGATGGAATGGCACGGCCACAATGACCGGGGCCTGGGCGTGGCCAATGCCCTGGCCGCCTTCCTGGCCGGGGCCGACCGCTTGCACGGCACGATCCTCGGCATCGGAGAACGCTGCGGCAATGTGGCCCTGGACCAGCTGATGATGAACTTCATTCTGCTGGGGCTGTGGACGGGTGATCTGACCGATCTGCCCGCCCTGGCGGAGCGCGTCGCGGATCTTTGCGGCATCCCGATCCCCGCCAATTACCCCATGCTGGGCCGCGACGCCTTCCGCACAGGCACCGGCGTCCACGCCGCCGCCATCGTGAAGGCGCTGCGGCGCGGGGATGTGGAACTGGCGGACGCGGTCTATTCCGGGGTGCCGGCAGCCATGGTGGACCGGCGCCAGGAGATCGAGATTGGCCCCGTGGCGGGCCACAGCAATGTTCTCTACTGGCTCGACATGAACGGCTACGACCCTACTGCCGAGCGGATCGAACGCATCCTGCGCCTGGCGAAGCAGAGTCGCAGGATCCTGAGTGAGACGGAAATTCGGGCCGTACTGTGACCCACAGCCCCGCCTTTCGCTTTCGCCGATTCCTGAACTGGTTTCCCTTGGGGCTTACCTACGCGACGCTCTACATGGGCCGCTACAACTTCAATGTCGTGAAGAACGACATCGGGGCCTGGTACCACCTGGACAAGGCCGAGATGGGCCTCGTCGCCACGGCGGGATTCTGGACCTACGGCCTTGCCGTGGCTCTGAACGGA
>CAIPUA010000191.1 GCA_903868115.1 uncultured Holophagaceae bacterium
CTGTCAGAACCCATGTCCCCGCGGGCCGCAGACCCGAAAAGAATGATCTGAATCGGATGCACGGCTTCTACGATGCGTCGCACCAATTCGTCCAGGATTTCAATGGGAACCATATTTACCTCTTGTTTCAAGCAGTTTACTCTCGGCCAAGTCTGTCGGGATGCCGCTGCGCCATCGATACGCCCGAACGACAAGAACAGGCGCGGGAAGCCCTTGCTCATCGGCCCGCCGCCATCACACACCGTTCAGGGCCTCAACCAAACACTGCGCCACATAAGCGAGGTGTTCTTCCTTCAGTCCGGGATATACCCCAACCCAGAAGGTGTCCCTCATGACCCGATCCGCGCCGGTGAGGCTCCCTACCACCCGGTGAGGAATGCCCTGATAAGCGGGCTGCCGCAGTAAGTTCCCGCCGAACAGGAGTCGCGTACCGATATGGGAGGCCTCTAGGCGCTGGATCAAGCCCTTGCGGCTACCGCTGCGCAGCGTCAGAGGTATGCCAAACCAGCTGGGCTGGGATGCCGGGAGGCATTCCGGCAGGATGAGGTGCTCTTCCAAGGGCTTCAGGCGTTCCATCAGGAAAGCGAAGTTCGCATGCCGACGCTCGATGAAATGGGGCAGTTTTTCTAATTGGGCAACCCCCACGGCTGCCTGCATGTCCGTGGCCTTGAGGTTGTAGCCGATGCGGCTGTAGGTGTACTTGTGGTCGTAGCCCTGGGGCAACTCTCCCAGTTGCCAGTCGAAGCGCTTTCCGCAGGTGTTGTCACAACCGGGCTCGCACCAGCAATCCCGGCCCCAGTCTCGGAAGCTCTCCACGATCTTCTTGAGCTTCGCATTCGAGGTCAGCACCGCCCCGCCCTCGCCCATGGTGATGTGGTGAGCGGGATAGAAGCTGGTGGTGGCGAGATCGCCGTAGGTACCCACCATCTGGCCCCGGTAACGGGCGCCAACGGCATCACAGCAATCCTCAATCACCCATAGGCCGTGCTTTCTCGCCACCGCCATCACGGTGTCAAGATCGAAGGGATTGCCCAAGGTATGGGCGAGCATGATGGCCTTGGTGCGCGGTCCGATGGCCTCCTCCAGGTGTGTCACATCCATGTTGTAGGTGGGGATGTGGACATCGAGGAAGACAGGAATGAGCTGGTTTTGCAAAATCGGATTCAGGGTGGTGGGGAAACCCGTGGCGCAGGTTATCACTTCATCCCCAGGCAGCAGGCGGCGCTTCCCCAGTTCGGGGGCGGTCAGCGCGGTCAGCGCCAGCAGATTGGCGCTGGAACCCGAATTGACCAGCAGGCAATGCTTCTGCTCCATGAAGGCTGCGAAGCGTTCCTCGAAGGCGCGCGCGAAGCGGCCCGTGGTGAGCCAGAAATCGAGGCTCGCATCGACGAGGCTCTGGAGATCCCGCTCATCGAATACTTTGCCGCTCACGGGGACGGCACTCTCCCCGGGGACGAAGGGCTGCTGGGGCCACGCCGCGCGATAGTAGTCCGCGACAAGCTCCAGGATCTGCCCCCGCAGTTTTTCCACGCTCACCGGACTGCTCCGAAAAATTGGCGATACCAGGCCACCGTGCGCTCCAACCCCTCCTGCAGGGTGTAGTGCGGGGACCAACCCAGGAGGCGCTTGGCCTTGGAGGCGTCCAGATACTGATCCTTGATCTCCGCCTGGGCGATGTTCTGGATGATGGGCTCCAGATCCGTGCGGCCCAGCGCTTCGAGCACCAAGTGCGTGATCTCCAGGACGCTCAGGGGCCGCTCCGGGCTGAAGTTGAAGGCCTCGCCCCGCACGCCCTCCCGGTCGGCGTTTTCAGCCAGGACGAGGTAGGCATCCACCACATCCTCAACGTAGATGTAGTCGCGGGTGAAGCTGCCATCGGAACGGAGCACGGGAGGTTTTCCTTCGAGTCCGAATCGGATGGTGCCCGGCACGATGCGGCTCCAGTTGAGGTCGGCGCCCCCGAAGATATTGCCGCAGCGGGCGATGGCCACGGGCATCCCGTAGGTCGAGGCATAAGTCTGGGCGATCAGGTCCGTGCAACTCTTGGAGACATCGTAGGGATGCTGACCCTCGAGTGGCATTTCCTCGGTGTAGGGAAGCGTTCTGGCTTCACCATAGGCCTTGTCGCTGGAGGCTACGACCACCCGCTTCACCAACTCCCGATGAACGCGGCAGGCTTCCAGGAGATTATATGTTCCCCTGATATTGCTCTCGAAGGTGAGGAGAGGGCTTCGCAGGGCCGTGCCCACGATAGCCTGGGCTCCCAGATGGAACACCGTATCGATTTCATGTTCGGAGACGGCGCGTTCGAGGGTCGGGTAGTCCTCCAGGTCACCCGAAACCACTGAGCATCGCTGCACGTCCGCGCTGCGAAGGAACTCACTCTGGGGATCCCAGTCCCGCACCAGGGCAGTGACCTCGGCCCCCTCGGCCAGCAGACGGCGGCACAG
>CAIPUA010000192.1 GCA_903868115.1 uncultured Holophagaceae bacterium
CACGATTTCGGATTCGCCCTCGGCGAAATCGAAGGGCAGCCGGTTCGTCTCCGCGAACATGCAGGTGAAGAAGACGAGGAAGCCCAGGAACTGCGGCAGCACATTCCACAGCCCCCGCTGGGCGGCGATGATCTCGTGGGGGTCGTAGCCCCCGGTGGTCATGAACACCGCGATCACCGCGAGGCTCATGCCCAGTTCGTAGCTCACCATCTGAGCGGTGGCGCGCATGCCGCCGAGGATGGCCCACTTGTTGTTGCTGCTCCAGGCGGCGACGAGCACGCCGTAGACGGCGGTGGCGCCGATGGCCATGGGGTAGAGCATGCCCATGCCGTTGCCCGGATCCAGCAGGCTCAGGTGGTAGGTGTGGCCTCCGGAGTGAAAGCTCTGCCCGAAGGGGATGATCGCGAAGCCCAGGGCGGCAGGCAGAAAAGCCAGCAGCGGCGCCAGCCAGAAGAGCACCTTGTTGGCGTGGGGCGGGACCAGATCCTCCTTGAGGAAGGCCTTGATGCCGTCTGCAGCGATCTGGGTGAGACCGAGCAGGCGCCATCTCCCGAAGAGGGCCGCGCGGTTGGGTCCGATGCGGTCCTGGATCATGGCACTGCCCCGGCGCTCCACCCAGGTGAGCAGGGCGGCGATGGTCAAGGGGCCGAACAGGACCAGGACCACCTTGACCAGCATCCAGAGGGTCTCGGGGGTCATGTGAAGCAGAGCAGGAATCTTGTCCATCGGCGAATCCGGACGCGGGCCCCAGGGTGGAACCCGACTTGAGAACGGTAGCAGGGGCGGCCAACGGGGCCAAGGACCGCGAATATCGGCCAGTCCGCCTTCGAGGCGGCGGGCCGCGTCAGGCCTTAATGGCCCACCGCAGCTTGGCCGAGGCGGAGCGTGGGTTGGCGCGGCGTTCCTCGGGGCCGGGACGAATGGGCGCCTCGGCGATGCGCGCGTAGCGGCCCTCGCGGCACCCGGCCTGAAAGGCCTTCTTCACGCGGCGGTCCTCGCCGGAGTGGAAGGTGAGAATGGCCACCCGGGCGCCGGGCTTGAGGCAGCGGGGCAGCAGGGCCAGGAACTGGTCCAGCACGCCGAATTCGTCGTTCACCGCGATGCGCAGGGCCTGGAAGGTGCGCTGCAAGGACGTGCGGGTATCGGCCTCCCGGGTGGCTTCCGGGAGGACGCCCTTGAGGGCTTGGCGCACCTGGTTGGCGAGCTGCCGCGTGGTGGTGGCGGGCGCTTCCTTCATGGCCTGGGCGATGGCTTCGGCGCAAGGTTCGTCGGAGTTGGTCACCAGGATTTCTGCGAGTTCCGCGGCCGAAAGCCTCTGCACCAGGGCCGATGCGGGCTGGCCGCGCTGGGGATTGAGCCTCAGATCAAGCGGGCCTTCGGCCTTGAAGGTGAAACCCCGGGCCGGGTTGTCGATCTGCATGGAGGACACGCCCAGATCCGCCAGCACGAAGTCGAGCCCGCCGCCAATCTCCGGCAGCAGGTTGGGTAGGCCCGCGAAATTCATACGCTTCACCACCAACAGATCGGCGCCGAAACCCAGTGCCCGCAGGCGAGCTTCGGTGCGGGGCAGTTCCAGGGGATCCACATCGAGGCCAAAGAGGCGCCCATCGGGCTGGAGCCGCGGCAGGATCGCCTCAGCGTGGCCCCCGAAACCCAGGGTGGCGTCCAGTCCAGTCTCCCCGGGCTTGGGCTCCAGGATCTCCAGGATTTCCTGCAGACAGATGGGCCGGTGCGTGCCTGCGGGCGTGTGGCCTCGCTCCCGCACCTTCTCGAGTTCCTGGGTGTGGACCTGGGGATCCAGTTCCTTGTACTTTTCCGCAAAGTTCCGGGGATGGGTGCCCTTGTAGCGGATTCGGCGCCGGTGTTGGGTTTCGTCGCTCATGGGGTGGGTTCCAGTGCTCAGAAAATGACCCGCTGCTGTCAGCCAGGCCAGCGTCCAGGAATACCACGGACGTGGGCAACCTCCTCGGTGGCGTTATCGCCTTGGTCTCATGGCCTTCGCCCTGCCATTCTCGAACCATGCACCTGGAACATGTGGAGATCGTGAACTTCCGAGGCATCGCGCGGCTTCGCCTGGAATTGGAGGCCGAGGCCACGGTGCTGTTCGGGGAGAACGCCTGGGGCAAGACGAGCCTGGTGGAGGCGCTGCAGAGCACACTTGGGTCTCGACCGCTCACCGAGGCGGATTTCCACCGCCTGGCCAACGACCGGAGCACCATCGCCCGGCGCATGAGCATCAGCCTGGGCTTTCAGGGAGAGCCTGCCACGGCCCTGGAACCCCTCGGGTGGCGCGACGCAGGTGGGAACTTCCATCTGGTCCTTCAGTGGGCGGGACGGCGCCTGGACCGGGGGCGGGCCAGGGTCCACCGGCTCTTCCTGGATGCCGCAGGGCGCGCGAGGCCCCTTGCGGAGGGGGAGGCGGCGCGGCTGGCGGACCAGGTCGTGCGGGCTCACCCCCTGCTCGTGTTCCGCGAAATTAGACTGGCCGACGGCATGCTGGCCCCGGCAATGGTTCCGGATCTGGACATGCAGGAAGACCCGGAACGGGCCGTGGGCCGGGTGTTCGAGCGCCTGCTCGCGGTGCCCCACCAGGTGCACCCGGAAGAATTGGCCCGGGGCCTGGAGGCCCTGAAGCGGGTGGCGGTCCTGCGCCCGGAACTCTTCCAGGCCATCCGTTCAGACGGCGCGACTGGCTTCCGCCGGGCCACGGATATCGCGGAGATGCCGCTGGCGCTGCAGGATGGGCGATCGCTGGCGGATCTGGCCCAGCACGCCGGGGCGGGCATGCGGCAGGTGGCTCTGCTGGCGCTGATGGGAGCCATGCTACAGGCGGAGGCCGCCGCCCCCCGTGCCGAGGGCGCCCAGCCCATTCTGGTGCTCGAGGATCCGGAAACGCATCTGCATCCCATCCAGCTGGCCACCGCCTGGAACCTCGTCTCCCAGCTGCCCGTGCAGAAGCTCGTCACCACCGCGAGCGGTGCGCTGATGGCGGGTGTGCCCATGCGCTCGCTTCGCCGCCTCGTGCGCCGCACCAGTGATACCGAGGTGTTTCCGGATCCGGAGGGGCCGCCCATGGGCCTCACGGAGATTCGCCGGGTGGCCTTCCATGTGCGCACCCACAACGCCGACAGCCTGTTTGCCCGGGTGTGGCTCCTGGTGGAAGGCGAGACCGAAGCCTGGCTCCTGCCCGAACTGGCGCGGGTCTGGGGGCTCAGTTTCCCCCTGGAGGGCATTCACTGTGTGCCCTTCGCCCAGGCGGGGATCGCACCGCTCGTGGCCTTCGCGGACCGCTTCGGCATTCCCTGGCATCTGGTGGCGGATGGCGACGAGGCAGGGAAGCACTACGCTGCCAAGGCGCGCCGGATGCTGCGCCGCAGGCCCGAAGCCAGGCACCTGACCCTGCTGGTGGACCGGGATCTGGAGCACTTTCTGTGGCGTTCCGGCTACGACGGGGTCTATCGGCAGGCGGCGGGCCAGGTGGCGCCCCAGGCGGAGACGGCCACGATCATCCGCCAGGCCCTGCACGCCCGCTCGAAGCCCGGCATGGCCCTGG
>CAIPUA010000193.1 GCA_903868115.1 uncultured Holophagaceae bacterium
TCTAAGCGCTTCTCCCGCGTTCGATCATCAGGTGCAACAAGGTTACGGCGGCCGGAGTGATTCCGGGGATTCGAGAGGCTTGACCGAGGGTTTCCGGGCGATGCTTCGCGAACTTTTCCTTCACCTCATGACTCAGCCCAGGGAGATCCTCAATTCGGAAGGCTGCAGGTATCTGCACGTGGTCCCAGGCTCGCTGTCCCTCGAGGAGCCGCGATTCCCGCTCACGGTACGGAGCGTAGCGCACTTCGAAAAGGAGCAAATCCCGCTCCCAAACAGGATCCCAATCAACATCCGCCTCGTTCCAGACTGTCAATTTCGCCAACAGTGCATCTGCAATGCCATTTGACACTTGCTGACGCTGTAACAATTCCGCAAGTGTCATCCCTGAGGCTAAGGGGAGACCGGATTCGAGCGCGATGGGACCGAAGCATGTAGTGCGTGCCACCCAGGAGGTTTCACACTGGGCGCGGAGCCGGAGCCGCCTCTCGACCCTGCGTTCGACGGTGCCGATTTCCTCTACGCTAAGGGTTCCGAGTTCCTTCGCGATGGGCAACAGTCGGCCATCCGAAAGGTCGCAGGCAAGACTAAGGCGATGTTCCGCGCGAGCCGTGAGCATTCGATACGGCTCGTCCGTGCCCTTGGTAACAAGGTCATCGATCATCACACCGATGTAGGCAAGATCCCGGGCAAGGATGATCGGTGCCTGTGTGCGAATCCGTCTGACGGCATTGATACCCGCCAGGAGACCTTGCCCCGCCGCCTCTTCATATCCAGTCGTGCCGTTGATCTGCCCGGCGAACCACACCCCTTCCAGCCCCTCCACGGAAAGGTCCCGATGAAGCTGCAAGGGATCGAAGGCGTCGTATTCGATCGCATAACCTGGGCGAAGGATTTCGGCCTGTTCAAACCCGGACATGCTTCGCACCATGCGCTGCTGCACATCCACCGGCATGGACGTGGAGAGCCCTGCGAGATAGATTTCGTCCGTTTCCAGGGAATCCGGCTCCACGAAGATCTGATGGCGCTCCTTGTCGGGAAACTTGACGAATTTGTCCTCGATGGAAGGGCAGTAGCGCGGCCCCACACCCTCGATATGCCCCCCATACATGGCAGAGCGATGGAGGTTCTCCCGCACGACCGTTTCGGTCGCGGACGTAGTCTGCGCGATGTGGCAGGAAACCTGGGGAAGGCTGGGCCGCGGCCCGAAGAAACTGAAGGGTCGGGGGAAATCGTCTCCCGGCTGCACTTCCAGCTTTCCAAAATCGATGCTGCCCCGAGCGATCCGGGGACTGGTGCCCGTCTTTAAGCGTCGCCAGGACAGACCCAGGCTCCGGAGCTGTTGTCCCAGGTGGGTAGAGGCGGGTTCCCCGGCTCTACCTGCCTCGATGCGGCGCTCTCCGATGAGAACGCACCCATTGAGGAACGTCCCCGCGGTCAGAACCACAGCATCGCAGGGGAGAAATGAACCATCCAGCAACTCAACGCCCTGGAATTCCCGCGTGCCCTCGGCCCAGCGCAGCCCCGATGCGATCCCCTGGCGGAGACCGAGGTTTGGCGTGCGCTCCAGAAGCTGCCGAGCGCCGTGCCGGTATTTCACCCGGTCCGCCTGGGCCCTCGGGCCGCGTACCGCCACGCCGCGGCTGGCGTTGAGAATGCGAAAATGAATGCCCGCCGCATCCGCGAGCCGTCCCATGGCTCCCCCGAGAGCATCCAGTTCCCGAACCATGTGCCCCTTTCCCACGCCTCCGATGCTGGGGTTGCAGCTCATCTGGCCAATCTGGTCCAAGTTAAGGGTCAGGAGCGTCGTGGGCATCCCCATACGGGCGGCGATATGCGCCGCTTCGATCCCCGCATGTCCTCCGCCAATCACGACGAGATGCATCCTGCCCCCTGTCCTTGAGTCTACGGGAATCGACACTCATCGACCGTCCTGGATACATCCCGTCACTCTCTCTCGCACTTCGCCTCGAAAGAGAGGAAACTGGAAACATGCGAAAGCGCCTGACACCCGAAGAACGCCGCGATCGTCGCCGAAGGGCCGTGCATCGCTCCAAATTCGCCCTACCCTCCATCGTTACGATGATCTCCGTCCTGTGCGGATTCTCGAGCGTGGTGATGTCCCTCAATGCCGCGGGCGAAAACCCCCAAGGCTATTTTCTCTGGGGTGCCGTCCTGCTGGTCCTCGCGGGAGTCTTCGACGGATTGGATGGCAGGATCGCACGGGCCACCAACACCGCCACCGAATTCGGGGTTCAACTCGACTCCCTGGCGGATGTGCTCAGTTTTGGCATGGCCCCCGCGATCCTGGCCTATCGCTACGGATTTTTCACCCTTGGCATCGCGGATCATCGCCTGCGGGCTATCGGCTGGGCGGCCTCATTTTTCTTCATCGCCTGCGGCGCCCTTCGCTTGGCGCGGTTCAATGTCCAGGTGGGCGAAGTCGACTCCCGCTTCTTCGTAGGCATGCCCATCCCAGCCGGTGCCGCCTGTGTAGCAGCTGTCATCCTGGCCTGGCCGACCCCACCCCAGTCCAATGTCTACGCCTACCTCTTTGCCTTCGAGCTCTTTGCGGTAGGTCTGCTGATGGTTTCCACCATTCGGTTTCCCAACTTCAAGAAGGTTTCCCCCAAACCCTGGGTCGGGAGATGGATCACCATCGGCTTCATCAGCCTGCTTTGCCTGCTGATCATCTTCCCCCGGAACTTCTTCCTGGCCTTCTTTAGCGTCTACACCTTGATGGGATTGGCGCTAAATCTCGCCTGGCTCCTCGGCTGGCGCGGCGTTCTCCCACCTCAGACCGTTTTCCCCACGGCTGACACGGGCTCCGAAGACAGCGCCCACTAGGCGAAAGGCCCCGCTGACCAACAACCTGGACACCCTGAAAGCCCAGGTCGCCGCGATCCTGGCGAGGCTGAAGAAGCAGTAGTTGCGACGGGTGACCCGAACCGGGAAGTGGGAATTCCCACTTGTCACGAATCCCACTTACTCCATACTGTCCATTGGAGGCCCCGGATGCCCATCAGCGAACCCCGGAAAACGGTCCGCCCCGACAGCAAAGGCCGCATCACGCTGGGCAGCTTGGCTGCGGGCGCGAGCAGCTTCAAGGCATATAA
>CAIPUA010000194.1 GCA_903868115.1 uncultured Holophagaceae bacterium
GGGCCTCGGAACGCGCCTAAAGTTCTGGACGACCTTTACCCCATCAATCCACTGGAGGAACCATGGCAGCATTCGTCACCCAACCCGCGCCCGATTTCAAGACTGATGCCCTCGTCGGCGGCCAGTTCGTGGAGAACTTCAGTCTCAGCCAGTTCAAGGGCAAGAAGGTGGTGCTCTTCTTTTATCCCCTGGACTTCACCTTCGTGTGCCCCACGGAGATCCTCGCGTTCTCCGACGCCAAGCCGGAATTCGACGCCCGCAACACGGCGGTGGTCGGCGTGTCCGTGGATTCCAAGTTCAGTCACTGGGCCTGGACCCAGATGGAGCGCAAGGATGGCGGCATCAAAGGCATCACCTATCCGCTGGTCTCCGACCTGAACAAGACCATCGCCCAGGACTACGGCGTGCTGCTCTCCGCCGGTGTGGCCCTGCGCGGGCTGTTCATCATCGACTCTGACGCCAACCAGACCATTCGCCACATCACCATCAACGACCTGCCTTTGGGGCGGAATGTGGAAGAAGCCTTGCGCCTCCTGGACGCCATCGAGTTCTCCAACGAGCACGGCGAAGTCTGCCCCGCCAACTGGAAGAAGGGCGACAAGACCTTCAAGCCCACCTTCGATGGCTTGAAGGCCTTCAGTTCGAAGTAGGCCTGCCTGAACGGAGAGGCGGAAGGCGGAGTCAAAGGTTGCCGCCTGTGCGGAGCCGTAGCTAGAATGAGGTTCCTGCCCCGAGCCCGCATGTCCCGACCCCTCCTCCTAATCCTGGATGGCCAGTCCCTGAAGTCTGCGGGACTGGAAGCTGCTCTGGCCCACGGCGGGTGGGATGTGGCGGCAACTTCCAGCGCAGAGGCGGCTGAGTTCGTAGGGCGAACGGAAACGGCGCTCGTACTGCTGGATGCTGTCCAGAGCGGCGAGGCTGGGCTCCAGGCCATCCAGGCCATGCGGGCCATGGATCGGGAAGTGCCGGTGGTGCTCCTGAAGGGTGGCGAAGACAGCGGGACGGGCAAAGGGTTCCCTTTGCCCATTCCGGGCGTGGCCGGCAGTCTGGAACGATCGGCCCACCTTTCTCAGTGGGTGGGCGTGCTGAACGGCATCCTGGCCTCGGTGCGGGCCGAGAAACACAAGTTCACGGCGGAGGAACTCTTCGCAGACATCCTGGCGGATATTGACGCGCCCAGAGGCTCAGCCACGCCTCCGACGCATACGCAGCCCTTTGCCCCCAGGATTCCGCAGGCCCCCGCGCCTCCGCCCTTCACCTCGACTCAGCCCTTCCCCGCCCCCAAGACTCCGTGGGTTCTGCCTTCTGACCTGCCGCCTCCAGTCCCTCGCCTGCCTGCCGTGCCGACGGACGCTTCGCATTTCCAAGATCTCTTCGCGGACATCTTTGCCCCTTTGGCCGAGGCGCCGGAAGCGCCAGTTGAACCCCCCAAACATGAAATCACCCTCAGCGGGGTTTCCGGGATCAACGATCTCTTCGGAGGTGGTGCCAGCCCCTGGGTGGATCCCATGCCTGCCGATCAGATCGAATTCGTCACCACCGGCGAACATACGCCCACTCCTCGGATGCAACCCACGCTGCCCCTTGTGCTTCCCCATGCTGCCCCGGCCTGCGAGGAACTCCGCGAGGGCGAGGTCATGGAGGAGTTCGGGAACTACTTCCTGCTCGAAAAGGTGGCAGTGGGCGGCATGGCGGAACTGTTCAAGGCCCGCCAGCGTGGCGTCCACAACTTCGAGAAAATCGTCGCCATCAAGCGCATCCTGCCGCACCTTTCGGATAACGACGAGTTCGTGCGGATGTTCATCGACGAAGCCAAACTCGCCGCCCAACTCACCCATCCGAACATCGTCCAGATTTTCGATCTCGGAAAGGCCTCGGGCTTCTACTACATCGCCATGGAGTTTGTGGACGGCAAGGACCTGCGCAGTCTGCTCCGCAAGGTGCGCGAATACAAACTGCCCTTCCCGGAACCGGTGGCGGCCTTCGTCACCATGAAGGTGGCCGGGGCGCTGGACTATGCCCACCGCAAGAAGGGGATGAACGACCAGGATCTGAAACTCGTCCACCGGGATATCAGTCCCCAGAACGTGCTCATCTCCGGGGAAGGTGCCGTGAAGCTGGTGGACTTCGGCATCGCCAAGGCCGCGACGAAGACCACTCAGACTGTGGCGGGCGCCCTCAAGGGCAAGCTCCTCTACATGAGCCCGGAACAGGCGCTGGGGCAGCCTCTGGATAGTCGTTCGGATATCTATTCGCTAGGGTTGCTACTCTTCGAACTCCTGACGGGGGAACGCTGCTTCCAGGCGGACAGTGAACTCGGCGTGCTCGAGAAGGTTCGGCTCGGCAGGATCCAGGATGTTCGGAGCGTCAATCCCCTGGTATCTCGCGAGATGGCCTCCATTCTCGAGCGGGCCCTCGAGAAGAACGTTGATGTGCGCTATCCCTCAGCGCGTTTCCTGGAACGGGATCTCAAGGCACTCCTGGTTCGGAGGGGGAATGAGCCTGTCGAACACGACATCGCGGACTATGTGAACACTCTGCTGAAGGGCACCAAGGTGCAGGTGGAAAGCCTGGTGGCAGCCCATTTCTCGCCTCCGCCTCGACCCTCGGGCGGGGAAGCGCGCGGCGAAGTAATGCCCCTCCTCATCCACTCCGAGGAGGCGCCGACCGGGGTGGAGGTCCGCCTTACCGCTCCGGAGCCCCTCCCACCTCCTATGGATCTGGATCTGGGACTGGACACGGCGGGTGCCCGCAAGTGGGTGTTGCCCGCCGCTGCCCTCGTCCTCGCCGTGGTGGCCATCCTGCTGTGGCTGGTCGCCCGCTGAAGCAGGTATGATCGCAGGTTCCCGGCTCGTGCCAGTCGTTTCCGAACACTACCCATCCCCTTTCATTCCCCGGAGCACCCATGGAACTGAGCAAGGAACAACAGGCTTTCTATCAGAGCGCCCGCGATCACTGCCACATGGAAGTCCATGAGATGAACCGCACGATTCGCGCGGAGTGGCAGCATCTCAATGACGAGATCAAGCGCGTACAGGGACTCATCGAGACCCTCGAAACCCGCAAGCAGACCGTGGGCCAGATGTACGCCTCGGCCAGCGAAATGCTCGGTGCCGAGAACGATCTCGATATCAGTTCGCCCATCCAGGAAAACAACTCGGAGGCCGAGGACTTGGGGGTTGGTGAGATCGACCTCTAGCTCGGAAACGGCTTCACCTGCCGAGGATGGGTGCAATGACTTAGGGCAACCCAGGATGCCTGGAATGGACATGCCGACCACGCAACAGCACAGGGACTTCATCCGAGTTCAGCCGTCCGGGATCCACGGCACGGGGGTGTTTGCCAAGCGGCCGATCCCGAAGGGCACTCGGGTCATCGCCTATGCGGGGCGGCGCCTGCCCAAGAGCCAACTGCAGGAGGAAGCGGCGCGCGGGGAACGGCAGCTGACCTATGTGCTCAACCTGGACAAGGACACGGCCATCGACGGGGCGGAGCAGGGCAACGAAGCCCGGTTCATCAATCACAGTTGCGATCCCAACTGCGAGGTCTACTGCTTTGATGAAACACCCTACATCTACGCCATGCAGGAAATCCCGGCCGGAGCCGAACTTACTTTCGACTACATGCTGCAGTCCATCCTTTCCCATCGCCTTTCCCGCGCCCTGAGCCGCGAACTCTTCCCGTGCAATTGTGGTGCTCCAGCCTGCCGGGGCACTCTAATCGCCCCGCCGAAAAGGAAAAGGGCCCCAGCCAGGCATGCTGCCCCGCCGCAGGGCTGATGCGGCATCTCAACCCTTTTTGGGAGGTCCTATGCACCGAACACCAGAATCCAAGTGTCGTGCCTCTGCCGCCGCGGTGCTGTCCGCGGGCGTCATGCTGGCCCCGGGGCTCGAGGCCCAGGGGCTTTCCAAGACTCCGCTCCCAAGCCAAAAGGGCGTTGTGGAGCCCAAGGCCGGGCTCGTCGTCAAGTTCGGAGGCAATTTCCTCAAATGGCGGAGCGCTCTGAATGTAGTGGGCATGCTGAACGGCAGCCCGGTCTTCAAGAACGCCAAGGGTGAGTACTTCCAGGTCGAGCCCAATACTGGGGACCTCAAGTTCCATTCTCCGGAATCCCTCGGTTTCCTGAAAATCGGCACTGCCCCGCAGCGCACGACCGCAGGTTTCATCAAGTGGGAATATCACAAGACCGAGCAGAAGGTGTCCGTGCTCGGCGTGGATGCCCAGGGCCGAGTGATCCAGGAGAACAGCCGCGGCGAGCGCTTCTACCTTGGCGCCTACGGTGACATGGTGTTTGTGAAATAGCTTCCCGATCCATCCACCCCCGATGTTGTTCGGCATCATTGGGGGCCTTGCAATCCACACCCAATGAGGAGTCCTTATGTTGAATATCTGCAGGCTTTCCCTTCTGACCGTGGGCATTCTGGCCTTCGCGTCCCCAGTCGTGGCGGATGACGCGGCGCTGGCGGCCAAGCTGGTGGGCACCTGGGAAGGGAAATGGGAATTCAGTGGGGCGGGGGGGAAACTGACCGCCAAGATCACGGCCAGCACAGGCAATTCCCTCAAGGGGGAAACGACCTGGTTCGGTACCGCCGTGGGCGACTTCTCGGATCGCTTCAGCAGCGCCAAGGTGAAGGGCAACAAACTCAAGGTCTCCGAGCAGACCATGGATTTTGAGGCCACCATTTCCGAAGATGGCAGCTCGATGGAAGGCACGTGGACCTCCCCGGTCGCCACTGGCGGGATGAACCTGAAGAAAAAGGTGAATTGAAAGCGTGTCCCTCACAGCACCCGCAGCCGATGACCCTCGAACTCACCTTCCGCCGGTAGGTTCTTGGGATCGGCGGCGGGTTGGGGGAGTAGGTAGAGATTCACATGGTCTTTCGCGCCCAGGGGGAACTCGAAGGTGCTCTGTGTGGCGCCTGCTATATTCGGGACGGATTTCACGGGGGCCAGGAGCGCGGTACCGGAAACCCCGCGTTTCAGGACATAGAGATGGTTGCCCGAGGCCCAGGTGACCGTGAGGCGCACGGTGCCGTGCTCAAGGTGCTCCAGGACATGGGTCGGTGGGGGCAGGATATGGAGATCCCGCTTGGCTTGCGTCGCCGAGGCTTTTGCGCTCGCTTGCACGCCTCCCAGGGCGACACCCGAGGGCAGGGCCGCATCGGCCGCTGCGGCGCTCACAACTTCCACCACGGTGGGCGCCTGGGGTCGGTCGGCGGCACGCTTCTTGGCCTCGTAGCGGTGTTCCGGGGCTGCCTCGGCCTTCAGCTCTCGGGATGCGTTGGCAAAGGCTTCGGCCTCCGCTCCAGGGCGGCTCGCAGGCTGGGCGACGAGAGCCGGGGCAGTCGCTGCGCCTCGGACATTGCCTTGGGTTTGGGCGCTGGGTGGAACGCTTGCGGGTGTGGTGCCAGGGGCCACGACCTTCTCTTGCAGCGAGTCTTCCGCCAGCCGTGCCGGGGGGCCGGGTTTCGGCGCGGGGGTCGACTCGTCGGCCACGGGTGCCGAAGGGACGGGATTCTCGCGCTGCCAGAGCAGCACGCTCGTGGTCACCATGGCCAAGAGGCTCGCCGCCAGTCCGAGCACGGCGGGGCGCCGCCAGAGCCGAATGGGTTTCGCGGCCTTGGCATCGCCCAGGAGGGCCAGCAGATGCCGTCGCGCCTCGGGATCGGCGAGCAGTTCCCGCAACGCTTCCTCGTCCGCCAGCGCCTCGAAAAGTTCCTGGTGTTCCAGAGCAGCCGAGAAGAGGGCCGTCTTTTCCGCAGCGGTCAGGATTCCGGCCGCGTAGCCGCCGAGCAGTTTTTCCGCGTCGTGGCGCATCATCGCTCCCACCTCCCGCCCATGCGCTCCAGCAGTTGTTTCCGGCAGCGGTGGTCCCAGGTGTAGACGGTGTTGAGGGCCTCCGCGCCCATGCATTCGCGGATCTCGGGAAAGCTCCGGCCTTGAAGTTTGAGGCGGAAAAGCTCCCGGCAGCGGTCGCCCAGCTGGGCAATGCCCTTGCTGAGCCGCGCCAGCAACTCCTTGCGGGCCAGCACCGCCTCAGCGTCAGGGGCGTCTCCGGCGAGCGGGCATTCATCCACCGAGACCTGGATGTGCTCCCCGTGCCGGACGATCTTGCGCCGGAGGGCGAAGGCCTTGAAGCGCAGAATCTGGAAGGCCAGGGGCATCAGGTCCTCCAGTTGTTCCAGATGTTCATACTTCTCGTGGAGCACCACGAGTACCTCCTGGGCCAGGTCTTCGGCACTTTCCCTTGCGTAACGGGATGCCGCGAAGGCGACCATCCTTTCACGGAGCCTGGCCAGAATTTGTTCCCGCGTCACCCCTGCCACCCCTTCCGCGCCTCAGTCATACAGCCCTGGAGCCTACACCGTGAACCGGAGCAAGGAAAAGAAATTCGCTGCACCTGCACACCGATAGGTAGCCGTTCAGAACCTGCATGCATCCGTGTCAGTATGGGCGCTTGCCCCGCTCGGATCCAAGACCCGCCTCAAGGTCCTGGGACAGGCCCATACTTTCCAGCATCAGAGGTTGCATGAAGAGCTGGGCCGACTTCCGCGAACACCTGCGCACCCGAAGCCCCCTTGCCGGGGCCTGGAGCCCCTTGCGCTTCCTGGGACCGGGCATGCTCGTGGCTGTGGGCTTCATCGACCCGGGCAACTGGGCCTCCAATGTGGCCGCGGGCTCAGGCTTCGGGTACCAACTGCTCTGGGTCGTCACGCTCTCTACAATCATGCTGATCCTGCTCCAGCACAATGCGGCCCATCTCGGCATCGTGACGGGCCTTTGTCTGGCGGAATCCGCCACGGCGCATCTGCCCCGCTGGATCTCCCGCCCGGCGCTGGCTTCAGGCGTCCTGGCGGCCGTCGCCACAGCCTTCGCGGAGATCCTGGGCGGCGCCATCGCGCTGGGGATGCTGTTCCATCTCCCACTCAAGCTCGGCGCCTGCCTCACGGCCCTGGTGGTGGGCGGCCTGCTCTTCCTGAATTCCTATGGCCGCATCGAGAAACTCATCGTGGGCTTCGTCTCGCTCATCGGCCTCGGCTTCCTGTTCGAACTGATGCTGGTCCACACCCACTGGAGCGCCGCTCTCACGGGCTGGGTGAAACCGAGCCTGCCCTTGGGTTCCATGCTCATCGTCACGAGTGTGCTGGGGGCGGTGGTGATGCCCCACAACCTCTTCCTGCACTCGGAATTCATCCAGAGCCGCAAATGGAACCTCCAGGGTGACGACGCCATCCGCCACCACCTGCGCTTCGAGTTCTTCGACACCCTCGTCTCCATGCTAGTGGGCTGGGCCATCAACAGCGCCATGATCCTGCTGGCCGCGGCCACCTTCTTCCAGCACCGAGTCCCCGTGGTTTCGCTCGAACAGGCCGAAGCCATGCTTCGCCCCATCGTTGGGCCAGCCGCCGCCGTGGTCTTCGCGCTGGCTCTGCTCTGTGCGGGCGTGGCCTCTTCCATCACGGCGGGCATGGCCGGTGGCACCATCTTCGCGGGCTTCTTCGGCCGCACCTATGACATCCACGACGGACACACCCGGGCAGGCCTGTTGGTGACGCTGCTGCCCGCGCTGGCGGCGGTCTTCTTCATCGCGGACAGCTTCAAGGCCCTGCTCCTGAGCCAAGTGCTGCTCAGCGTTCAGCTCCCCATCACCATCCTCCTCCAACTCACCCTCACCTCCTCGCGCAAGGTGATGGGCTCCTACGCGAATGCGGGCATCGAGAAGTTCCTGCTCTGGACCACCGCCGTGGTCGTGATCTTCCTCAACCTGATGCTGCTGAAAAGCCTTACCTGATTGGGGCTCTGTAGAATCTGTGAAACCGCTGGGAAGCAACAAGGGCTGCGCGGCGTGTTCGAGGGTGACGTGCTTGTTCCTCGCCTTCGACCCGGCGCTCCTACCGGCCGCGCACAGGTTCGGCTTCCCGCTTCCAGGCCGAGAAATCAACCCAAGCGCTCGGCCCCGTGGCCTTGGTCAGCTTGCGGCCGAAGGTGAGCAGTTTCTGGGCACCCAGGCTCATTCCCAAAGCAGATATCTGCCGCAGCCCCTGACTAGGCCCCTCGGCGGCTTCGCAGGCCGGGTCCTGGCCAGGGGTCATCCGGTACCACGTTCAAAGGCAAGGCGAGCAAAGGCCTGAAAAACGCAAAGGACCTAGCGTTCGTACCGTCAGCCGCCTTCGGCCCACCCTTCCTGGTCCGCCAGGGCTGGGAGTTCGCGCAAGGGAATGACATCCGCGCCTGACCGCAAGCCGTACCGGGTCGGACCGGGATAGACCACATGGAGAGCATCCAGGGACAGATCCTTCAGGGCCGTGTGCATGGACCGGGTCATGGTGGGGGCGTCGCTGTGCTTGAACTCGAAGCCAATGCGGCGGCCTTGGCGCAGCAGCAGCAGGTCCAGTTCCGCCCCGGCCTGGGTGGCCCAGAAATAGGCGTCGCGGTCCCCAGCCAGCGCCAGGACCTGTTCCAGCGCGTAGCCCTCCCAGGAGGCGCCCAGACGCGGGTAGGCACGCAGGGCGTCCATGGAACCGCACCCCATGGCCGCCCCCGTATCAAACACTATGTGCCAGTGAGAACAGTGCTGACCCGTGATTGCCTGCTGCTCACCGGTTTGCACCGTCCTCACTGGCTTTCTTGCTTGTTTGGCTGGCCGCCCCCCGTGCCATTTCTATGGCCCGGCGGGCCAGGGGCCATTGGCGTGAGGAACGGAAACAAAGCGCTAAAGTACGCGCATCCCCTGCATCTGGGCAACCTGGTTCAAGCGCTCATCAAAGCAGGCAAAGACCAGTTCGGGCACAGCCTCCTGGATTTCCTGGGCACAGGCGAGATGAACGGCATCATAGGCGCGGAGCGCATGGACCCTCGCGAACCCAGCCGCCCTGATCGTCATGCCACGATTCACTTCGACCACCATCAAGTTCAGCCAACCCGCCTCAAAACTCTCCCGAAGGCCCTGAGCTGTCTCGGCATTTAAGCCTTCCCTTTCCCGCCGTGCCAAGGCCGAAAGAAATTCTACGTAGGCAATGCGGCTTGTGGCGCAGGTTCCAGCCAACCTTGCCACGGTTCTCACTTCGGGACTGTGGGCTTCTTCCACGAAGAGCTTCACCAAGGCCGAGGTGTCGAGGTAGAGAATCATCCCCGATCCTCCAGCACAATCTCGGATAAGGCCTTACCTCCGATTTGCACTGGCTCCGGTGAGACAAAGGAGGTTCCGCTCCAGGAGATATTTGGATTACCCATCAAGACTCTGATTTGGGCCTCCTCACTCTTCGGCGGAAAAGGTTGGATGACCGCACAGGGCTCACCATGGTCCGTGATGATGACCTGTTCGCCATTCTTCACCATGCGAAGGTAAGCCGATAAATGAGTTTTCAGTTCTCGAACCGCTGCATTCAAGGCACACCTCGCGACCACAATTCAAATTTGTGGCTACATTCACAGGAAGTCAAGCCGCTATCAACCATCGCCTTTGGGTGGAACAGGAATCCCCCCAGGAGGGCAAGCTGGACGTCCCGGGCACTCGCGCAGGAAAGCCTCTTGACTCCATTATTAAACGTATTACGTTTGTTTTAGGTGATGAGATGGAGTTTGTTTGGGATGACAACAACACGGCGCACATCGGCTCCCACGGCGTTTCTCCTGAGCTGGCGGAAAGGGTGTTCTGGGCTGGTGTTGATACCATGCGGGCCTCGCGGATGCGCCACCGCTATCTGATTGAGGCCGAGGTGGATGGACGCATGTACCGCTTGGTTTGCGATATCGGCATCGCTGAAACGATTTACCCCGTCACCTGTTTCGTGCTTTAAGGAGGTATCCCATGGGAACACTGCTACCACTTGGAAAGAAAACAACCCTGGATGAGGCCCTGAAGCGAGCCCAAAAGGATGGCCACACACATGAGGCCGTGCAGGCGAACTA
>CAIPUA010000195.1 GCA_903868115.1 uncultured Holophagaceae bacterium
CACCCAGGGCATGAATCCAGCCCGCACCATCGCCTTGCGAGCGGGCCTGGGAACGGACTGCCTCGGGACCACCCTCAACATGGCCTGCGCATCTTCGCTCGAGGCCGTCTTTCTGGCGGCCCAGGCCCTCAGTCTCGGGTTTCCTCGGCCCATCCTGGCTGGGGGTAGCGAAGCCATGTCGGACACGCCTCACCTGGCACCCGGACTCCGGTGGGGCCTCGGACTGGGGCACGCCAAGCTCCCGGATGTGATGCACCTGGATGGGCTGCGCTGCCCCATCACGGGGCTGCTCATGGGCGAGACCATAGAACGGCTGGCCGCCAAGCGGGGCGTCCCGCGCCGGGACGCGGATGGCTACGCCTTGGAAAGCCATCGGCGAGCGGCGGCGGCAGATTTCTCATACGAACGGCTGCCCCATCCCCTGCTCGACCATGACGAGTGCATCCGCCCCGGTGACACGCTGGAGGCGCTCCAGGCCCTGCCGCCCGTCTTCGGTCCCGACGGCCAAGTGACGGCCGGGAATGCTTCGGCCCTGTCCGACGGTGCGGCCACCCTCCTTCTGGCTCGCAAGGACCTGAGTTGCGGCCAGCCTTGCCTCGCCCGCATCCTGGCCTGGTCCGAGGTCGGACTGGACCCCATGGACATGGGCGAAGGGCCGGTCGTTGCCGTGCGGGCCCTCCTGGAGGAAACCTCCCTCAGCGTCGAGGATATCGCCCTCTGGGAACTGAACGAGGCCTTCGCCGCCCAGGTGCTCTGCTGTGCCCGACAACTCGACCTGCCCATGGATCGTCTCAACATTGTGGGGGGCGGCATCAGCCTGGGCCACCCGATCGGTGCCAGCGGTGCCCGGATCCTGGTGACGCTGATCCACCAACTTCGGTTGCGAGGTGGAGGGCTGGGCGTCGCCACCCTCGGCATCGGCGGTGGGATTGGCCAAGCCCTTTTATTGGAAGTGATCGTCTGACCACCGCCCAAGGTCAGGCTCTGCCACTGCTACACTGGAACATCTGCAAATGGAGTGGCCTGTGAAAATTCTGATCCTCGGCGTCAATGGTTTTGTGGGTTCCCACCTGACGGATCGCATCCTGCAGGACACGAACTGGGAGATCTACGGCATGGATCTCGGCAGCAACAAGGTGGCCGAGCACCTGGGCAACCCCAGGTTCCACTTTGTGGAAGGTGATATTTCCATCAGCAAGGAATGGATCGAGTACCACGTCAAAAAGTGCGATGTGGTGCTGCCGCTCGTCGCCATCGCCACGCCCAAGGTCTATGTCACGGACCCCCTGCGGGTCTTCGAACTGGATTTCGAGGAGAACCTGCGCATCGTGCGTCATTGCGTGAAGTACAACAAGCGCATCGTGTTTCCCAGCACATCGGAAGTCTATGGAATGTGCACGGACGAGGAATTCGACGAAGAGACGAGCCCGCTCATCACCGGCCCCATTCCCATGAACCGGTGGATCTATAGCACCAGCAAGCAGTTGCTGGATCGCGTGATCTGGGCCTACGGCTTCCAGAAGGGCCTGAAGTTCACGCTCTTCCGCCCCTTCAACTGGATGGGTCCCAAACTCGACAGCCTGAACACGGCCAAGGAGGGCAGCAGTCGTCTCGTCACGCAGTTCAGCTGGAACCTCTTCAACGGCGAGCCGCTGAATCTGGTGGACGGCGGGCACGCTCACCGCTGCTTCTGCGATGTCAGTGATGCCATGGACGGCCTGATGTCCATCCTCCGCAACGAGGGCGGCAAGGCCGACGGCAAGATCTTCAACATCGGCAACCCGGTCAACGACAAGAGTGTGCGGGAGATCGCCGAGATGATGATCGAGATCTGGAAGGAGCACCCCTTCCGCTTGGAACGCGGTATTCCTGAGGGCTCCGTCGTGGAGACCGGCAGCGGCACCTTCTACGGCAAGGGCTATCAGGATGTGATGCGCCGCACGCCGAGCATCCAGCGCATGCGGTCCACCTTCGGCTTCGATCCCAAGGTGGGTATGAAGGCGTCTCTCCAGAAGGCCATTGATTTCTTCGTGGAAGAGCACAAGGCCCTGGAGAAGGTCATCGAGACCGAAGGCTGACCCGAAATGACTCGGAAGGAACGGTGGCAGTTCTTCCTCACGTGGCTCTGCCTGGGACTGGCACCGCTTTTTCTGCGCCCGCTCTGGGAACCTGACGAAGCCCGCTATGCGGAGATTCCCAGGGAGATGATCGCCCAGGGCGACTGGTTGACCCCGCAGCTGAACTTCGTGCTCTATTTCGAAAAGCCGCCGCTGCAGTACTGGCTTTCGGCGCTCAGCATGAAGGCCTTTGGCATCAACGCCGTTGCGGCGCGCCTACCGCTGGCGCTGGCGACGCTGGTCGCCATGGGCGCAGCCTTTCTCCTGGCCCGCAGGCTGGGCGCACGCCGACCTGTCTGGGCTTCGTTCATGACGGCCACCGCGATCCTGGGCTTCGTGTGCGGCCAGATTCTCACACTGGATGCTGTTTTTTCCGCGTTCCTGGTGGCGAGTCTGGCTCTGGCGGTGGAGGGCGTGGCCGCCAGGTACGAGGGCCGCAACCCACTCGGGTGGACCCTGGGGGCCTTCGCGTCGGTGGCGCTCGCCCTGCTCACCAAGGGGCTGGCCGCGCCGGTGCTCCTGGGAGGGGTGGTATTGGCCTCGCTGCCCTTCGCCTGGGGGGATCGAACATTACGGGGCGCCGTGCTCCGACTGCTCTTCGACCCATTCGGCTGGCTGCTCTTTCTCGGAATTTCCGCGCCCTGGTTCTGGTGGGTCGAGCAGGCCAATCCAGGGCACGCTCGCTTCTTTTTCATCCACGAACACTTCACACGCTTCACCAGCAATGTCCATGCGCGGCAGGGAGCCAAGAACCCAATTCTCGACAAGCTCTACTTCCTGGGCATCCTCCTGGTGGGTCTCCTGCCTTGGCTTTCCGCGACCCTGATCGGGCTGAAGCGCGGCTGGGACTTCTCCCGTCGGCGCACAGGTCCAATGGCCGAGGGCGCCCCGCTTCACCGCTGGATCGTTGCGACCACCATCCTGGCTTGCGCGGTGCCCCTGGCCTTCTTCAGTATTTCCGGATCCAAGCTGCCGCCGTATATCCTGCCCGCCCTCGTGCCACTGATGGCCCTGGCCTGTGCCATGGAGTGGGAGGGCGAAGAAGCTGTGGCCCTGCGCCGGCATGGGTGGGAGCTGATTTGTCTCGGCGGGATCTTCGCCTTCATCGTTCCCTTTCTCTTGAAATCCCCTGCGGGTTTGCCCTGGGTCCTGCTCTTGGGGACGGCCTTTCTGGCCTTGGGTCTCTGGGCGCTGCGCCCCAGGGGGCTGACGGCGGATCGCTGGATGGCTGGGCTGGGCGTTGCAATGCTGCTGGTCAGCCTTGCGGCCAAGCAGACCGTGGAACGGGACAAGTCCTCAACGGGCTTGATCGCAAAGGCTCCCGGGAATGCCCAGTGGATAAGTGCAGGCTACTACTTTCAAACCATTCCCTTCCAGACCGGTCGCAGAGTCATTGTCATCGCCGGCACGGGTGAGTTGGCCTTTGGCCGGGACAAACTTCCGGCAGTGGAGCGGGACCGCTGGTTCCGGGAGGAACTCCGGGATTTGAACCCGATGGCCATACAGCTTCGCTCCGCGGATCCGGCCCGGCCCGTCTGGGCGCTGGTCGATTCGGATGCCTGGCCACGCCTCACCCCCGAACAGCAGGGCGCGTGGGAGGTCATCGACCGGACCAAGGCCACGTATCTCGCCCGCTTCCGCTGAGTGCGGGGCAGTCCGCGTGCTCGCCTTGATTTATCTCGATAACAATGCCACCACCCAGGTCGCACCCGCAGTCCTGGAAGCCATGCTGCCCTGCTTCCGGGAACACTATGGCAACCCCAGTTCGGCGCATGTGCTTGGCCTGCTCTCGGAAGGCGCGATGGTGCAGGCCCGGGACCAAGTGGCTGCCCTGCTGAACTGCCAGGCTGCGGAAGTGGTCTTCAACGGCGGCGGCACCGAGGGGCTGAACCACGCCTTTCGCGGTGTCTTTGAGGCCTTTCCGCACAGGCGCCACTTTGTCACCACCGCGGTGGAACACAGCGCCGTGATGGCGCTCTTCGAGTGGTTGAGGCGCCAGGGGGCCGAGGTTTCGGTATTGCCGGTGGACAAGAAAGGGCGCCTGGACCTCGCCGCGCTGGAGACCTCCATCCGCTCCGATACGGCGCTGGTATCCGTGATGGCCGCCAACAACGAGACGGGCATCTACTTCCCGCTGCAAGAGATCGCCGCCGTCGTGAAAGCGAAGGGCGCCCTCTTCCATGTGGATGCCACCCAGGCCGCGGGTAAGCTGCCTCTGGATCTTGCCGCCCTTCCCGTGGATCTGCTGAACCTCAGCGCGCACAAGTTTCATGGACCCAAGGGGGTCGGGGCGCTCTTCATCCGCCGCGGGTTGCGGCTGAAACCCTTCATGCTGGGGGGCCACCAGGAGCGAGGCCGCCGAGGCGGCACGGAGAATCTGCCTGGGATCGTGGGTCTGGGCAAGGCTGCGGAACTGGCTCGGGAAGGGCTGCCCGGAATGGAGCGGGTGCGAAAGCTGCGGGATGGACTGGAAGCAACGCTGAAGGCCGCCCTTCCGGACCTCTGCATTCACGGCGAGGGAGTTCCTCGTCTTCCCAATACGAGCTTCCTGGCCTTTCCAGGCCTCGAAGCTGAAGCCCTTCTGCTGCGGTTGAGCCAGCGGGGCATTTGCGTGGCCACGGGCAGTGCCTGCACCACCGGTCAGAAGGAGCCCAGTCACGTGCTGCGCGCCATGGGCGTGGAGGCGCCCCTGGCGCTGGGTACCCTGCGTCTGAGTCTGAGCCGTTACACGACGGAGGACGAAATCACGCGCGTGGGTGATTTGCTCCCGGGCCTGGCGAAGGAACTCCGTAGTACTGGGTCGATGGGGCATACCGAGTAGCGTTCACCGAACCTCGGTTGCCTCTGCGCAAACCCACGGTCCGGGGTTTTGCCTGGCCGGAGGGTGCGACGACCTCAATCCCCCATGATGCAATAGCCGCCATCCACGTAGAGCACCTGGCCGGTAATGCCTCGGCCCATGGAGCTCAGCAGGAAGACCGACGCATCGGCCACTTCCTCGGCGTCCGTGTCCCTGCGCAAGGGGGCGCGATTGCGGTGATGGCGCTGCTTGCTGCCGAAACCGGCGATGCCCGAGGCAGCCAGGGTCTTGATGGGGCCTGCGGAAACGGCATTCACGCGGATGCCCTGGGGGCCGAGATCGGCGGCCAGGTAACGCACACTGGCTTCCAGGCTGGCCTTGGCCACACCCATCACGTTGTAGTTGGGGATCGCCCGCTCGGCGCCCAGGTAGCTGAGCGTGATGACCGCACCGCCCTCGGTCATCAGGGGCAGCGCGGAATGCGTGAGAGCCGTCAGCGAATAGCTGCTGATGTCGTGGGCCATGCGGAAATCCTCCCGCGTGGTGCCGACATAGGTGCCCTCCAGCGCCTGCCGGGGCGCGAAGGCCACGGCGTGTACCAGAAAATCCATCGTGCCCCACTCCCGCTTGAGCACTTCGAAGCACAGCACGATCTGCTTGTCCGAGGTCACATCCAGAGGAATGAGCATCGGATCGCCCAGTTCCGGGGCCAGTTCCCGCAGGTTCTTGGCAAGCCGATCGTTCTGATAGGTCAAGGCCACTTCTGCCCCCTCGTCGACCAGTCGCTTCGTGATGGCCCAGGCGATGGACCACTTGTTGGCCACCCCCACGACCAGACCTCGCTTGCCCTTCATGAGCATGGAGAACCTCCAGGATTTTCAGATGTTCGACGAGTGGCTTGGGGGTGTCACAAAAGAACAGTGATGATTGTGCATAGCTATGCCGTGACAGCCCCTTAGCCCAGGAGGTTCCGCAACCAGCCCAGGGGGCCCGTGTAGTGGATCGTGCCCTCTTCGCGAATGAGGCACCAGCACGCATCATTCAGGACGAGCGGCGCATGGCGGGAGCCGTCGCCGAAATGCACCCAGCGACCCGTGGGGTAGGCGGCTTGGCCGTCCTCCAGCAGGCCATCCAGGACCAGCATCTGTTCGCTTCCGCAGTGAACATGGCTGGGCGTCTGGAAACCGCGGGGGGCCACCAGCAGACTCAGGCGGGAGCCGCCGGGGCCCGTATCCAGGAGAGTCGTAACGCGGGCGCCACCACGTACTTCCCAGTGCCAGGTATCGGAGGCGGGAAGTTGAGCAAGGACGGTAGCGGGAAGGAAAGGTGCCTGGAGGGGAGTTGTGCCTTCCGCGAAGGCCCGATGCACCGACTCCATGATCCGCAGGGTCAAATCCGCGCCGGATTGAAGGAGTCGTTCGAGTTCGCTAGGGGTCGGAGATACCAGGGGATGGCGGCGAGGGCGATATTCGGCAACCCGGGTCAGCGCCGCGCGGAGGGAATTCTGCGCCAAGGGCAGGAGTTCCTTCGCCTCGACAACAGAAACCGCTTGCACGATGGCGGGCATCCGGTGGAGCCCAGCCTTCAGTTCCCGACAGGCGCAACAGTGGAGAAGGTGCAGACGGAGATGAAGCACTTCAACGAAGGAAAGGACTCCCTCGTCCAGGTCAGTGAGGTGGTGGACAACGTGCTCACAGGTGAGGCGGGTCACAGCTTGCCCCCGTCGAGAAAGGGTGAAAGAACACCGCGGAGGCCGAGTCGCGCCCGATGCAGGCGCTGGCGTACCAGCCCGCGGCTGATTCCAAGCATGCTCGCCACTTCTTCGGTATCCATACCCTCCAGATCCCTCAACACGAAAACCGCTCGCTGCTCATCCGACAGACGATTCAGACCCTCCCGAACCTTCTCTCGGACCTGTTCTTCCTGGGCTCTTTCAAGGGCCGTGGCCTCCTGACTGAAATCCTTGAGGCCTTCCTTGCCCATGTGATGCCCGTCGGGCGTGAAGTGTGGCAGGAAATCTTCAAGGGTGTCCTCGCGGCGACGCATACGGGATCGCCGCAGCATCAGCGCCTCGTTGAGGCAGACCCGGTAGCCCCAGGTGCTGAACTTGCTCTTCCCCTGGAAGCGATGCAGTTCCTTGAAAATGCTGAGCAGGGCCTCCTGCAGGGCATCCTGGGTGTCGAGCGTGTCCTGCAGGATGCGCTGGATGCCGGCGGAAAAGAGTCCCAGGTAGGGCTCCACAAGGGCTCCGAAGGCTTCACCGTCACCGGCGATGGATCGGGTGATGAGTTCGGCTTCGGGAAGTCGTTCCTTGTCCATTGGCCTAAGCCTACCGTGTCACCCGGGCTAGACGTATGGTGAAGGTGGTTCCGAGGCCGGAGCCAAGGCTGGTCACCCGGATTTCACCCCCATGGCCCCGGACGATCTCTCGGCACAGGAATAGCCCGAGGCCGGTTCCAGGGACCGCGCGCGTCATCTCGTCCCCCACCCGGTAGAAGCGCTGGAAGATGCGGGATAAATCCTTGGGAGAAATCCCGTGGCCCCGGTCGGCCACGACGAGGATGGCATCCTCAGTGTCTCCGTCGAGAGTGATGGAAGTTTCCCGAGGTTCAGAGGCGTACTTGAGGGCGTTGGAAAGCAGGTTCTCCAGAACCATGGCGAAGGCCTTGGCATCGACCCGAGCAAGGATGCTGGGGGCCAGGTCCATGCGGAGACCCAGGAGCCCCTCGCCAAGGCGGCGGTCCATCTCCTGGCAGACTCGCTGCACCAGGGGGGCGAGTTCCGTGGGTTCCACATGAATTTCCAGCTGGCCCGCATCCGCGCGGGCCGTTTCCAGGAGGTTGGTCACTAGGTCCGCCAGGCGGTGGAGATCTCCGTCCATGAGGCTCTGGATGCGCGTCTTCTGGGCCGGAGCCAGTTCCCGGGTGAACATCGTTTCCATCCAGACCCGAAGGCTGGCGATAGGCGTCTTCAGTTCGTGGGTCACCGACGCGATGAAGTTCCGCTGGCGGAACACCATCTCCATTTCGGCATTCAGCTTCCGGTAAATGTAGGTCATGCCAAAGAGCACGGCGGCCACGAGCACCATGGCCTGGCCGACGGTGCGCCAGAGCGCGAGGGCGCGTTCCTGCTCCATGGCCTTGAGCACCTCGGGCCGAAGGGTGAGGTAGGCGGTCATATCCGTCAGCAGCAGCGGATCATCCAGAGCAGTGGGGTATGGCAAGACTGCGACATAGGGAAAGCGTTCCTCGACGGCATTCTTGCGCTCGTCGAAGGTGCGCGTATCGGCGAAGCGTCCGACCACGATGCCTGGACCCTCGCTGGGAGCCTTGGAAAAGGTGTCCTGGAGGGATGCCATGGAATCAAACTGCCAGGCCTCGGCCCGGCCCGCCCGCATTTGCGCGATACGCGCATCCTGCAGCCGCCTGGATTCCCTGATCTGCACGCCGATCCACCAGGCCATCTGTGTGAGCAGCAGAATCGCCACGCTCCAGAAAATGAGCCGCTCGGTGGCGGGGGGCTTGAGGGATCGTTTCGGCATGTGGGCGATGGGATGGCGTGAGGGTCCAGTCTGAATTATTGCGCGTGGATTGGTAAGACTCCTTGCATTGGTCCCCAGGGTGGGCATCCTATGAAAAGGATGAGTTCCCCGCTTTCCAATCCCTTCAAGCCGGGGTCCCCGCCTCAGGGGCCCTCGAACCCCTTCAAGCCGGGAGCTCCCGCTGTGCCAGGGTCCGGGGTGCAGCCTCGGGGGCAGGGGCAGGAGGTGCTGGTCGAACTGCTGCAGGCCCAGCGGCTGATCTCCCAGCAGGCTCAGGAGCTGATGGAGCTGCGCACAAGACTAGGCCGCCGCACACATCAGATGACCGTGCTGCAGCATGTGGCAGAAATTCTGACCGCCACGCCCAAGGTGGCCCAGGTTGCCAGCGTGCTCCAGGATGTGTTCGTCCAGGAATTTGGCGCCAAGGCTTGCAGCGTTTGGATTCTCGAGGATGAGGGCTCAACCTACCAGCCCAAGGTGGGCCATGGGCTGCCACGGAGCGCCTGGACTCAGCTCAGCCTTCCTGCGCCCAATCCCTTCCCCAATGCGCCCATCGTGCTCTTCCAACCCCAGTGGCTCGACCTGGCAGCCACTCGCGGACCCCTGGAGGCCCTGCGGGTTTCGCCGGGAACTTCGCTCTATTTCATTCCCTTCGAGCACCAGTTACTGCTCATGGGTTTCGCCATTCTGGCCCTCGACACCGGGCGCAAGATGGATGAAGACCAGGACAGCCTCACGATTCTGCAGCGCCAGGTCGCCGTCTCCATCTACAACGCGTGGCTGTATCGCGATCTGGCTCAACAGCGAGATACCCTCAGGCGGCAGACTGGAGAATTGGAGAAGGCCAACGGCGCACTGCGCGAGGCCGATCGCTTCAAGAGCGAATTTCTGGCCCTCACCAGCCACGAGCTGCGCACCCCCCTCACGGGCATTCTGGGCTTCACCCGCCTGGTCATCGACGAACTCTACGAGGATGAGGATGAAAGGCGGCAGATGCTGCAGGACTGCTACGCCTCGGGCAAGCACCTGCTCTCCCTCCTCAATGACATCCTCGACCTCGCCAAGATCGAATCCGGACGCATGCAGGTGCATGTCCAGTCCTTCAGTCTCCAGATCCTCCTGGAAGAGGTGAGGCCCCTTGCCCAGGCCTATCCGCGGAAGGCGGAGGTGGAGTTGCTGTGGCCCGAGGGGTTGGGCGAACTGCCCGAGGTGATGGTGGATCCCGGTCGCTTGAAGCAGGTGATGCTCAATCTTCTTTCCAATGCCCTGAAATTCACGAAGGAAGGCAGCGTCTGCGTCACGGTAGAGCGAGGATTCGGTCAGGTCTCAGTCCAGGTGGTGGACACCGGGATCGGCATCCGGGCCGAAGACCAGGCCAAGCTTTTCCAGAAGTTCGTGCAGGCCGAAGGTGGTCATTCCCGAGAGTACGGCGGTACCGGATTAGGGCTTGTGATCTGCAAGCACCTGATGGAAATGATGGGGGGTACGATCTCCCTTCAGAGCGAAGGTCAGGGAAAGGGCTCCACGCTAACGCTGACCATGCCCATCGCCTGAGCGGTGCGGGTGAGTACGTGAGCATCTTTCCCGTCCCCCCCCAGGAGCCCGACCCCTTGAAGCAGGGGGCGGAACCTCTTGTCGACTCCGATGCCGTCACCGAGGCTTGGGCTCAAACCCTGAAGGCTGACCGGCGGGCGGCGCAGCTATTCAAGGAGCTCGATATCCTCCGAGGGGAAGTCAAAGCGAGGGCCCAGCAGGCCGCCTTGATGCGCCATGTCGCCAATGTCCTGAGCGCCACGGTGCGGGTGGATCAACTTGCGTCCATGCTGCTTGATGTGCTGCAGGGCGAATTCGGCGCTTCCCAGGGCCTGGTGTGGACCCTGGGAGAGGATTCCTACGAGGCCCGGACCGGTATGCGCTTCGACCGGGGGCAGCTGCACTCGCTGCACCTTCCCGTGCCCCATCCGTTCCCTTCATACCCGGTGCTAATTTACCAAGCCCAATGGCTGGAGCCGGAACTCCTGCCACCCGCGCTGCGGCTCATCCAATCCCGGCAAGATCAGGGACTATTCTTCGTGCCTTTCGAACACCAGACTCTCCTGGTGGGGTTCGCCATCCTGTCCCTGCCCCAGGACAAGGCCTTCATGCCTGCGGAGCAGGAATCCCAGGAGGTCCTCCAGCGCCTCTTCGCCTCCGCCCTCCATGACACCTGGCGACTCCAGGAACTCCAAAGACAGAAAGAGATCCTGGCCAAGGAGAAAGAGGATCTGAAGGTCCAGGCAATGGCGCTCGAGCATCAGAACCGACTGCTGTTCAAGGGTCAGACCTTCAAGGTGGAGTTTCTCGGTTATGCGGCCGGGGAACTCCGGGGTCAACTGCTGGGCATCCTGAATCTCCTAGGCCGCGCTCGGGGAGGGACGGGGCTCGACACGGAAGCCCGGGATACGCTGCTGTTGGATGCGCTCCTGGCGGGAAAACACATGGCGGAACTGCTCCGGGACCTAGCCGAACTGGCTCGTCCAGGCACCTCCGGGCTTCCCATGGAGGTCCGCCCGTTGGATCTGGGGGAACTTTTTTGTGAGCTTCGCACCCTCGTCGAGGCCTTCCCCCGCCGGGGAGGTGCCCCCCTTGGGTGGCCGGAACTGCTGGAGCTGCCGGAAGTCCTTGCAGACCGCAACGCCCTCGCGCAGATCCTGCTCAGCCTCATCGCCGGCGCTCTCCGGGGCAGCCCGGACGGGAGCCTGCGCATCTGGGTGGAACGCGAGCCCTTGTCGCTTTCCCTGTGTCTGCTCCTGCCGGGCCTTCAGGTCAGGGAAGGCGTCATCGTGGCGCGGCGCATCCTGCGCCCGGAGGATTTCTACATCCAGGGGCAGAGTGGGGCGGGTCTCGGCCTCGTCATCTGCGGCCAACTCATGGACGCGATGGGAGGGGCCTTGGTGATCGATGCGACCGTCGGGGACGCAGGAACCGTGATCGGCCTGGAGCTTGCGCTTGCGTAGAATGGAGCTTCCGTTCCTGGAGTGCCCATGACCTATGTCCGCCGCGAGACCTTCCTCCCCTTCACCCGCCCCGTCATCGGCCCCGAAGAGATCGAGGAGATGATCGATTCAATCAACTCGGGGTGGATCACCACAGGGCCAAAGTCCGCCAAATTCGAGGAGGAACTGGCCCTCTACAACGGCGTGAAGCACTGCCTGGCGATGAACAGCGCCACCACGGCCCAGGAGATCATGCTCCAGGTCCTGGGTCTCCAGTCG
Organism: uncultured Holophagaceae bacterium; assembly: GCA_903868115.1. Classification (GTDB taxonomy): domain Bacteria; phylum Acidobacteriota; class Holophagae; order Holophagales; family Holophagaceae; genus JAYREN01. The sequence goes on from CAIPUA010000195.1 coordinate 11,713, forward strand.
GGCGACGAAGTCATCACCACGGCCATGACCTGGGTGTCCACCCTCTCCACCGTCGTGCTCCAGGGCGGCGTGCCGGTACTGGCCGATATCGACCCGAAGACCCTGAACATCGATCCGACCCGCATCGAGGAGATGATCACGCCCCGCACCCGGGGCATCATCCCCGTGCATCTCACCGGTCTGCCCGCACCCATGGAAGCCATCTGGCAGATCGCCGCGAAGCACGGCCTCTGGGTCATCGAGGATGCCGCCCAGGCCATGGGAGCGCACTACACCGGCAAAAAGATCGGGAGCGATCCGCGCTCGATCATGAGCGTCTACAGCTTCCATCCCAACAAGAACATGACCACAGGCGAGGGCGGTGCCATTGCGCTGCACGAGGATCGCTTCGTGGATCGCATCAAGCGCCTGCGCTTCCACGGCATCGAGAAGGACGCCTGGAAACGTTTCGCCAAGGACGGCTCGCCTCACACGGAGGTCATGGAACCCGGCCGCAAGGCGAACTTCATGGACCTGCAGGCCAGCCTCGGCCTGCACCAAATCAAGAGGCTGGATGGCTTCAACGCCCGGCGCGGCGAGCTTTTCCACCGCTACCTGGAACTGCTGAGGGACATCGACGGTCTCATGCTGCCCTGGGCAGGCGACCCCATCCACGGCCACTGCTTCCATCTCTTCGTGCTGCGCATCCGGCCCGAGATCCTAGGTATGGACCGCGACACCTTTGTGCAAGCCTTGAAGGACGAAAACATTGGCACTGGCATCCACTACCGCCCCGCCCACATCCACGCCTTCTACCGGGACTACTACGCGAACCATCCGCACGCTTTACCCGAGGATGGTCTGCCCCACAGCGAATGGAGTGGCGAACGCCTGATGTCGATTCCGTTGTGGCCTGGCCTCACGGAAGAGGACCAGGACCAAGTCGTGGCGACCATCAAACAGGTGATTGCGAAACGGTGACGATTTCGGCTTCAGACCGAGTGAAACACGGGGGAGAGTTCCCCCTTTTGCAGGAGAATGCCCATGGTCGAACCCGGCGCGCAGCGAGGTGAAGTGGCCCACCTGAAGGTCGTGTCGGTGAACAAGGCCGGGGCCTTTCTGGCGTGGGGCCTGTCCCAGGAGCTTTTCCTGCCTTGGAAGGAAGTGAAGCATGAGCAGAGGCGCCTGATCAAGGAAGGCCAAAAAATCCTGGTGATCCTGATCGAGGGCGAAAAGGGCCAGGTGGCTGCGTCCACTCGCCTGGAGGACTTTTTGAGTGACGAAGCCGAGGGCTTTCAGGAAGGAGAAAAAGTGGCCTTGGTGATCGGGGAGCGCACGGACTTGGGCGTTCGCGTGATCGTGAATCACCGCTACTGGGGCATGGTACACGATAGCGACATCTTCAGTCGGCTCACCCGTGGTGAAACTCGGGAAGGCTATATCAAGGCGCTCCGTGAGGATCACAAGCTGAACGTTGCACTCAGCCCACCGGGCTACGCCAAGGTCGATGCCATCGCCCAAGGCATTCTCGATCTCTTGCAGCGCCGAGGCGGGTTCCTGCCCGTGACTGACAAGAGCAAACCGGAAGAGATCTACACGTTGTTTGGCATCAGCAAAAAAGTGTTCAAGCAGACCCTCGGTGCGCTCTACAAAAGCCGACGGATCGTGCTTGAGGCGGATGGCATTCGGAGTGCGAAATAGGTTTTCCTGGCGCATTCTCAACTCCGTTTGCATCGCGGACTGGCCAAGTCTCTTTGCACTCGATGCGGCTTCAGGAGAATACTGGGGTGGACTCTATGGAGGCATGTTGACCGAGACCCGACCAAGTTTTTTCTGGTGGTGGAAGCTGGTGGCGCCACATCGGCGCACACTGGTCGCGGGTCTGGGGGCGACGATTCTCTGCAGCGTCTCTGCGGCCTGGGTGCCCTACTGGAGCGGCCGAGCGGTCCATGCGCTGGAACTCGGCCAGTACGGCCGGTCCCGCAGGATGCTCCTGGCCATGCTCGGCTTCACGCTGGTGGCGGGCCTGGGGCGCTACCTGATGCGCAACACTCTGATCGGTCTCAGTCGGACCATCGAAAAGGGACAGCGGGAGGGACTCTACGGCTTCCTCCTTGCCAGACCCTTCGCTTTCTTCGAACACCAGCGCATCGGGGACCTCATGAGCCGCATCGGCGACGATGTGAGTTCGGTGCGCATGGCCACGGGCCCAGGACTCATGAGTTTCCTGCAGGCCTTCAGTCTGCTGCCCATCACCCTGGGCCTGATGTTCCACGGCCACCCCCGCCTCACCTTGGCTGTCATGCTGCCCTTCTCCCTCTTGGGACTAGGGTTTTTCGTGATCGGCAAGGCCAGCCACCGCACCCAACAGAAGCTTCAGTTGGTCACCTCAGAGCTGAACACCTTCAGCCACGAGACCATTTCGGGAGAAAAGGTGGTCCAGGCTTTCGGGCTCGAAGGCCAGCGCATCGAGGGTTTCCTGGCACTTAGCCGGAAGCAGGCGCGGCTCAGCATCCGCCAGTCGGCCATCTTCAGCTCCTACGGCCCCCTTGCCATGCTCATGGGCGGCCTGGCGGCCCTCATCCTGGTGTCCTTCGGCGGCAGCCTAGTGCTGAGCCACACCTTGAGCCTGGGCGATCTGACGGCCTTCACGGGCTACCTGGCGGCGCTCACCTGGCCGGTGATGTCCCTGGGTTGGGCCGCCAATCTCTCTTCCAGCGGGCCCGGGCGGGCCAGGAGCGCATCGAGCAGGTGTTCGCCAGCCCGGAGACGCCGCTGCCGGAGACCTGCATGCCCCGGGTCTCCACCCTTCCTGTCGCGCTTGACTTGGCGCACCTGACCCACCGTTTCGAGAGCGGCCGCGGGCTGGGCCCTCTGGATCTCAAGATCCCAGCGGGGGGCAGTCTGGCCATTGTCGGCAGCATCGGCTCGGGCAAGACAATTCTGCTCCAGCTTTTGGCCGGTCTGCGGGTCGCTCAAGCCGGAACGCTGGAGGTCGATGGTGTACCGCTCGGCCAGGAAGAGTTGCGCGCCCACTGGGCAGGCCTCGGCTGGGTACCTCAGGAAGCCTTTCTCTTTTCCACAACCCTGCGCGAAAACCTCGCCATGGGAAGGCCCGAGGCCACCGAGGAGGAACTCTGGGAAGTCGCCCGAACGGTTTGCCTGGACGATCTGATCCGGCGCCTGCCGGGCGGCCTGGGAACGGTCGTAGGAGAACGGGGGGTCGCGCTTTCGGGCGGTGAACGCCAACGCGCCGCCCTGGCCCGGGCCCTCCTACGCCACCCGCGCCTGTTGCTGCTGGACGATGCCCTGTCCGCCGTGGACGCTGAAACCGAGAGCCGGATCCTGGGAAACCTGAAGGGTTACCTCGGCCAGAGCACCCTGGTGCTCGCCACCCATCGCATCTTCGTGGCCGAACTCTGCGACCACGTGTTGGTGCTGGAAGAGGGTCTGCCCATCGAATCCGGAAGCCCGATTGAACTGGCGAGCCAGGCCGGCACCTTCGCCCGCATCAAGCGGCTGCAGAGCCTGGAGCGGGAGCTGACTGGAACTCTCGGCTGAGCCTCATGCCCTTTGGTTACCCGTGGACCGCAACCCGCGCTCTCAGCGCGGCGTCTGCCGCAAGCAAATCGGGAGGTATCGAGGCCGCGCTCAGTGCTTGTGGTTGAAAACGCCTACAGCCCGTCCGTGATCAGAATCGCGGGCTCGAAACCCAGCCCGTCGGCTTCCCGGGGGCTCTTCATGCCCCAGACAGCCAGCCGATGGGCGAAAGGCTTCCAGAAGTCCGGACGCGCCTTCACCGCCTTGAGCGGGGGATGAAAGAACAGCGTCTCGGGTAGGTTCGCGAGATCCTCCTCAGTCAATTCCTGGGCCTCATGGTTATCCCAAAGAAAGCCACAACGGGCCTCATGGCATTCGGCCCAGAGCTGCAGCACCTCGCTGGGCTCAAAGCTGGAAAAGAGCACGCGATCGAGGGCCTCGGCGGCGTCCGCGGCGGCCAGTGCCTGCTGCCAGCCAGGCTCGCCCTTCAATTCGACATTGATGAGTTTGGCGGGCAGTTCCAGAACATCGGAGAGCCGGGGCACGGTCTCGCCGTTCTTCAATTTGGGCAACTCGGTGGACTTCATTTTGCGGAGGATGCCGGAACCTTGGGAAGTGCGGTCGAGTTCGTCATCGTGGAGCACCATGCAGACACCGTCCTGGGTGGGTTGCACATCCAGTTCGAAGCCGTCCATCCCGGCATCCAACGCGGCACGAAAGGCCTCCATGGAATTTTCGAGATGCTTGGCGGAGTGACCGCGGTGACCGAGGAGCAAGGGCATGACAGCCTCCGGTGGAGAACTCCATGATGCGCTGCATTGCGTCGGTCCCGGGGCCTACGGGCCTGACCAGATCAGCACCGAGCCATCCACCAGCTTGAGCGCGCCCTGTCCCGCTCGCGACCCCCCGGAGAAAACCCGCTTGGCCTTCATGGGGCCGCTGGAGGCGAGAACTTTTTTCTTTCGGTCCCAGACCCACACCTGGTCCGTGCCTTCGGGAAAGGCCTCCGAACGGCCGCCCAGCACCAGAGCCTTTTGGGCATCGAGCCGGATGACCAGACTATCCCGAAGCCCCTTCCCGGGCGGAAAGGGCGGGACACCGGTGAACGTGGCGTCCCTCGTGCTCGGGGCCTTCTTCAAGGAGTCCGTGAAATCCTCCCGCCATCCCAGGGCCGTGAGATTGCCGGATTGCGGGTCCACGGCGTCCACGATGGGGCCCACGGCGACCACCCTGCCCTCCAGCAACAGCAGGGATTCTGCGCCGGCCCGCAGCGCCCCGATGTACTGGCACTGGCGGGTCCGGGGATCCCAACGCTCCAGGGCGGGGCCCCAGACGGCAGCACCCAGGACCAGCAGTTGCCGACCCTTCAGCGGCACCAGGACCGGCGCCAGATAGGCGTTGGCGAGGTGCCCCACCGTGGATGCAGTTCTCAGCCAGTCCTCCATGCCGGTGATTTTGCGGAGGGAAGTGCTGCGTTCCGCGAGGTAGTAACCACCACCTTCGATCCCTGCCCAGCCGGGCGCAGGCAGTTCCGTGGGCAGGAGCTTTCCGGCGAGAGTGACAGTCTCCTTGCCTGGATCCAGGATCTCGAGGGTCTCCTCGGAAGCCTCGGCGCTGGCTCCGGAGCCGCCGAAGAGCACCACGCGCCCGTCCGGCAGCAGGGCCGACTGCGGCCGCGCTCGAGGCTGGAGTTTGGCCTTCCACGCACTCCAGCGACCCTTTCGAGGATTGAAAATTTCGGCGGGGAGACTGGCGGAAACGGACTTCGATGGAACCGGGCGCCCTTTGCGGCGCTCAACCTGAGCGTCCGTGGGCCACCCCCCTGTCACCAGCACGCGCCCATCCCCGAGGCGGGTGGCCTTGAAGAGGATTCGGGCCTGGCCCAGGCCGCCGGTGGATTTGGGACCCTTGCCCTTCCCGTCCCAGAGCCAGCACATACCTTCCTGGCCATCGATGAGCAGCACGCCCTCGTCGGTCTCAACGGCATCGGCAGAAAGGGCAAAGCGGACTCCACCGGAAAGGGGCTGGAACTTCCAGGTTCCAGGGTCCAGGATTTCGGCCGGGGCGGGGGGCTCGGTGCCGCCTACCACCAGCAGGCGACCGTCCTTCAACCGCAGGGCGCGGTGCCCCTGTCGGGCCTGGGCCATGGCAGGCCCCGCCGTGAAGCGGCGCAGGGCTGGATCGAACCATTCGCAGGACCCACCCTTCAGGCTGCCCCCGGTGATCAGGATCCGACCATCCGGAAAGTCCGTGGCCTGGAAGTCCGCACGGTTTTCCTGCATCGCGCCGATGGCGCGGCTTCGGCCAGTATCAAGATCGAGCAGTTCGCCACCAGCCCCGGCGGCGGGGATATCCGGCAGGGCCTTACTGGGTGCAGGCCTGGTCGCGGGGCGGGCGATTTTCTTCGGGGGGGCGGCCTGAACGAAAGCCAGGGCAGTTCCCGCCAGGAGTGCCGCGAAGAGCCGAAGTCGCATCAAATGACCTTTCCGGGATTGAAGATGGCGCAAGGATCCAGGGCCCGCTTGAGGGCCCGCAGGGCCTCGATCTGGTAGGGATCGGACAACGCGAGAAAGGCCTCGCGCTTGGCGAGCCCGATGCCGTGTTCACCGCTGAGCGTGCCTCCCAGCCGCAGGCAAAGCCGGAAGAGCGCCAGCAGGTGAGCCTCCATGTCGGCGGGCGGGTAGGCATCGGCGTGCAGGAAGTTCACATGCAGGTTGCCATCACCCAGGTGGCCATAGGTCACCAGAGGCAGCCCCAGAGTCTCGACGCCCTCGAAGAAGGCGCGCACCTGGCTGCGCGGCACGACGATGTCCTCGCTCACTTTGTGGGGAAATCGCTCCTTCAAAATCACGCTGGTCTGGCGGCGAATGGCCCAGAGGGCCTCGCGTTGGCGCGCATCGGTGGCGCTCTGAAGCTCCTCGGAGACAGGCCCGAGCAGGTCCAGCACGCGTTCCAGGAAGGCATCGGAACCGCAACCCGGGTCGTCGAATTCAATCAGTGCCAGAGCCTGCCCAGGCATCCGACGGGCCTCCTCGGGGCCAAAACGGCGCAGCAGTTCAAGCACCTCCGGATCCCAGAATTCGAAGGCGCTGGCCAGCAGTCCTGCGCTTACCAGCAGCGCAGGCAGTTCCAGGAGCGCGTGCCAGTCGCGGGCGGGCAGGAGGAGCGTGAGGCACTCTGCGGGGGCTGGGATCAGGCGGACCGTGGCACCCAGGATGATGCCGAAGATGCCCTCACTGCCCACCAGAAGTTGAGCGAGGGCGGGGCCCGCGTTGTTCTTGACGGTGGGGATTCCGAAGGTGTGGATCTCGCCATCGGCCATCAAGGCCTCCACAGCCAGCACCCAGTGGCGGGTCATGCCGTATTTGCAGGCCCCCGGCCCGCCCGCGTTGGTGGCGAGACTGCCACCAAAGGCGCACTGGTCCCACGAATTCGGATCGGGTGGATAGAAGAGCCCATGGGCCGAAGCCGCGGCCTTGACATCTTTCAGGAGGGCACTGGAGGGGGCCTTCAGGGTCATGTCCGGGCGGGAGATCAGAATCTCGCCGGGCCACTCGTTCAGGTCCACCACGACGCTGCGTTCCGTGGGCACGCAGCCGCCCGCCTTTCCCGTACCCGCGCCCCGGGGCACCAGGGCGAAGCCGTCGGTCTGGGCACGACGGACGAGTTCCCTCAAGGCCTGGGGGCCGCGCGGCTTCACGATGGCGAGAGGCAGAGGACCTTGGAGATGGGACTCATCGCGGCGGTAGGCCTCCATGGCCTCGACCTCGAGGATCACACTGGCTTGGGGAAGTTCTGGGAAGGAATGCATGGTTTCAAGGCTTGCGGCGCCGAAGTTCCAGGGGCTTGCCGTCCAGGGCTTCGGGAGGGTTGATGCCCAGTTCCCGGGCGAGGGTCGGGGCCAGATCGACGATTCGGACTGGCTCTAAGCGTGTTTCCGCCTTCCACGGGCCCCAGAACACCAGGGGCACCCGGCGGTCCGTGTCCTGAGGATGCCCGTGGTTGGACGGGTGGGAAGGATCATCCACCATCACGAAGGGGCGGAAGGCCAGCAGAAGATCTCCGGAGCGGCCCGGCACATAGCTCAGCCGCAGACGCTCGCGCATGGGACGGCCCGCAGGATTCGGATTCGCCGCGGGATCGAGGGCTTCCAACTGCTCCGCTGAGCAGGCCTCGGCCACATCGGGGTCCTTTCGCGCAATTTCCACGGCCAGACGCAACACCTCGCTGCGGCTCTGGCCGCTGGCGCGTAGGCCGACCTCGTCCAGATAGAGCTGTTGGGAATCCGTCTCCCGGAACAGGGGCAGTTCCGTGCCCAGCCGCTGGCCGACCGCGCGATCGAGGGCACGCCCCCAGGCGCGGATATCCAGGCGCTTGGACGCGATCCCCTGGGCCTGGAGCCGTTCTGGAAAATCGCCGCAGCCATGATCCGCCGTCAGGACCACCCAAACCCCAGGGACGCGGGCGCGCAGGCGTGTGAGGAAGGTGCCGAGGGCCTTATCCAATCGACGAATCTGATCCCGCATTTCGGGGCCCTGGGTGCCGAAGTCATGGCCCACATAGTCCGTGGCGGAGAGCCCCAGGGCGAGCAGATCCACGCCCCGCCTGCGCCCGAGGTTCTCGTTTTCGATGAGGGCATCCGCGGCTTCGAGGATGCGCTGGTCGAAGAAAGGCGAGGCCTTGAAGCGGTCCCAGAAAGCACTGTCCAGCGGCATTCCCACGGCCTGAACTAGGCGCGGTAGGCCGAAAACTATCGGCTTGCCATGGATGATGAAGGTGCCGCCGGGCTCCGGTTGCCCGCTGGAGGCGTCCCAGAAAAAGCTGTCGGCCTGAATCCGCTCGAGCAACCCCCGATTGTGTGCATGAAGCCACTCGGGCAGGGCCTTCGCGTTGGCCGTGGAGGTGGTGAAACCCACGCCCGGTTCAAACCAATAGATGCCGTCTCCCTCCGCGCCAGCCATGAAAAGGGCCGCCCGGTCCTTCCCGGTCATGGCAAAGCTGCGCCCACCGGCAATCTGGGCACGCACCCACTGGCCGAGGGTGCCGCCGCGGAAGTGCAGCGTGCTGGCACCGCGAGTCGGCGCACCCAGGATCGGGGAGGCAGGATCGTTCACGCAGAACACCCATTTCCCCGTCGTCCGGTCCAGCCAGCGATTCTCGGTGATGCCCGTATGGGCCGGAAAGCGCCCCGTCAGGATCACCGAATGGCCCGGTCCTGTCTCGGTGTAGCCATGGTCCTGGTAGGCCGACTGGAAGGTCGTGCCTTCACGGGCGAGTTGGCCGAGCCCACCCGGCAGGTCCTTCCCCCAGCGGGCCATGAGCTCCGCCGAGAACTGATCGACGGAAATGACGACGACCAAGGGGGGACGTGGCGCCGCAAAAATCGGCACAGACAAGAGCAGCCAAAAGAGGACAGACAAGAGCGGGCGCATGGAGCCTCCGCATCCAGTATTACGAAAGGGCTCCGCTATTGCGGAACCCTTTCGTAAATGGCCTTGCCTCAGCCCGATTCCCCTCCTCCCAAGATTTCTTTCAGGGCAGCCACATGCTGCTGGAAGGCGGTCCGGCCCTCCGCCGTCAGGTGCAGGTAGGTGCGGGGTTTGCGATCCACGAAGGTCTTGTCCTGAACCAGATAGCCCGCCTCTTCCAGCTTCAGGAGATGGGCGCCCAGATTGCCATCAGAGAGTTTCAGGAGGTTCTTCAGATAGGTGAAATCAACTCGGGCGTCCGCATCGAGCACCGCCAGGGACGAAACGATCCGCAGGCGAACGGTCTGGTGGATGATCTCATTGAGTTCTGCCATGGCTCACTTCCAGCGGAGCTTAACGTAGAGGCCCGGCACGAAGAGACCGCCCCCGCCGAAGACCGCCATCCAAAGCATGAAATAACGAGGCGGAAGATAGGACCACCCCACCAAGGTCGCCACGGTGACCACCAACCCGATGAAGCTGAGGATCGGGACCTTCAGCCAGATGCCCATCAGCACATAGCCCAGCATGAGGATGCAGACGATGAGGGTCAGTTCATCCACGCCGTGCTTCCGGGGAATCAGGAGTCCGAGCACCAACGCGTATATTATGACCACCAGCCAGAAGAGGGAGACCTGGCCCAGCAGCTTGCGGGCCTGTTCGCTCTGGACCATGCCCTGTCTGTAGTGCCGAACGCCCGCCACCACGGTTGCCACAATGCCCAGGCCGGGAAGGACCATCCAGATCCGGCCCGTTTCCCGGGGAATCACATAGCTCAAGGTGAATCCAAGGATCCAGATGGCACCCCAGAGCAGCAGATTGGTACCCATCTGACTTCCGGCCAGGGCCTTGCGAGTCAGGCGGGCCACCTGATCAATATCGGCCAAGGCTTCTCTGGCTTCGTCCTGGGTGAGGGGGGTCATGGTCGCTCCTGCTCGGTCAAGTCTAGAGGACCCGCGGTCATCGGATGCCAACCTGGATCAGCATCACGTTGTTGGTGGATGCTTCGCTCTCCCAGAGGAGGATCATCTGACGGGATTCCGGCAAGGGGATCTTTCCGCAGGCCCGCAGGGTCGGATACAGCGTTTCGTAGACCTTTCCGATTTTCGTAAAGGAGCCTGTGAACAAGGTGGTGGCACAGGTGAAGGGCGCCAGTGTCCGCACCTTGCAGTCGGCAGAGGCCTGGGTGCCCTTGGGAACCAGCACACCCACTTCCAGGTTGAAGATCTTCTCGGGATCGCCGGTCATCCCGTGGTAGACCACCTGGAGGGGCCCCAGGCTGGCCAGGCCGGAGGCAGCGAGGGCCTTCTGAAGCTGGGGCACCATCTGTTCCATCCGGGCCGACAGACTGTTTTGAGTGGCCTCGGCGGCCAGATGGAAGAAGGTGCCCTCCGCGAAGGTCTGGACAGCTGCGGGTCCGGTGAAGAAGGCGGGCTTCTCCAGCAGCCTGCCGGGAACCTCCGGACCGGCCGCCACGAGCGTGGCACAGCAGAGGGAGAGAAGGAAACGGGAAGGGGTCATGGGGGCCTCCTTTTAGGCCAGGTGCAGAGATCGTCAAGGCGTCATTGCCATAGATTACTCTGCAATCCAGAGTAATCTATGGATTTTTAAAGTCAAGCCTTGCTCGAATAAATATCGCCGCGTGGGTCGCGCATGACGGGTTTCCTGGAAAACAGTGAAGATCCCAAAAACTGTGCTGCAATACGGAATGAACATGCGTCGAGCAACTTGGAGCAAGTGACGCAAGGAGCGTAATTTGGGCAAGGGCGCGGGCGGCTATCGAAGGTGGGCATCTGGCCGATTTCTTGCTGCCTTTCTCGCTGTGAAGTTCCTCCCTCCGGGGTTCTGGTCCCAAATTCATTTGCTGGCTACACTTTCCCGAGGCTCCACCACCCGCTGTTGGGCCATCCTGTTCCTCAGCCTTCCAACCTCCCGGGCCCCTTGCGGCCCTTCCCTTTCAAGGAGTTTCCATGCGTCGTTTCGTGCTCATCGCCGTCGCCCTGCTCGTGGCCGGAGTCGCTGAGGCCAAGCCCTCCACCGTCAAGGGCGCGCTGTGCAAGGCCTGCCATGCCATGCCGCCCAAGAAGGACAATCTCAACGCCAAGAGCATCGAGATGATGAAGAAGTACAAGGAAGCCGATTGCAAGAACTGCCACGGCTGGGCCGATGGCAAGCTGACCTCCAAGAAGGCCTGAAAATCCCTTTGAAAGCTCCTTAAAAACGGCGCCCGATGGGCGCCGTTTTTAACCCTGGATCCAGACGGGCTCGAGCCCCAGCAGTTCCGTCACAGCCTGGCGGCCGCGGGGGCCGGGGTCCTCGGTGAAGTCGTTGACCCAGCCCTGCACATAGCGGCTGATCATCTCCCGGTCCATGCCCCGGCCGAAGGATTGCGAATAGTCCACACTCTCCCCGTGGCGCTGGCGGGCCATTGCAACGCTTTTGCGCATCACCCGGGCAAATTGCAACTTCAAGGCGCTCGAAAGGTCTTTTCGGATGGCGTTCCCCCCCATGGGAAGGGGCAGATCGAAGGCCTCTTTCCACCAGCCCCCCAGATCGACCACTTTGTGCAGGCCAAGGTGCTGGTACATGAGTTGGCTTTCGTGAATGAGCAGGCCGGCCGGGTAGCGCCCCTCCGCCACGGCAGGCAGGATCTCGTCGAAGGGCAGCAGCTCGATGCGAGGTTCGAAGCCCAGCGTGGCGGTCCAACGGCGCAGGGCCAGGTAGGCGCTGGTGCGCAGCCCGGGAATCACCAGGGTCAGCCCGGCCAGTTCCGCGGGTGCCAGGGCCGCCTTGGCCACCACAATCGGTCCGGTGCCTTCCTGGATGCTGCTGCCGGCTGTAAGCAAGTCGTAGTGAGCCTTCACCTCGGGATAGGCACCGAAGCTGATGGCCGTCACATCGTAGCGGCCCTCCGTGGCCTCGGCATTGAGGGTTTCGATGTCCTTGCGGACGAATTCGAACTCGAAGCCTGCCCGGTCAGGATCGTCCTCCATCCAGCCCAGCGCGAGAGGCGCCATCATGTAAGCGTCATCGGAATCGGGACTGTGGGCGATCACGACGCGAGTCACTGGCCACCCCCCGAGGACGCACTTGCGCGGAGGCCCAGTTTCTCTTTGACCCGCTCGATGGCCCGCGCCGCAGCGACATAGCCGGCGTTCTCATCGAGAGCCTTCCGGTAGTATTCGAGAGCCTGTTCCAGCTTTTCCAGGCCTTCGTAGACCCGCCCCAGATTGAAATAGGGAAAGCAGTAGCTCTCGTAGCGCTTGGCCTTCAGTGCCATGCGGAGCCACGGGATGGCATCCTCGGGCTGCCCCATTTCCACGAAGTAGGCGCCGATGTCGTTGTAGGGGTTGCCGAATTCCGGATCCAAGTCGATGGCCCGGTGGCAATCGGCGATGGCTTCGTCGAATTCCTTCAGCGTGGACTTGGCCCAGCCGCGGAACGTGAACGCCTCGGCCGTTGGGCAGACCTCAAGGCTGCGGTTGTAAAGCTCGATGGCCTGGTCGATCTCGTTCTTCATGTGGTGCTGGTAGGCCTTGCCGACCAGTTCCATGGCTTCCTGGCGCTTCTCGTTCTTGCTCATCGTGGTTCCAGGATATCTGGTTATCGGCTTGGCCAAGCCAACAGAACTCGACACAGTTCGGGGCGAAAAAATGAGCCACAACCCTCGGGAGTCATCCCTTCACGATCACCCAGATTCCCACCCCGATGAAAGTCACGCCCGCGAAGTACTTGATCACATACTCAGGCACCAGCTTGAAGAGGGCCCCACCCACCAGCACCCCGATGGCCGTCGCACAAACCAGGGCGGCGCTGGCGGCGAAAAAAACCGTCACGATGGCTCCACTCCGGGCGGTGGCGGTCATGGCGGCCAATTGAGTCTTGTCGCCCAGTTCCGCCAGGAAGACGGTCACGAAAGTCGTCCAGAAGAGTGCCTTGCTCATCATCGCTCCCACCTGAATGGTACTCTCGGCTTCCCGTATTCCATCTTGGGAACGGCACAAAAATCCCGCACACTGTTTATCTATGCCGCCTGACCGCTATGACCTCCCGATCACCTTTGTCAACACGCCCGAAATCCTGGACCGAGTGCTGCCCGACTGGTTTGCGGCGCATCTCCTCGCTGTTGATATCGAGTGCAGCCTGACGGGCTTTCACCACTGCGCGATGGCGCTGGTGCAGATCGCGACCCATGAGCAGGCTTGGCTCGTAGACCCCATTGTGCTGGGCCCCCTGATGCAATCCGCCATGCGAGCTCTGGCGGAGATCCCCTGGATCGTCCACGATTTTTCCGGCGATGGCATCGTCTTCAAGCGGCTCTACGACGTGATGCCCTGCTCGGTGATGGACACGATGCTGCTGGCCCGAGCCCTGGGCTATCCGCAACCGGGGCTCAAGACTCTGGCCCGGGTGAAGCTCGGCGTCGAAATACCGAAGGAGGAACAGGACAGCAACTGGATGCTGAGACCCCTCCGCCCATCCCAGGTCAGCTATGCGGCCCGGGATGCGGCCCTTCTGTTGCCGCTCCTGCGGAGGCTCGCCGAAGAGGCGGAGACCCGCCGCGACGACCCCGAGATCGGCCCCCGCCTCGCCCGCCTGCCTTCGGAGATTCGGCATCTGGTGCAGCGCGTCCGCCACTATCGCGTGCCGGAGCACCATCCCGTGGTGGAAAAGGTTCGGGCCATGGGCCTTGGCGAAGTCGCGGAGGAGCGCGCGAACCGCCTCTCCGAACTGCGCCTCAAGTGGGGCAACGAGGGCGATGTGGCCGCGGTCATGGAACTGGGAAATCGCTGGATCCTCGCCCGCGTCCAGTATCCCCCAAGATCCAGGGAAGCCCTGGAGCGATGCATCCCAAACCCTCGCTTCCGAGCCAAGCGCCTCGACGCTCTCTGGGAGGTTCTCGGTTCCTGAGCTCTGGCGCGCTCACAGCGTCAATACTTACCCCCGTCCGCTGCCCTGCCGATATCTCGCCTACCCCACTCGGAGTCCAACATGTCCCAGGACGAAGTGCTTATCACGTTTCCCCAAGGTCTCGTTGGTTTCCCGGAGATGAAGGAATTCAGGCTCCTAGAGCCCGATGGAGGCTACCCCCTGAAATTCCTCCAGAGCACTGAACATCCGGAGGTTTCCTTCACCTGCATGGATGCCGCCGCCGTGAAGATGGACTACGAGGTCCCCCTTGAGGAGTCCGTCGCCCAGGTGCTCTCCCTCGAGAACCCGGAAGACGCCCTGGTGCTCCTGTTGATGGTCGTTCCTGCGGACCCGAGCCAGGCCACGGCCAATCTCGCCGGCCCCCTGATCATCCACACCAAGACCCGCATCGGGGTCCAGGTGATCCTGGATATCACGCAGTTCCCGCTCAAATACCCGGTCTACACCCCCGAGGACGAGGTGCGACTCACGTTTCCCGCAGGCCTGGTCGGGTTCCCCCAGCTTCGCATTTTTCGGCTCTATGAACCCGCCGGCGGCTATCCTCTCAAGTTTCTTCAGTCGGAGAGTGAACCTGACATCTCCTTTTCCTGTATCGATGTGGCGGCCATCCGCCCGGACTTCGAGGTTCCCCTGGCAGAGGAAGACGCGGCGGTCCTCGCCCTGGAGTCACCCGAGGACGCGATGGTCCTGGCCCTGGTGGTCATCCCCGAGGACCCACGCAAGATGACGGCCAACTTGGCGGGCCCCGTGGTGATCAACGGCAAAACGCGAATCGGCCGACAGGTCGTGCTGAATACCGATATCTATCCACTCAAGTTTCCCGTCCTCGCGGATCGTTGAGGAGGCTCCGCCCGTGCTCGTCATCACCCGCAAGGCCGATGAATCCATCGTCATCAATGGCAACATCGAGGTGCTGGTCGTGGGCATCAGCAAGGATCTCGTGCGTCTCGGGATCAAGGCCCCTCGGGAAGTCCAAGTTCACCGTCGCGAGGTTTTTGATGCCATCGCCGAAGCCAATCGCGCCGCCACGGCCCCCGCTCCCGGTATTCCCCTCAAGGACGCGGCCGCGCTTCTGCGAGGTAGTACCCCTAAAGTCCGGTTGACCAAGAACCGATAAGGAGATGCCGGAGTTCCCATGAGCGTAGAAGGCATTGCCGGAGCGGCTTTTGCTCAGAAACAGGCGCTGGTGCAGCAGGAGGTGGGGGTGCGTGTGTTCCGGATGGCTCTGGATTCACAAGCCTCCCAGGCCCTTTCCCTCATCCAGATGATGAACCAGAGCGCGGGAGTCGGCACATCGATCGACACGTCTGCCTGAAGGGGCGGCGGTGTCATGGAGGCACCATGAAAGTCATCACGGACCGGGCCCAGGCCCCACCCCCTCCCAGGCCCCCGGAACAGGAGCGGCCCAAGCCGCCACCACCGCCTCCACCCCCCGAAAGGACTCAGCAGGCTGAGCCTCCGAAATCCCAGGGTGTAGGGCAGAGGGTTGATATTAAGGCCTGAGGGGAACCTGCCCCGCGGTCGAGTGCCTGTTTACTTCAGATACGGCTTCAGATACCGCCCTGTGACACTGCCCTTGTGCTTTGCGACTTCCTCGGGCGTGCCTTCGGCGATGACCATTCCGCCGGCGGCGCCGCCTTCGGGGCCGAGATCCAGGATCCAATCGGCGGTTTTTATGACATCGAGGTTGTGCTCGATGACGATGAGGGTGTTGCCGGTCTCCACGAGGCGGTTCACGACTTCCAGGAGCTTCTGGATGTCTTTCAGGTGCAGCCCCGTGGTGGGCTCATCCAGAATGTAAAGCGTCCGCCCCGTGGCGCGCTTTGAGAGTTCCTTGCCAAGCTTCACCCGCTGGGCCTCGCCGCCGCTGAGGGTGGTGGCACTCTGACCCAGGCGGATGTAGCCAAGGCCCACGTCCGTCAGGGTCTGCAGTTTGTTGGCCAGCACCGGAATGGGCGCGAAGATCTCCAACGCTTCCTCCACGGTCATGGCCAGCACATCAGAAATGCTCTTGCCCTTGAAGTGGACCTCCATGGTTTCGCGGTTGTAGCGCTTGCCCTTGCACTGTTCGCAGGTGACGTAGACATCGGGAAGGAAGTGCATCTCGATGCGGATCACGCCATCGCCCTCGCACTTCTCGCAGCGCCCACCTTTCACATTGAAACTGAAGCGGCCCGCAGCGTAGCCTCGGGCCTTGCTCTCCGGAAGCTGAGCGAAGAGTTCCCGCAGCGGCGTGAAGAGGCCCGTGTAGGTGGCGGGGTTGCTGCGGGGCGTGCGGCCGATGGGCGCCTGGTCGATATCGATGACCTTGTCGATCTGCTCTAGGCCCTCGATTTGCTTGTGCTTGCCCACCACGTGAACCCCCTGGTGGAGCTGATTGGCGAGAGCCTTGTAGAGGATCTCGTTCACCAGGGTGCTCTTGCCGCTGCCCGAGACGCCCGTGACACAGGTAAAGATACCGATGGGAAACTTCACATCGATGTTTTGAAGGTTGTTCTCCCTGGCGCCCAGCACCTTGATGTGACCGCGCTGGGCCTTACGGCGCTTGCAGGGCACCGCGATCTTTTCCTTGCCGGAGAGGAAGTGGCCCGTGATGGAATCGGGATGCCGCGCGATCTCCGCAGGGGTACCCTGGGCCACCAGCCAGCCGCCATGTTCACCTGCACCAGGGCCCAGATCCACCACGTGGTCGGCCTCCAGGATGGTCTCCAGATCGTGTTCCACAACGAGCACGGTGTTGCCCAGGTCGCGCATGTCCTTCAGCGTGTTCAGCAGCCGATGATTGTCGCGCTGGTGCAAGCCAATGCTGGGTTCGTCCAGCACATACAGCACGCCCTGGAGCTTGGAGCCGATCTGGGTGGCCAGGCGGATACGCTGGCCCTCGCCGCCGGAAAGCGTGGCAGCGCTGCGATCCAGCGTGAGGTAGCCCAGACCGACATCATCCAGGAAGCCCAGGCGTTCGCTGATCTCCTTCAGAATCTTCTCGGCGATGGCAGCGTCTCGGCCATCTAGTTTCAGACTACCGAACCAGGCCTTGGAGTCCCGCACACTCTGCTGCACCACTTCGGCCACATTCTTCCCACCCACGAAGACGCTGAGAACTTCAGGTTTCAAGCGCTGCCCCCGGCAGGTCTCGCAAGGGATGACGCGCATGGACTGCTCCATCTCGGCCCGGATCTCTTCGCTGCTGGTCTCCTTGTAGCGGCGCTCCAGATTGCCGATGACACCCTCGAAGGTATGGAGGAATTCGTACTTGCTGCGGCCCTTCTCATACTTGAAGCGCATGGCCCTGGAGCTACCGTGCAGTAGGATTTCCCGAATCTCCGAAGGCAGCTTCTTCCAGGGCACATCCAGGCTGAAGTCCAGCTTGCTGGAGAGCTGGTCCATCATCTGGGCCCGCCAGCCGTCTTCGCTCACGCTCTTCCAGCCGCTGGCCTGGAGGGCACCCTGGCTGATGGACAGTTCCGGGTTGGGAACGATCAGTTCTTCCGCGAACTGACGTTTGAAGCCCAGGCCATCGCAGGCCGGACAGGCGCCATAGGGCGAGTTGAAGGAGAAGCTGCGGGGTTCGAGTTCCGGCAGCCCCTGCCCGAAGCGCCCGCACTTCCCGTTATTGCAGGCGAGCTTGGAGGAAAAGAGCCGATCGGCTCCGTCCAGCTCGCAGAGGGCGCAGCCCTCCGCGAGGTTGCAGGCGATTTCCAGGCTATCGGCCAATCGGGTGCGGATGCTTTCGGCCACTTTCAGACGATCGATGACCACCTCGATACTGTGCTTCTTCTGCTTGTCGAGATCCGGCAGGCCTTCGGTCAGGTCGAGCATCTTGCCGTTGACTCGGGCCCGGATGTAGCCGCGCTTCATGAGGTCCTGGAGCATTTTCTTGTACTCGCCCTTCCGGCCCCGCACCACGGGCGCCAGGATCTGGAGTTTGCTGCCTTCCGGGTTCTGGAGAATCTGGTCGGCCATTTCCTGGATGGTGTGACTGGCGATGGGTTGGCCGCAGTCCATGCAGACGGGCTTGCCCGTGCGCGCGAAGAGCAGGCGGAGGTAATCGTAGATCTCCGTAACCGTCGCCACCGTGGAGCGCGGATTGCGACTGGTGGTTTTCTGTTCGATGGAAATGGCAGGGCTGAGACCCTCGATGGAATCCACATTGGGCTTTTCCATCTGATCCAGGAACTGCCGCGCATAGGCGCTGAGACTCTCCACATAGCGGCGCTGGCCTTCGGCGTAGAGCGTATCGAAGGCCAGGCTGGACTTGCCGCTGCCGGAAAGTCCTGTGATCACGATGAGTTGGTTGCGGGGCAGCACCAGATCTATGTTCTTAAGGTTGTGCTCGCGCGCGCCGCGGATCGTGATGTGGTCCATGTCAAAGCCTCATATTCATTTTACGCCAAAAGTTCGCCATCGTCCCCACTGGAACCCTGCCTTTCCTTCGATGCTGCCTAGAATGGAGGCATGCACCCGGCGGCATTCTCGGTTCTCCTGCATCGCGCCCTCGAGGCGCGGCTCGGCCGATTGCTGGAACTCGCGGCTGTCACAGGCTGGCAGGCAGACACAACCAGCCTCCATGATGTGCGCGTGGCTTCCCGTCGCGTCCGGGCGGTCCTCGAACTCGTGGATCCGGCCATCTATCCCGGCTTCAAGCGCCACCTGCGGAGGCTCAAGGCGCTCACTCGCAGCCTGAGTGCGACGCGGGAATGGGATGTGCACCTCGACATCCTGGATTCCATGAAGACCGAAAACCTGGAAGCCGTCCACGAGGCAGCCCTGGAGCACACACAAGAAATCCTTGGTCGGCACCAGCGCCAGGCCCGAAAACGAATGGAGAGGACGCTCTCCAAACTGAGCATCGCGGACTGCGCGGGACTCCTCCGGGTTCCCAGCCTGCCCCATCCCTTTGCTCCAGGCGACGTGCGAGATTGCGCGAGGAACTGCCTCGAGCCCCGTCTCCAGAGTGTTCTTGAACGGCTTTCAAACCTCGGGCCGGAGGAGAATGTGGCGGCCCTGCACGAACTCCGCATCCGAGTAAAAAAAGGTCGCTACACTCTCGAAATCCTTGCCCCGGGCCTCGAAAGCGAGACGGGGCGACCCCTTGAGCGCCTCCGGGAACTCCAGACCATCCTCGGCGAACATCACGATCTGGCCACCCTGGAAGCCCGTCTCTGGGAACTCCACGGACAACTCACCGGACGGTACCGAGCCATTCTCGCGACCGGACTGCTCGATATTCTCGGGCTCGTGGCCGAGGGCCGCCGCCTCCGGTTCGATCGCTTCTGCCAGATAACGCCGAACTTCACCCTCGACTTTTTTGTCGCCACCCTGCGACCTGCGGCGCCGGACCCGGGACGTGATGCGTGAGGTTCCGCCTCCGAAGGCTCCTCCCCCTGGGCTGGTTCAAGAGCCTGCACGCCAAGCTCTTCATCGTCACGGCGCTCGTGACCAGCGGGATCACCGTGGCGGTGGCCTTCCAGATCAATCGCAATTCCCGGCGCGAACTGGAAGCCTATTCGAAGAAACTGGCCATCGAGACCTCCAAGGCCGTGGAAGCGGATATCACCACCCGGGATCCCGACTTCAGCGATCCCCGCAAGATCGAGGAGGTGCTGGAGAGCCTCGCGGGCGATGGACGGGCCATTTTTCAGATCGATGTCTTCAAGGCCGAAGGGAAAGAGCAGATCAATCTGGTGACTTCTTCTGGCGACGACAGCTCCGTCGAATGGAAGCCTGGCCTCGTCACCTACATGACAGTAGGCACGCACACTGCCGACATCGTGCCCCTCGTGGATACGCAGGGCCAGATCAGCCGAGGTTGGCGGGTCTACTATCCCATCCACAATCCCAGGCCAGGGCGGCCTCCCATCGGTCTCATCCGCACCTATTGCGATCTGGAACGCTGGGAAGTGGTCTGGGAGAACAATCTCCAGCGCACGCTTTACCTGCTCCCTCCGGTGCTACTGGGGGAGTTCATCCTGCTTTGGGTGATTCTGGGCACCCTCCTCAGCGACCCACTGAAGGCCCTCATGGAGGCCATGCGGGGACTGGAGCAGGGCGATCCCTCTTCCCGGGCCAACATTCGCCGCAAGGACGAACTGGGACAGATCGCCCTGCGCTTCAACCAGATGGCCTCCCAGCTTCAGCGCGCCTCGATGGACCGGGAAGCACTCGTGGAGGAGATCCGCGGCCTCAATGCCAATCTCCAGGACCGCATCGACGCCGCCCTTGCAGAGTTGCAAGGCAAGAATCAGGAACTCGAGCAGCTCATGGAACGCAATGCCCTGCTGCACGAAGATCTGGGCCAACAGGAACGCCTAGCCGTGGCCGGCCAATTGACGGCGGCCTTCGCCCACGAGGTTGGAACGCCTCTCAACCTCGTCAACAGCCACCTGCAATTGCTGAATGGACAGGTCGACCTGAATGATCGCACCCGGGAACGCCTCAGCGTAATCCAGGCCCAGATCGAACGCGTTGGTGAGATTGTGCGCCGCCTTCTGGGCCACACGCGCCGCCCCAAGCTTCACCTGGAAGCCCTGCCTTTCGCATCCCTGGTCGCCGATCTGCAGCGTCTCTGGACACCCACCCTGGCGACCCACCGCATTACGTTCAGCTGCTCCGCCCCGGAACCCTGCGTGCTCCGCGTGGACCGGAAACAGATGGAACAGATTTTCATCAACCTGGTGAACAACGCCGTCGACGCCATGCCCGACGGTGGCGCAATCCACCTGCAGGTAGAGGCCGATCCCGGCTCCCCGCCCTCGGCGCCGTTCTGGCAGTTCAGTCTGCGGGACGAGGGCATGGGCATTCCCCCCGAGCTTCTCGCCATGGTCTTCAAGCCCATGTTCACCACGAAGCCCGAGGGCAAGGGCACGGGTCTCGGCCTCGCCATCGTGCGGGAAATCGTGCGCGCCCATGCCGGCGATGTGCGAATCGAGAGCGAGGAAGACAAAGGCACCACCGTCATCCTCACCCTGCCGGGCGAACCCATTCCTTAGAAGCGGTGACGCGTGTCTAGGGCTCCACCAGTTCCACGTTTCCCAATTCCTCGCCCAGGAACCGCTCTCCCACTTCGCGCAGACGGCTGCTGGCGTCCGTCAGCAGGATGCGCAGGGGACCTCGGGCGCTTTCTGTGCGATAGCCGAGACTCCCCTGGAGAAGCCGGTCGACGCTCTGAGCCGTCACCTCACCACTGTCGATCCAGCGGGTACCGGGCCGAGTGCGTTCGAGGCTGGGCAGCAGAGTCGGATAGTGCGTGCAGCCAAGGACGATGGTCTTGGCCTCGAAGGGCAACTGATTGAGGTAGCGGCGGCTGATGGCGTCGGTGATGGGATCATCGAACCAGCCCTCCTCGGCCAAGGGCACCAGGAGTGGGCAGGCCACGCTGAAAATCACTTTGTCCGGATCGCGCCTACGCAGCGCCTCGTCGTAGGAAGCGCTGGACACGGTCGCCAGAGTGCCGATCACGCCCACAGGGCCCTTGACCAGGGCCGCGGCTTCCGCACCGGGTTCGATCACCCCCACCACGGGACAAGAACTGGCGGCCTGGAGGGCCAGAAGACCATGCGCGGAGGCCGTATTGCAGGCCACTACGATGAGCTTGGGCTCGAAGCGCTGGAGGATCTGCCCCATCTGCAGCGTATAGCGCTCGATGGTCCGGTGACTCTTGGTGCCGTAGGGCAGGCGGGCCGTATCACCGAGATAAATGATGGATTCACCGGGCAGCAGACGGCGCAGCGTATGCACCACCGTGAGGCCGCCGATGCCGCTATCGAAGACCCCGATGGGACGGTTCGCGCGACTCATCGGACGCGCTCGCAGAGGATCGCGACCCAGGCGCCCTCCTGGACCACCCGAAGGGGCCGGAAACCCTCGGTCGCTAAACTCACCAGGGCCTCGTCCTGGCGTTCCGCCAGGATCCCCGAAGCCACGAGCCAGCCGCCAGGTGCCGCGATCTCCGCCATGCGGGGCAACAGTTCCTGAATGGTCTCCAGCAGGATATTGGCGAGGAGTCCCTGGTAGGGGCCCTGGATCCGTGCATCGTCGAGATGTCCCACGAAGGCTTCGAAGGGTTTCACGCCCTTCAGAATGCTGGCATTCATCTCGATGAACTCCTCCATCGCAGGCCCACAATCCGGATCCACGTCGAAGGCTAGGATGTTCTGACCGCCCAGCAGATGCGCCGCCAGGGCGAGAATACCCGTGCCGGAGCCGATATCCACGATCGGTCCGCCCAGGCGGCCCGCCTGGGCGAGATCTTCCAGCAGGGCCAAGCAGAGCCGAGTGGTCTCATGGCCTCCCGTGCCAAATGCGAGACCCGGGTTCACGATAATGGACGCGCGTCCGTCAGGCACCGGGTCCTCGTCCCAGTGGGGTATTACCAGAAAACCCCGCCCCACTTCGATGCGACCGAAGCTCTCGCGGCTCTTGGCGGGCCAGTCTTCATCGGCGAAGGCCTCCGCCCGCAATAGCTGAACACCGTCAAAGCGAGCCAACGCCGAAGGATCGGGCGTCTGCGCTCCCGGCGGGAAATAGGCGAAAAAGGTGAAGGGCGGATCGGCCTCCCGGTAGGTGGCCGTGGCCCCGAGTTCCATCAATCCATCGGCGAGGGCATCCTCGACGCCCGAAGGCACCTCCAACAACCAGCGCAGGTGGAGATCTGGGTTCGCCATGGCTCCAGGTTAGCAGCCTCGCCCGTTCAAGCCTCAGCCTCGGGCTCCTCCGGACCGTCCTCCAGCTCCAGGCGTTTCATTTTTTCCAGGAACGTGGTCCGTTTGAGGCCCAGCAGCTCGGCCGCCCGTTTCTTGTTTCCGCGGGTGATCTGGAGGGACTGGAGCATGAGCTTCTTCTCCACTTCGGAGACGACTTGGTTCAGGTCCAACCCCTCGGGGGGTAGATCCATGGGGACCGAGGCCGAGGCCATGGGAGCCGACATCGCCGACGCCATATGCACAGGGGGCAGACTGGCGATCAGTTCCGCGCCGTGGGGCACGCGCTCGGTCAGGAAGCTGAAATCCTCGCGAATCAGCACGGGTCGGCCTGGGGAAAGCACGATGGCACGCTCGATCGCATTCTCGAGCTGACGCACATTGCCCGGCCAGGGCATCGCCATGAGCAGCGGATCCACGCTGGGATGCAGCGCCTTGGGGTAGAGACCGTGCTCCCGAGCCTTGCGGTTGAGGAAGTGCTGGGCCAGGAAAGGCACTTCCTCCCGCCGTTCCCGCAGGGGAGGCAGGGTGATGGGAATGACCTCCAGCCGATAGAACAGATCCTCCCGGAACTGACCCGCCTCGACCTTCTTCCAAAGGTCCGTATTGGTGGCGACCACCACACGCACATCCACCTTGATGGGCGCGCCGCCACCCAGGGGTTGGACTTCCCGTTCCTGAAGCACCCGCAGCAGGCGCACCTGGGCGGCGAGCGGCATGGTGGCGACCTCGTCCAGGAAGATCGTGCCGCCGTGGGCCTCGCGGAACTTGCCGGGGGTGTCCTTGCGGGCATCCGTGAAGGCGCCCTTGGTGTAGCCAAAGAGTTCCGATTCGATGAGGTTCTCGGGGATGGCGCCGCAGTGCACGGGCGCGAAGGGGGCATCAGCCTCGGCGCTCAAGCGGTGGATGGCCCGGGCGATGACTTCCTTGCCGGTGCCGCTCTCGCCCTGGAGCAGGACCGTGGCCTTGGTGGCAGCGGCCGACCGGGCCTTGGCGAGCACTTCCTGCATGCCCGGGCCGAACCCCACGAGGCCCAGGCTCAGGGCCTGCCCGGCGGTCAGGGGCGCCACATGGGCGGCCAAGGGCCGCAAACCGGGCCTGGGGGGGTCCCCGGAAAGGGTGCCCCAGCGCACGGAACCCAGGGCGCTCCAGGCCGCCAGCACCTGGACCGGCACGGGCTTTCCCTCTGAGCGCAAGAGGAGCACCGGCAGAGCCGCCACCTCCGCGATGGCCCTGAGCAGGGCGGGCGGTGGTTCCAACCCGTCCGCGCTCACGACCCAGAGATCTGTGTCCTCCGGAGGCAGGGCCGCCGTGGCGTTGCGGTCGACCGTCAGGTCCCAGGTGCCGGCCCAGTGGTGCTCCAGCCCCTGGGTGGGTTCACCCAGGGTGGACCAGTGAAGGCGAGGAAGAACGGGCATGAGGCATCCTGTGGTATGGAAATAGCCTAGATCCCCGGCGCTAGGGTGCAAGTCAAAAAGATGACATCGGCAAAATTGAGCTTCCCGAGATACCCTGGCGGCCCAACGCGGAACGGGAGGGAACTTCCTAAGTGGCAGTTCTTTCGTGTGCAGCCTTGCGGAGGTGCCCAGTTCGACTACAATGTAGCCGAGGGAGATTTCCATGGTTGCCGTGACCGTTCCGAAACCTCATAGTCTGCGGCTTCCCCGCGCAATCGACACCCAGGTCCGTGCCTATGCCCTGTCGCTTGCGCGCCACGAACATGCGGCCCGTATCCCCATCGGCAGGGCCCTCGTGACCCTGGTCGAGGCCGGCCTGAAATCCATCCACACGGCCACCTCTCCCAAGAACGGACTCAACCTGGTCCTGCGCGAACTCGATCCCGACTGGTCTGGCAATCCCCTGCGCGATGTCGAACCTGTGGCCGCCTCCACCCGCAGCGGCAAGACCCCCGTGGAACTCTTGTTGGAGCGGCGGGGTTGATGCTTTTTTGGGATTCCTCGGCACTGGCCGCCCGTTACTTCGGCGGCCCCGAAAATGCCGCCATTCGGCGCGTTTTGCGGGAAAACCAGACGGAAGGGTCGGCCATCAGTTCCATCAGCCTGGTCACCTTCTCGCTCCTGCTCCGGGATCTCAAAGCGGAGGGCGTCCCCGACCCTGTGCTCTGCCAGGCTGGGGCGGCCTTCCATGATGATCTGCCCGACTTTGTGCAGATCGAGGTGGACGCCTGTCTCGCCATGGCAGGGCAGATGTCACTCCGCCATGGCCTTCGGCTGGAGCCTGCCATTCAACTTTCCGCCGCACGGCACCTGGAAGATCGGCTGGAGTGGAACGCGAACCCCCTTCCCCCCCCCTTGGTTTGCATGGTGACCCTCGATCCGCTATTGGCCCAAGCCGCCCGCGCCGAGGGGCTTGCGGCGGCACCGTGAACTGGAGAACGACATGCTGATTCGCACCATTGCCCTGTCCCTCGCCGTACTGCCCCTCTCGGCCCAGACCTGGGATCTGCGGGTGGAAGTGCCCTTTCCCAAGGGCCAAAACCTGCCCCAGACCCTGCTCCAGGGCACTTCGAACTACCTCTCCGGCGATCTCGATACAGGCAACGGGGCCATCTTCACCCTGAGCCATCGCATCCTCCGGGTGGGGCCCATTCTGAAATTCGACTGGGGCGTGGAAGTGGCCAACTGGAAGGCCGCGGGTCAGCTCCAGGGCGCCGTGAACCAGGGCAGCACCCTCAAGCAATACGGCCTGGGCGTCGGCGTGAACGCCCAGTTCTGGGTGCCTTTCACCGGCGTCGCCGGCGAACTGGGGCTGATCCAGCGCCTCCAGAAATACCAGTTCGAAACCGCCGGAGGCTCCCAGGACCACAGCCTTTCCCGCACGTGGCTGCGGGTGGGCCTGCGGTGGCGCCTGCCGGTCCCCGTCATCAACCCCTATGTGGCCGCCAGCTACCAGCAACCCGTCACCCAGGACCGCCCCGTGAAGCTCAGTTCCGTGGCGGATCTGACGGCGTATCTTGCCGCCCAGGGCAGCGGCCAGGAATTCGAGCGGATGTGGACCTTCGGGGTCGGCCTCCAGTTCTGAAGAGCCCCGATCCGCCGCCCTTGGCCGGAAGGGACCCGCCTTCCGGCGAGGGCCGTGCGAATTCCCTTGTGGGACCGACCGACCCTGGCAACTCTGGCAGGGTGTGAATATTCACCGGAGGCACCATGGTTCTGCTCGCACTGCTCCTCATCCTGATCGGTCTCGCCGCTTGGCGGGTCAAGTCCAAAGTCGAGTTCCCCCTTTCGAAACAGCTGGGCGCGCTGCAATGGATCGCCTGGGCCGTGGGTGCGATGCTCTTCATCGCGTCCATGGCGGTGGTGGTCCCGCCGGGCCAGGCCGGCATCGTGGTCCTCTTCGGCAAGGTGAATCTCGAGCCCCTGCCCTCCGGCCTGCACTTCATCAACCCGTTCTCCACCGTGGCCGAAATGGAAGTGCGCACCCGCAACTACACCATGTCCAATATCGGCGACGAGGGCCAGAAGAAGGGCGATGATTCCATCGCCGTGATCACCAGCGACGGCCTGACGGTCAAGCTGGACGCCACGATCTTCTACTCCCTGCAGCCGGCCAAGGTGGCCCAGATTTACAAAGACATCGGCCCGGATGTGGAGGACAAGATCCTGCGCAGCGAAATCCGCGCGAGTCTCCGGGACGCCGCCGCGAACCTGCTGGCCACGGAGCTCTACACCTCCAAGCGCCAGTCCTTCGTGGACAACGTGAGCCGCAGCCTCAAGGCCTCCTTCGAGGCCCGGGGCATCACGATGGAACAGATGCTGCTGCGCAACGTGATCCTGCCCGACCAGATCACCAAGGCCATCAACGACAAGATCGCCGCCGATCAGGAAGCCCTGAAGATGGCCTTCGTGC
>CAIPUA010000196.1 GCA_903868115.1 uncultured Holophagaceae bacterium
CTCTGGGCAAGGATCTGCTGGACCCAGCCTGGGAGGAGAAGGGGGCGGCCTTCACGTTCACCCTGTTCCGCCGTCCGCCCCGCACGGGGCTGGTCCAGGGGGATTTCTACCTGAACCTGGAACCCGATGGGCGACCGGCCCTCTTCCGCCTGGACGAGGCGTATCCCGAGGACCTCGCCCAACAGGACCCCGAGCGAACCGCCCACCTCAAGACCCTGGCCGAGGGTTTTCACCACTGGTCCAAGTTCCTGCTCTCCCACAACAAGCCGCTGGAGGCGAAGCCCTGAAGCGATCGCGGGGAAAAAATGTTCACCACGAAGGACACGAAGTGCACCAAGAAGGAAAAGAGGAAAACAGGCACAAAGCTCGACAAGAAAGACACAAAGATGAGTGCGCACGGGGCTTTTCGATTATGGAAGGTTGGCAATCCGGATCAATGAAGGCCACCGACCTTGCCTTGAGTCGGCCCGCCGCAACCACCCATCCAAACAATCCATCTTTGTGCCTTGCTTTTCCTACTTTGTGTCTTCTTTCCTTCGTGCGTTTTGTGTACTTTGTGGTGAACCCTTTTCTTCCCCAAACCCCTAAACGGCGCCGGTCCTACCCCCGCCGGTTCACCCTGGCCATGGTGTGGGACGCCTGATCCCGGCTCTTTACGATCAGTTCGTCGATGTTCACATGGTCGGGCAGCGTCATGGCCCAGCGGATGCATTCGGCGATATCCGCGCCCTGAAGGGCTTCGATGCCCGTGTAGAGGGCCTTGGCCTTGGCCTCGTCCTTCAGGCGCACAAGAGAGAACTCCGTTTCCGCCATGCCAGGATCCACGCTTGTAACCCGGATGGGTTCGCCGCAGAGTTCCAGCCGCAGGGTCTGCGCCAGGGCCTTCACGCCGTGTTTGGAGGCACAGTAGACGCCGCCGCCTTCGTAGGTGGCGTGACCGGCTGTGCTGCCGATGAAGAAGATGTGGCCCCAGCCGCTCTGCCGAACCTCGGGCAGGGCCGCGCGGATCGTCTTCACCACGCCCTCCACATTGGTGCGCAGCATGGCTTCCATGTCCTCGTCGGGGATCTCCCAGAGCTTGTGCAGACCGCTGGCCAGCCCGGCATTGGCCACCACCACATGCAGACCGCCCAGGGCCACGGCGCCCGCCGCCACGAAGGCGTTCACGCTCGCCGTATCGCGGGTGTCCACCGCACCCGCAAAGGTCCTCACGCCGTGCTTCGCGGCCAGTTCCTTGGCCAGCGCCTGCACCCGCTCCAGCCTGCGGGCCCCCAGGATCAGGTGACAGCCCTGGCCCGCCAGCAGGCGCGCGGTGGCTTCGCCAAAACCCGCGCTGGCGCCGGTGATCAGGACGATGGGGTGCTCGGGTCGCATGGGAACTCCTGCCGGGAAGAGGCCCCTCCATCTTCGCGCGGCAGGGCTCGTTTCCATCCCGGAAATCGGTTTGGATCCACAACGAAAAAACAGAACCGCAGAGGGCGCAGAGAAAAACAGAGAGAGCACAGAGAAAAGCCAGGTACGGAATCTCCTTTTCTTTTGGTTCTTCAGCGATTTCCGGGAAAGGCCGCGCGGATCTTGAGGAAGAAGTAATCCTCGTCGCGGTAACCGTAGGCGATCCGTTTGAGGACTTTGATTTTGTTATTCACGCCCTCGACCACGCTGGTGTTGAGTTTCCAGCGACAGTGAGCAAGGATCCCGTCAATTCGCCGGATGAGCTTTTCCGCGAAACGCTCCAATGGCTTCAGTCCGCTTGATCGGGCCATTCCAAGCCATGTTTCCCAGGCCTTCCTGGCCCACCCTTCTCGCGTGTAGCCCCACAGTGCCTTCAGGGCATCCTTCATTACATAGACCGTCATCA
>CAIPUA010000197.1 GCA_903868115.1 uncultured Holophagaceae bacterium
AAACCTTGCCGTTGAATGTGTGGGTGGCGCATGTCTGAAGATCGCCTTTATCTGATTGATACCTTCGCGTTCATTTTCTCGGTATCCGCTGCGCGAATACACGAGACTCTGCCGTTGAATGTGTGGGTGGCGCATGTCTGAAGATCGCCTTTATCTGATTGACACCTTCGCGTTTATTTTTCGGTCGTACTTTGCGAATCCGCGGCTGAAGAATGGGGCGGCGTTGACCTTCACGCGGCTGGTGCTGCAGTTGATCGAGAAGCACAAACCCACTCACTTGGCTTGTGTGTTCGATGTATCGGGGCCCACCTTTCGGCACAAACTTTATCCGGAGTACAAGGCGAACCGGGCGGAGATGCCAGAGGACCTTCGGCCTCAGATTCCCTTGATCCGCCAACTGGTGGAAGCGCTTTCCATCCCCATTGTCGAGCTTCAGGGCTATGAGGCAGACGACGTGATGGCCACGCTGGCCCGGGAAGCCGCGGAGCTGGGACTGTCGGCGATAATCGTGAGCCCGGACAAGGATCTGCTGCAACTCGTGGACGATGATCGCAAAATCCAGGTACTCAACACCAAAGATGGCGAGATCTGGCACGACCGCGCGGGAGTTCGCGAGCGCATGGGCGTGTGGCCCGAGCAGGTGGTGGACTACCTGACGATCGTGGGTGATGCCTCCGATAATGTGAAGGGAGTGCCCGGCATCGGTGAGAAGGGCGCTGCCTTGCTGCTCGAGACCTTCGGAAGTCTTGACGAAATTCTTGCTGCCAAAGACCAGTTGAAGCCGCGCCAGCGCGTCGGGCTCGAAGAAGCCGCTCCCTGGTTGAAACTCACGAAGCGCCTTGTCACCGTGGTGACGGATCTGGAACTGCCGCTGCACGCCAAGGATTTGCGCTACTCGGGTGTGGACGAAGCCAAGGCTCGCGTCACCTTCAAGGAGCTTGGCTTCCAGGGTCTCACCAAGGAGTTCACCCAGGCATCTTCAGGCTCCGGAGTCGAACGTCGATACCAAGCCGCGGCCAGGGCGAAGGACCTGGAGGAGGCTGTTGAGGCCTGTCGCGCCGCAGGGCGCTTCGGGCTCGATACGGAGACTACGAACCTCGAAGCCACCCGTGGCCACATGGTGGGTCTGAGCCTGGCCTGGGCCGCGAACGAGGGTCTCTATATTCCACTGGCCCATCTCAAGCCTTCGGAAGATGGGGTGGAAGGCGCCCTGCCGGGGCTCCTGGAGGGCTCGGGACTTCCGGAATCAATGCTCGATCTTCGGGGCGATCCGGCGACCTACTGGATCGAACTGGCGCCTTTCCTGGATCCGCGCAATATCCGTTTCACGGATGCCCAGCGCGTCCTGGGGCCGCTGCTGGCGGATGCCACCGTGGCGAAGGTGGGCCAGAATCTGAAGTACGATCTGATTGTGCTGGCTCGCCACGGCTTCGATGTGCAGGGCGTCGCAGACGATTCCATGGTGCAGAGTTTTCTGGTGGAGCCGGGCCTTCGGCACAACCTGGATGATCTCAGTGCCCGTCACCTGGACATACGGCCCATCCCCTTCGAGAGCATCGTCGGCAAGGGGAAGGCTCAGAAACGCTTCGATGAGGCCGCCTTTGAGGAAGCGGTGCAGTATGCCGCCGAGGATGCCGATTTGGCGCTGCAGCTCTGCGAACGACTTGGACAGAAGCTGGCCGATCCTCAGCTCATTCGCCTGTACCGCGAGGTGGATTTGCCTCTCGTGAGCGTGCTGACGGACATGGAACGCACTGGAGTTCGTCTCGATCTGGCCGAATTGTCGCGGCTGTCCGTGAAGATGCAGGGAGAACGCGGCCGGGTCGAAATGCGGGTGATCGAACTGGCGGGGGAGCCCTTCAATCTCAACAGCCCGACGCAGCTCGGCAAGATTCTCTTCGAGAAGCTGGGGCTGCCGGTCATCAAGACCACGGGGAAGACCAAGGCACCCTCCACGGACGAGGAGGTGCTTCAGGAACTCGCTTCCAAGCATGACGCAGAGATCGCCCGGGAGCTGTTGCGTCACCGTGAACTTGCCAAGCTGCTGGGAACCTATGTGGACGCCTTGCCCCAGATGGTGAATCCGCTCACGGGGCGGGTGCACACCAAGCTGCACCAGGCCGCTGTGGCCTCGGGGCGCCTAGCTTCCAGCGATCCCAACCTGCAGAACATTCCTGT
The DNA here is from genome assembly GCA_903868115.1 of uncultured Holophagaceae bacterium. Lineage (GTDB taxonomy): Bacteria > Acidobacteriota > Holophagae > Holophagales > Holophagaceae > JAYREN01. The sequence continues at coordinate 2,179 of CAIPUA010000197.1, forward strand.
GCGTACGGAGGAAGGCCGCGCCATCCGCGGCGCCTTCGTGCCAGAGGAAGGATGGCTGCTACTGGACGCCGACTACAGCCAGATCGAGCTGCGAGTGGTGGCGGCGCTGGCCCAGGATCCGATACTGCTGGGGGCCTTCGAGAAGGGTGAGGACATCCATCGCCGCACGGCTTCCGAAGTGATGGGGGTGCCCATGAATGAAGTGACCTCGGAGCAGCGCAGTGCCGCCAAGACCGTGAACTTTGGTCTGTTGTACGGCCAGGGCGCCTACGCGCTGGCTGCCCAGCTGGGCATCAGCCAGAAGGAGGCGAAGGCCTTCATCGAGCGGTACTTCGAGCGTATGCCCAGAGTGGCCGCGTGGATCGAGGGCACCAAGGAACTGGCCCTCAAGGAAGGGCTCGTGCGCACGGCCTGGGGCCGTTTCCGTTCCATTCCTGAACTCGAGAGTCCCAACAAGCAGTTCCAGGCCCAGGGCCTGCGGGTGGCCGTGAACACCGTTGTGCAGGGCACCGCCGCGGATCTCATGCGCCGGGCCATGGTGAGGCTGCACCAAAGCCTGAAAGGCTCCAGGCTGCGCACGCGATTGCTGCTACAGGTCCACGACGAACTGCTGATGGAGGCTCCGCCCGAGGAGGTGGAGCGTGCTTCCTTGATGCTGAAGGAGGCCATGGAAGGTGCGGACGACCTCGGTCCCATCGGTGTAAAGCTCGCGGCCGAAGTGCGGAGCGGCAGGAATTGGCTGGAGGCCAAGTAAGGGGCTGTCACGAAACAATCTGGTCTACTCGATGGTGGGGCCGCATGCGGAGCCGCAGCGAACCAACCGGAACAGCACAGGTGATTTCGGAACGGCTCTCAAGCCTTACGTGGTCTATGCTCATGGCAGGGTGATCTATGCGTCCCATGCTCGTTCCCTTCGTGCTCATCGCCGCCCTTCCGCAGATGCAGCGGGCGCCGCTCACGCTGGCTCCGGTCCTGAGCATCAGCACGGCCCGTCCTCGCGTGGACATTGGCACCACCTTCCGGCTCTCGGGGCCGGCGGCGGTGGGCGTGATCTGGGATTTCGGCGATGGCACAGCGCCTCAGCCTGGTGGGAGCGAGGCTTCCCATGTGTACCGCCGGGCGGGCACCTTTGCGGTGAAAGCCACCACGGGCAGCAGCACGGCCCAGCAAAGCGTGACGGTGGTGGAGCCTCGGCGGGTGGTAGCCACGCCCCTGAGTCCCGCACCCGGGAAGGCTGTGTCCCTGCGGCTGGAGGAGCCCTTCGGCACCACCTTGCAATGGAGTTTCGGAGACGGCACCAGGCCCGTCGTCGGTGGCGCGAGCGTCACTCACACCTTCGCCAAGGCGGGCTCATACGCCATCGCCGTGCGGGATGCAGGCACGGAAACCCCTCGGGAATTCAAGCTTGATCTGCCGGTTGGATTGCAAGGTCCGGGCGCGCCCTTCAGCATCTCCTACCTGGCCCTGCGCTGGGAGGACGGGGCGGTGGAGCGTTCGGTGCGCCAGGGTGAAGCGGGTCTGGTGGCCTTCGCCGATCTCAAGTTCGAGGGCACGGGGCAGCTGCAGGCCGAGTGGGTGGTGGATGGCCTGGTGCAGCGTGCCGTGAGTCAGCAGTTGGGTTTCGCCAAGCTCGCGACGCTGCGGAGCGGCCAGACACTGACGCCATCCCTGGCCACCCCGGTCGGCACGACTTTACTCGATGGCCGCCATACCCTGGCGACCACCGTGCCTGGCGAATTTCAGATCGCCCTTCCAACCAATGTGCCCGGCGAGCACCGCGTCACGCTGAAGGTGCTCCAGCCCAAGCTGGTCTTCCAGGTGCCTGTGATCCGCTACTTCGTGAAGCTGGCGGGCGGAGCCCGGGGACCGGTAGTGCTGAGCGTGAGTCCCGCCAATGCCAAGCCTGGCGAGGAAGTGGAACTGAGCCTCACCGGCACCGGATTCAGCGCGGACATGACCCTGAACCTGGGCAAGGATGTCGCGGTCATGGGCGCCCCCGTGGTGCTGTCTCCTGAAAAGGCGATTGTAAAGATATTCATTGCCCCCACGGCACAGGCAGGCACCCGTCTCTTCCAGGCCCGGAGGCCCGGCGGCAGTTCCGCAGGCACCGCCCATCTGGAGATCGTTCCGGCGCTGAGGCAGGCGGGGATTCCATCGATCCAGCCCGGCGCGGCTCAAGCCGTCAGCGCGCCGGTGGCATCGGCGACACCCACTGGAATCCTGCCCGTCCCTGCCACTCAGATCATGCAAGGGAGCCTTCCGGGTGGGAAGGTGGCGGCCATCGGCAAGGCGGTGCAGCTTGAAACCCCCAAGCCCGCGGTGCCTCTCCTGCTGCAGCCTAGCGACAAGGGCAAGAAACCGATCGTCCTCCTGCCTCCCGTGGCTCTCCGTGCCCCGGCTTTGGATCTCGTCAAGATCCCCAAGGCCGCTCCCGGTTTTTCCAGGATCGCGGGTCTCGCAGGCGGGAAAGGTCTCAGTCAGATCGTCGATGCGAATGCGGCGGCGCGCAAAGAGAAGACTCTTGCCTGCACGGAAGGCCAGAAGCTCAAGCTCTCCAAGATCACCCTGAACGCACCTTCCTTTTCGTTGATCGGCGTCAATACCAGCGGCGAATTCCAAAGCGACAATCTGCCGGTGCTGCGTGATACGACTCAGTTCACCTGGAAGGAGAAAAATTCGGGCACCTCGGAATATTTCGAACTGAGGTTCTACAACGCCAAGGACGGGAACCTCCTGAAGAGTGTGCGCGTTCCGGGCAATCGCAATGCGTACGAAGTCACCCCTGCCTTCGTGCAGGAATTGGGCCGCTTGGCCCTGCTGCAGAATGTCCAGACGCTCGCCCCCGTACCCAGTAAATCCCTGGCCAAGGTGGCGGCGGCGCGTTCGGGTCCCGCGAAGGTCGGCACGGGCCTTCCCGCCAAGGTCAGCGGAACGGGCAAAGCGACGCCTATGCTCCAGCACTCCGGGGCAGCTCTGTCGAAGCCCGGCGCCTCGCCACAAGTCAGCACGGCCACGCTGGCTGATCTGCCGATGCTGGCGCCGGATCCGGATATTCCGGCAGCCATGCGTAAAAAGGCGGATGTGGTCTGGCAACTGGTGGGCTTCCGCAGCTATCCCTGCCTGCCGCCCGAGGATCTCGCCGCCCAGGCGAAAGTGCCTGATCTTCGCGTGGCGCCCGGGGGAATCATGCCTCCGGTGCTGGCTCCGGCCTTCACGCCCGGTGCCGCTGTTCGGGTGTCTCCCGTCGCCCAACCCGTCGCCCTGAGCACCCTCAATCTCCAGCCCTCGGGCTCGAAGGCCCGGAGTGCCAGACCGGGGGCTCCCCCAGCCAAGCCTGCCGTGCCAGGAGTGCCTTCCGTCGCGAAAAATCCACCCAGTCTGGACAAGGGGCTGGCCTCCCAGAGCCTCGTCCCGAGTGCGGTCGCGGAGCTGCCGAAGGTCTATCAGTCGGTGGCAGCCGAGGTCTCTCGTTCCGAAGTCTGGCCCCTCAAAATGCCGACCACGCCCCAGGGCGTCAATGCCAAGACCTGCACGGTCAGCCAGAACGACCCGAAGGTGGTGTTGGAACCCAACAAGAAGGCCAATGAAGGCGCCAGTACTGGTTTCGCCTTGGCCTCCGCGCTCCAGGCGGCGCGGCCAGTTGGTGGTGCCAAGGGGGGCACCCAGGCTCCCAAGACGGTGCTGGACGAGAACACCTACACCTTCGACCAGATCTACCTCCACGGCACCTTCGATCTGGGCCAGAAGGTGCCCTATCGCGTGATCCCGGGCTCGGTGAACAATCCTGCGGGCGAGGCAATTGCGAAGGCCGCGGCCGCCGTGAGCGATGCGATCAATGCCGCCACCTCCTCGTTGAGCCCCTTCGGTTCAGGAAGCGGAAAGGCCAGCAGCAGTGGCTCCAGCAACCCCATGATCGCCACGACCGTGAACCAGGTGACCTTCAAGAATGTGTTCGTGGATTGGGGCGATGGCACTCTGGAACCATTTTCCGGCAAACCCCTCGATGCTCTCTATACCAACGGGACCGATTTCGGCAGCAGCTACAAGGTCGAGCCGGGTGCCTTCAGCCACACCTACAGCCGTTCCTCCACCTATCGGGTGAAGGTCTTCGTGCTGTCGGACGAGGACATGGTCCGGGATGGCATCGTGGGTGAGGTGGCTCAGGGACTCACGCCCACGCAGTCCATCCAGGGCGTCTTCACGCGGTTGTCCAGCTCCCTGATTTCCGGAAAGGCGACCGCCCTTCCGCTTGGCAAGGTTTCGGAGTCGAAGTCCGTGCGTGTCCAGTCAAGGACGGAGAAGGCCGTCGCCCCGCTGGCGAAGGTGGCCGCGCCGACCTTCGGCGGCCATGCCGGGGAATTTCTGGACCTGCGGCCCAGCGCCGCCCAGGCCCTGGAACGGGCGTACGTGGTTTATTGTCACGACCTCATCGTCAAGGATCGGGAGGACCCCTGCGCCAACCTGCCGGTGCACTTGGTTTCCGCCGAACTGGAATTCCCGAAGGACGAACCCGTTGCGAAGTCGGGCAAGGTCCAGACCATGGGCGGGGCGCCGCAGAGTCCCAAGGCCCTGCAGACTGCTCCGACGGTCGTTGCTGGGCCAAAGGCCACCATGCCTCCGGCGGCGGCGAATGCTGGCAGCGCGCGCAGTCTGGGTAATGCGGCGGTGAACACCGCTAGCCGGTCTGGGCTCGCGGCTCAGCCCGTCGCCTCCTTGGGCGCCCACGGGATGAATGCTGCGCCTGCGCAGGCTGGCCCGAACCTTCCGAGCACCACGCCCTGCAATCTTTTCTATTCGGCCGTCACGCGGGTGAAATACTACGGCCAGGGCACCGTGCGGGTGGTCTGGAAAGTGGATGAACGGCAGGTGGGTTCCCGCGAAGTGTCGGTGAAATCCCCGAAGCGCGTTGGCCTCAAGGCCGAGGATGCCCAGACCTGCAAGAACCCGCTGCTGGGCGAGGTAGCGTTGAATTCTCCCGCCCTGCCGGTGGATTCTCTGGGTCGCCACCTCACCACGGTGGAGGCCTATGTGCTTCCAGACCAGAGTGGGGATCTTGACATCAATGAACTGACGAGCTTCACGAACCTGGCTCTGGGCAAGGCTCTGCAGGCGCCCATGTCACCGCGCCTCGCCCACACCCTGGCCGACAGTTTCAGGAAGACAGGATCCGGCAAGCCGCCGGTCAGTTTCGGCCTCCTGAATCCCAGCCAGGCTGCTGGACAACCGGCCTACGTTGCCCTGCGCCAGGTCGGCAACTTGGCGATGGGCACGAGTTTGCAGCGGGCTCCCAACGGGGCCCTCACGGGCCTGATGCAGCTTCAGCCACCCTATCGCGTGGAGACTCGCGGTGCCTATGAAGTGAAGGCCACCCAGCCCGACAAGGTCTGCAATCTGTTCTTCCCCACCAAGGGTGGGAACTTTCCGGTCACCAATCTGGGCTCAACTCTGAAGCTCACTCCCGACGGGACCTTCCAGCGCGCCAGTGGCAAGGGTCTGCTGGTCTTCGGCCTGAGAGCCGGCACCGCCCCGGATACCGTGGCCCCCTATCCACTCGATGTGAAATTCAGCGATTGGAAGTTGGATGGCGTCACCGTGACCAAGGGGCAGATCGAGCTCCAGCCCAACCAGACCTATGACGGTCCCGGGGTCAATGGCAAGCTCCTGAAGGTTCGTGGCGAAGTCGCGGACAAAAACGCCCCGCAGGACATGTTCGCCACCCTGAAACTGAGCCCCACCGATACCAGCATGGTGCTCACCTCGGACGGCAGCCTGCGGCCCAGCTGGACGGTCGAGGCGCCTGTTACGACCCAGGGCGACTGGATTGCCAAGGGCCTGAAACTTGAAACCACCGTGCTTGGACCCACACCCTGGGCCTTCTCCGCTACGGATGTGATCCTCGATCTCTCCAGTTTGGAGGGTGCCGATCCCAAGGGGGGCAAGTCCTCCGATTGGGTGGGTGTGAGCCTCGGGAAGGTGACCTTGATCCCCGCCACGCTCGGTATTCAGGGCGGCGCCTGGACCAAGCCGCTGCCCCAGCCCACCGATTGGACCATCGAAGGCCAAGGTGTGAATGGCAATGTGGATGTGGGGCCGTGGACGGCGGATTACCGCAGCGGCAACCTGGCCATCGCCACCATCCACTTCAAGGCCAAGAATGGCCATTATTCGGCCACCTACAAGGATGTGGCGATTCGCTCGCCCTGGTTCAAGGATCCCATCAAGGGTGATGCCTCCTGGGTGCGCATGGAGAGCGGTACCTACATGTTGAACCTGGACAAGCTCCACGTGGACAAGCGGCCCATTCTGGCGGGCGGTCCCATGGCGTTGGAACCCCTGGATCTCCAGTTCACCCGCATCAAGGAGGGTGGCCTGCTCATGCAGGGCCGGGCGCGGATTTCCCTGAAGGCCGAGAACAAGGCCCTGGCCACCTTCGAGGTGGATCGCGTGGGTTTCGGCCTCGATGGCCTGCTGTATTTCGGGGATGACGGTGCCCGCAGCGCCAAGGCCATCCTCAATCGCGCCAGTTCCCTGGGACCCACTCCGGCGGATCTGCAGGAGGCGATGCTCACGGGCGGGAGCGCGAAGGACACTCCACTCAATCTGCGGGTGAACGCCAAGCTCCGGCTTTCGGAGAACCCGGTGATTCCGGGCACGCCGGTCACCATGGACTTCCGGCTCCAGGCGGCCGGGGCTCCGGGTGCCTTTACGGCTCCGGAGGTGAAGGTGAGCCCCTTCAGTATGGACGTGGCCTTCCCCCTGGGATCGCCCTCGCTGAAGGCCAAGATCAATACGAACTACCAGCCTGGTGGAACCGTAGGCGGTGCGCCGGCCATGGCCAGCAACCGCTTCAGTGGTGAAGTTGACTTGAGCATGTTCGGCGGCATGCCGGTGAAGGCCCAGTTCGTCCTGGGCTACGAGAAGGGCAAGGACTACTTTGCCACCCGTGTGGATGTGCCCGTGGGGCCCAGTGGCACGCCGATCATTCCCGAGATCATCCATCTCTATCGGCTGAGCGGCGGTTTTGCCTACAACTTCGGCCTGGATGTGTTCAAGGACGGCGGCTCCATCGCGAACGCCAAGCCCGACTTCAAGGGCGAGACGCTCTTCATGGCCGGTGCCCGGGTGGGGTCCGGGGACGGTTTCATCTACACGCTGGATGGTCAACTGGTGGTGAGGAGTTCCGGCGCCGCCCGCATGGATTTTGGTGCCTGGCTGTTGTCACGCAACCCTTCGGGTGCTGCACCGCTGCGGGGCTGTCTGGAATTCAGCGGTGGCAACTTCGATGGGCGCCTCTGGGGCGGTTTCAGCTTTCTGGGTGACACCGTAGCGCTGGAACTCGGCGCCAGCGAACAGGCGGCCGCCTGCAGCCTCCATTTTGGGGGCGGAAACTGGCGCATTTACGCCGGGGATCGCAACGGTCAGCGGATCGTGGGTCGCCTCATGGGAACCACTGCCAACGCCTACATGATGCTGGGCAACGAGGTCGGTCTGGCCGTGGGCGGAGGCACGAGTTGGTATTTAGGCGCAGGCGTGGGCGTGAAAGCCTACGCCAAGGGCTGGATGGACATGGGCCTGCAGATCACGCCGCAGGCAAGGATCATCGGTGATTTCGGCGCGGGCATGGAGGCGGGCGTCTGTGCCTTCGGGGCCTGTGTGACGGCCGGGGTCAGCGCCAATGTCCACGCCGAAGCCCTGCCGATCGCCGTTTCCGCGTCCTGTTGTGTGGATCTGCCTTGGCCCCTGGGTGATATCTGTTTCACTGTGAAGATGTGAGGTCGTGATGCGTGCGCTGCTGATGATCGGTCTGAGCCTTGCACTCGCGGCCCAGGCGCCGCCGCGCCGGGTTGCGCCGGACGGAGCGCTGCTGGCGGTATCAGAGGGGGGTGGGCGAGTTCGCCTGCTGATCTGGCCCCCCTCGAAGGTTCCGCTGCCTGCGGGAGGTTGGCGGGTGCAAGATGCGAGTGGGCAGGTGCTCCTGCCCGTATTGAAGGCCGGTGATCCGGAGGCTCTGAAGCTGGTGCCGCCGGAAGATGCCCTGGAAGTGGGGCGGATGCACGGGGAAATCGTTGCCGAGAAGGATGAGGGCAAGCGTCGCCTGCTCGCCCTGAACGCCCTGGTCGAGGCGGGGAACCGCCCCGAGTTGGGCCGGGCCCTGGGCCTCGCCTGTGCCCTGGCGGGCCAGCCTCTCGGGCGCCGCACCTTCACCGTGATCGGGTTGGATGGTGCCGGGAAAATCGTGGGGCCTAGGCTGGTGAGCGTGGAAGTGGATCCAGGGCTGGTCGCGCCGTTGCCGAAGGCACCAACCGGTATGCGGGCCGAGGCGGGCAAGGAAGCCGTCCGGCTCTTCTGGTCGCCCGTGGACGGTGGCGATATTCCGGTGGTGGACTACCGCATCCAGCGCGGTGAGCAGGTGCTCACGCCGCGGCCCAATATCCTGGGCGTCTGGGATCCCGGGAAGCCCGCCTTCGAGGACCGCGAGGCCCCCGGCGATCAAGCCAGCGAATACCGGGTCTGGGCCGTGGATGTGTTCGGGCGCCGCGGTCCGGATGTGGCGGTGGGCGTGTTCTTCCCGGACCCCGCCACGCTGCGCCCACCCACGGCACTCTCCGCCCGCTCCGAAACGGGTGCCAATGTGCTGACCTTCAAGCCCAGTCCCACCCGCCGCAGCGCGGGCATCCTGGTTGAGCGGGCGCTCACGCCCAGCGGTCCCTTCGAACTCGTCACGCCCAAGTCGCTCGCGCCGACCACCACGAATTTCGCGGATGGTTCCGTGGGGGGTGGCGCCACTTACTACTACCGCCTGCGGGCCGTGGATGCAGATGGCAATGTGGGTGATCCGGGCACCAACGCTTATGTGATAGCGCGCTCCAAGGGCCGTCCGGTGCCGCCAGCGGGCCTTGTTGTGAAGGCCAGTCCCCTGGGGAATATGCTCACCTGGCAACTGCCGGAAGTGCCCATGGCGGGCTTCCTGGTGGAGCGGCGCCTGGGCGAAGGTGTCTGGACGCGCCTGGGCAAGGACCTCGCTCCGAGCGGCAAGCAGGAGGATCTGCTGACGGATGATGTGAGCGGGACCCTCAGCTACCGCATTTCCGCCATCACTCTCGACAATCTCGTCAGCGATCCCTGCGAAGCCGTCAGTGTGCTGCGGGAGAACCTGGCCGCGCCGCAGCCTCCGGTGCTCCAGGGCGTGGATGGCGCCGAGGGCCGCGTGCAGTTGCGCTTCCGCCCCGCCGCGCCAGAGGAGCGCACCGCGCAATTCCTGGTGCTGCGTTCCCTGCGGCGCACCGAGGCACAGAACGGAGAGCGCTACGGGCTGGAACTGGTGATCGGCGATCCCCTGCCCGCCAGTGCCCGGGAATTCACGGATGTCTGGGTGGATCCTGGCGAAACCTACCGGTATCGATTGGTGGCTATTTCGCCTGAAGGCGTTCGCAGCCTCGTCGCTCCGGGAGTGGAGGCACGCGTGAGTCCGCCCCCCGTGCCCGAACCGCCGGTGCCAGTGCTCCGTTTGGTCGCAACCCCCTTTCGGCATGTGCAGGTGAAGCTGATTGCGCTTCCCGAGGGTTTTCGCGCCTTCCTCCACCGCAAGGCTCCAGGAGAGCGAGTCTGGACCGAAGTCCAGGGGCCCTTCCAGGATCTGGAAGTGGTGGATCCCCGGCCCGTCACAGGCCGCGTCCAGTACCGCATTCACCTGGAGGATTCGCGAGGCCTCACGGGGCGCTCGGGACAGCCCGTGGAGTTGGAGATCAAGTAGCGTTTCGCCCCGCCCCCATACCGATTCGCCCCGGGGTGCTGGCTGGATATCAGGTTTGTCACTAGTCTGTGAACATGGTGAAACACGATCGCAAATGGCTCTGGTACTGGGGTGCCTGGACGCTCCTGGCGCTCTACATGGTTTCCTGGGATTTCGCCCTGAGCAAGCAGCCGGATGTATTGCGCCTGCTGGCCATGAACATCATCCAGAACTTCGTGTGGGGCCTGCTCGGGCTCGTGCTGGTGAGGCTGTCGGACCATCATCCCATCGAATCGTTTTCAGCGCGGGAGTGGCGCACCTGGGGGCTGCATCTCGTCTCCAGCGTGCTGTTGGCGGCGCTGGGGCTCTTTTTCGCCTACCTGGTCAGTCTGGCCTTCTATGCCCACACCTGGAAGGCGGAGGGTTCGTGGATGGGCTACTTCAAGTCCCTGCCCTACTTCTACCGCAGCTACTTCCACATGAACCTGATCGTGGTTTGGGCCCTGTTGGGTTCGCTGCACGGGCACCGCATTTATCAAAAATTCCGGGCCCGGGAGGTGGAAGCCGCGCGCCTGGAGGCCCGCTTCGCCGAGGCGCAGAATTTGGCGCTGCGCATGCAGTTGCAGCCACACTTCCTGTTCAACACACTGAACTCCGTTTCGGCGCTGATCCACGCGAACCCCGAGGGCGCGGATCGCATGATCGGCCGCTTGGGCGATTTCCTTCGGATGACGCTGGACGCCTCGCCGGACCACCTCGTTCCCCTGCGCAAGGAACTGGCCTTCATCGAAGCCTATCTGGCCATCGAGCGGGTGCGGTTCCAGGAACGCCTGCAGGTGCGCGTGGAGGTTCCGCTGGAACTGATGGGCGCGAGAGTGCCGAGCTTCATCCTGCAGCCCCTGGTGGAGAATGCCCTCAAACACGGCATAGCGGGCCGTTCCCTGGGCGGAACCCTCATCGTCCGGGCCCGGAAGGACACGGAATTCCTGGTACTCGAAGTGCAGGACGACGGTGAGGGCTTCGTGGCTGAACGGGAAGGCGTGGGCCTTTCCAGTGTCCGTGCGCGGCTCGGCCTGCTCTACAAAGGACGCCATCGTATCGATATCCTGGCGGCCTCGGGGAAGGGCACGCTGGTGGTTCTTCGCTTCCCGATGGATTCGCCCGAAACGGGAGAGGTGCCATGACCTTTCGAGCCCTGGTGGTCGATGACGAGCCGCTTGCGCGGCAGCGGATCCTCCATCTCCTGGAAAAGGAAGCGGATTTTGAAGTGGTGGGTGAGTGTGCCAACGGTGTCGAGGCGGTGAAGGCCATCGAGGATCTGAACCCGGACCTGGTCTTCCTGGATATTCAGATGCCAGAGCTGGACGGTTTCGGGGTGATCGAGGCCCTGGGTGCCGACCGGATGCCGACCACCCTCTTCGTGACGGCCTACGACCAGTACGCCTTGAAGGCCTTCGAGGCGCACGCCCTGGACTACCTGCTGAAGCCCTTCGATCCCGAACGCTTCCAACAGGCCCTGGAGCGGGCACGTCACTGGTGTTCCAACGCGGCCTCGGTAGGAAATCCCAAGCAGAACCTGGATGCCCTCATGTCGGGGATTCGGCAGGAGCGCCCCTGGTCGGATCGTTTACTCGTGCGCCACGGGGATCGACACATCCTGGTCCGGACCTCCGCCCTGCAGTGGATCGAGGCCGAGGACAACTATGTCCGGCTGCATGTGGAAGGTAATTCCTTCCTGTTGAGGCAGACCATGGCCACCATCCTGGCGCGGCTGGACCCTCGCCAGTTCCGCCGCATCCACCGCTCGGCGATCGTCAATCTCGACTGCATCAAGGAACTTCAGCCCTGGACCAGCGGCGATCATCTCGTGATCATGCGCGATGGAACAAAGCTGACTTTGAGCCGCACCTTCCGAGACCAGTTCGAGGAGTGGCTATGAAAAGAGCCCCCGACCTTCGGGGGCTCTTGGCAGGAGAACGAAATTTCATTTGGTGTTGACCACCGAGATCGCGGCCATTCCCGTGGAGAGAGGCAGGCTGGCCTTCCGGCTGTAGCCTGCAGGCAGGATGACATCAACAGTGCCCTTGAGTCGGTTGGTTACTAGGACTTCGCCGCGGGTGCCGTCTCCCATGCTGAATACGGCCCCCTGGGCCAGGGCCTTCGGGGTGGTGCCGACCGCAGGGATGCCGTTCATGGCGAGGCGAGAGATCGCTACCGTCGCACCGAAGGAGCCTTCGGCGATCACCCGATCCCGGGGCAGCAGCACCACGTAGTCGGCGTTGCAGTTGGCCACGAGCTGGGCGCCGAGCGAGGCCTGGTCGAGTCGGCGGACGTCTACGACCGTGATCATTGAACCGGCGCCAGCGGCCCTGGCGAGGTCTTCCACCTGCGCTTGGCTGGAGCGGTAGTCGCAGATCACGCCGATATGCGTCTTCTGCGGCCAGGTGGTCTGGGCCACCTGCATGAGAGAGGAGAAGTCGTCGGCCTGGAGACTCAGACCCACGAGGGCCAGCGCGACCGTGCCGAGAGTGTTGGAGAGAGTAGACATGGTGCCTCCTTGGAAAAGATCCGGAAAGGCCATGGCGGCCCGGCCGTAGGGGATGAACGATCCCGAAGGATCGAAAAGGGGAAGCCTGGATCGACTGACCACAAGGCTTGGGTTAATGCTTGAAGAATGGGAATTCCGGGGTCATCACGCCATGGAAGTGGGGCGAGTCGGCCCTGGGGCGTGGGCAAGGGCAAAGGGGTGGGGCAGGGCGGAAAGGGCTTCAAGAGCCGGAGTGCCTTCCACGCCTCCTCGTGGATACTTGAGGGTGGAGGTCCGACCATGAAGATCCTGCTCGTGGGTTCCGGCGGCCGGGAGCACGCCTTGGCCCTGAAGCTCAAGGCCGGGCAGACGCCCGTGGAACTCTTCGCCGCTCCCGGCAGCGATGCCATCGGTGAGTTGGCAAGCTGCCTCCCGCTGGGGATCGAGGACATCGATGGGATTGCCGCTTGGTGCGCGGCCGCGGGCCCGGATCTGGTGGTGATCGGCCCGGAAGGGCCCCTGGTGGCGGGCCTCGCAGATGCTCTCCGCGCCTTGGGTATCTCGGTCTTTGGCCATGACGCTGCGACGGCGCGTCTGGAGGGTTCCAAGTCCTTTGCCAAAAATTTCATGCAGCGCCACGGCATCCCTTGTGCAGCCAGCGGCACCTACACGGCTTTCGAGGCCGCCGAGGCGACCATCCGCACCTGGCCCTTGGGTTATCCCATCGTGCTCAAGGCGGACGGTCTGGCGGCAGGCAAGGGAGTGGTGCTTGCCGAGAGCAGGCAGGAGGCCCTGGATACCCTGCGTTCATTCCTGAGCGGTGCTTTTGGCGAGGCCTCGCGAACGGTCGTATTGGAGGAACCGCTCGTTGGCATGGAACTCAGCCTGCATGTGCTGGTGGACGTGACCACCGATCATCTCCGCTACGCGATCCTGCCATCCTGCCAGGACCACAAGCGCCTCTTGGAAGGCGATAGGGGCCCCAACACGGGCGGCATGGGCGCCTTCGGGCCCATCCCCTTCTTGCGTCCCGAGGATTTGGAGCGAATCCGCACGGAGCTGGTGGAGCCAACCTTGCGGGGCTGCCAGCAGGAAGGGTTGGTGGCCCGGGGTGTCTTTTTCCTGGGCGTGATGTGGACCTCCGCCGGCCCGAAGCTACTGGAATACAATGTCCGCTTCGGTGATCCGGAAACTCAGGTGCTCATGGAACTGTTGGACGAGAATCTGGCCGAGTTGCTGCTGGAAGTGGCCGAGGGTCGCCTTTCGCATGAAACAGTGCGGATCAAGGCAGGTTGCGCCATCGCGGTGGTTCTTGCGGCTGAGGGCTATCCCGAGAGCGCCAAGAAGGGCGTGCCAATCGAGATCCGCGCCCCCTGCTGCACGGTGATCCACGCCGGCACCCGGAAGGTGCAGGAGCGCTGGACGACGCACGGAGGCCGCGTGCTGAACCTGACGACCCTGGCATCCGATCTGACCGCGGCCCGAGCCCTGGCCCAGGCGGATTTCGACGAAGTGTCTTGGCCGGGCATGCAACTCCGGAGAGATATCGGCCTGCGAGCGCAGCGACACGCCGAAGCCCGTCGATCGGTGCAGGATCCCTGGTGAGATGAACATGCGCATTGGCATCCTGACCGGTGGCGGCGACGTCCCAGGGCTCAATCCCTGCATCAAGACCCTGGTGCAGGGTGCGGTGGGAGAAGGCATCGAGGTGGTGGGCATTCGGCGCGGGTGGGCGGGTCTGCTGCACTTCAATCCGGATGACCCAGCCTCCACACCCAACTGCGTGACGGACCTGGATACGCGGAACACCCGCACCATCGACCGCAGCGGGGGTACCTTCCTGCACACCAGCCGCATCGACCCTGCGCAGGTCAAGCCGCGGGATCTTCCTCCCTTCCTGCGCGAGGGAAACGGGGCCGAGCATCCCCGGGATCTCACGGCCCACATTCTGCGGGTGGTTGCGCACCTGGGTCTGGACGCCATCGTGGCGCTCGGGGGGGATGGCACGCTCACTTTTGCCGAGCGCATGCATGGGGAGGGCGTGCCGATCCTTGCCATCCCCAAGACCATGGACAACGATGTCTTCGGTACGGACTACTGCATCGGTTTTTCCACGGCGGTCACCCGGAGTGTGGAGTTCATTCATCAGCTCCGCACCACGGCGGGGTCCCACGAGCGCATTGCCATCGTCGAACTCTATGGCCGCCACTGTGGCGAAACGAGCCTGCTGGCTTCGTACCTCGCGGGTGTGGACCGGGCCATCATCAGCGAAGTGCCCTTCGATATCGGCCGCCTTGCGGAGCTTGTGATGTCTGACAAGCGGGCGAACCCCAGCAACTATGTGATGGTGACCATGAGCGAGGGCGCGACCATGGTGGGCGGAGGGCCCATCGCCATGGGCGCCGATGAGCACGGCCAGATGAAGTTGGGTGGTATCGGTTTGCTCACGGGAGAAGCTCTGCGCCACCTCACGGGTGAGAACGTCATCTGCCAGCAGGTGTCCTATCTGATGCGCAGCGGTGCACCCGATAGCCTGGACCTGATGGTGGCCGTGAACTTCGCCCAGACCGCCATCGGCCTCCTGAAGCGACGGGCCTGGGGCCGCATGGTGGCCCTGAAACAGGGCACCTACGCCAGCGTCCCGATCACGACGCTCCGGGAGGGGAAGAAGCGCGTGGATGTTGAGGAACTCTACGATGCAGCCGAGTACCGCCCCCGAATCCGCGAGGTGGAAGGGAAACCGATGTTCCTGTACTGAGGCGGTGCTAACCTCGGGTTTGGGCCGTAGGAAAAAATCCTTCGCGCATCGATCATTTTACTGAAAGGGAGAACCCTCATGAACAAGCGAAACCTACTGATCGGACTCTTCGCGGTGCCGGTGCTCACGGCGTTCTGTGTCCCGGCCTTCGCCCAAGTCCGCTGCGTGGTGACCAAGGACAAGTTCTGGATGGAGGGCAACGGTGGCAAATTTCACATGAAATTCAAAATCACCAAGAAGTGCAATGTCAAAGCCTGGTTGCAGCATTCCGATGGAACCACCGTTGAACATTGGAATGAGAAGTATGTGTCCACATCCCCCCAGGATTACACCACCACGAAGTTTGCCCGCCTGCCGCGCGGCAAGTATGTCTTCTATGTGCAGGTCTCCGGCCCGGTACGGACCGAGGTGTTCAGTTTCAATATCAACCACAACCTCGGACAGGGTTGATCTGCAGACTCACCGATCTCGCACAGGGAAATCTGCCCTTTGCTCCATGGCATGGGGTGATGCGAGATGCCATCTTGAACCCAAGGTTGCCCTATCCACTCGGGGAACCCGAAGGTGTCATCCGGCGGACAGGAGTTTTCGAATGAAGCCCTTCCAGTTGTTCCTGCTGCTCACCAGCCTGCCGCTACTTGTGGGCGGGGAAGCGCCAAAAGCTCTCAGGACCCTCACCATCGCCGCCGTGGGAGACACCATGGTTGGTTCGGTCTATCCCTCGAGGGGTGCCATGCCCCCCGAGGATGGCCGCAGGGTCTTCGAGCGCGTCCAGCGGCTCTGGACCGGGGCCGATATCGTCATGGGAAACTTCGAGGGCACGGTGAGTTCGAATGCCTCCGCCGCCCGGGCCCTTGGTTCCCATTCCTACCGGTTTCTGATACCCGCTGAAAGCTTGTCCATCTACAAGAAGGCGGGGTTCACCTTTCTCACGCTGGCCAACAACCACGGCATGGATGCCGGGCCTGCTGCCCGAGGGGCCACGGTTGCCGCCATGGACGAGGTTGGCCTCGCCCATGCGGGGAGCCTGGCTCAGCCCAGCGTCATTGTGACGATCAACGGCTTGAAGGTCGGCATCATCGGGGCGGCCCCGCACATGGATTGCTTTCCCCTGGATGCCGCCGCGGTGGGCCAGCGGGTGAAGGAATTGAAAAATGTCGATGGCTGTGCCGTGGTGGTCGTTACGATGCACGCCGGCGCGGAAGGGGCCAAGGCACTCCACGTTCCCAAGAAAAAGGAAGTCTTTCTGGGCGCGGATCGCGGTGATGTCTACCGCTTTGCCCATGCGGTGATCGATGCCGGAGCTGATCTGGTGCTCGGTCACGGGCCCCATGTCCCCCGGGCCATGGAGGTCTACAAGAAGCGGCTGATCGCCTACAGTCTTGGCAACTTCGCGACCCATGGCTCGTTCAGTGTCCAAGGCGTCAACGGCCTGGGGCTCGTACTCGAGGCCACCTTGCGAGAGGATGGCAGCCTGCAGGGCCTTCGGATCCATTCCACCCGCCAAGACAAAGGCTCGGAGGGCTGGTCCCTCGGCATCCCCGTGGAACCCGATCCCGAACAGGGTGCCAAAAAACTCATCGAGAAACTCACCAGAGAGGATTTCCGGATCGATCTGGCCGCGTACTACCTTCCGGGGCCCAAGTCCTGACGCTGACAGGCCACCTGCGCGTGAAGAACCAAGGAAATGCGATACCGTGAGAGTGAATTGATTCCCGCTCGGAGACACCCAATGACATCCAGATGGCTCTTATCCCTCGGATTGCTCACAGCCCTTTCTCCCTGCGCGCTCGTTGCGCAGAACAGTCCGGCGCGGCGTGGCGAGATCCAGATCAAGAACGATTCGGATCGTCAGATGACGCTCACCATGTGGGTCAACCGTCATGGAAAAACCAACGAATGGAGTTGGGCCATTCAGCCCCAGGCAGATACCTATCTGGCCTACGACAACATCAGGATTGAGGTGAAGGGCGGGGATCAGATCCGCGTGGGGCAAAACGAAGGCTCGGTGCGACTCGATGAGGTCGCTGCCTGGAAGGATGGACACTGGGTGTGCAATGTGCGTGACATCCGGCGTGCGCTGCGCCCCGGAACCGCGCCAATTCCCGCGCCTGCACCGGCCCCCGTGGACCGCGGCTACAGTCGCTACCGTGACCTGGTGGACTTGGCGGCGGATGGTGATGTGCTCTACTACGTGCGCCGCGATGGGAGCCTGCTCATCGACCGGGGCGATGGACCCGAAGTCTTCGACTCCACCGGTGGGGCTCGCCAGGTCGCTGCCGATAGAGGCTTCTGCTTTGTCCTCAAGACCGATGGTCATATCTGGGCCAGCAAAGCTGCCGGCGGTGGCTGGACCGAGATCTGGGTCAACCCCAACACCACGCAGATCCTCGCCAAGGCAGGTCGCCTGTACGCCCTGGTGCCCGGCAACGGCATCATCTGTTTCGAAAATGGTGCATGGAAGGTGATTGATACCGATCCGAGCACCAAGCAGATCGCAGTGGATCGCCAGGGCATCGTCTTCGCGCTCCGAACCAACAACAACATCTGGATGTACGACAAGATCACCTGGAAGCCCATCGATGTGAGCACGGGCACCACCCGCATCGAGGCCAACCGCGGTTGCGTCTATGCCCTCAAAGGTGATGGCAGCATCTGGGTTTTCGATGAGGGACGCTGGGGCAAGATTGATCCTGGGCCTGGTACCTTGGGCATGGTCGCCTCCGGCGAGGACCTTTTCGTTGTGAGGCGTGACGGAATGATCTGGAAGTACAACGGTGGCTGGTATCGGCTCGTGCAGGAGCGGGTCGCGGCCATTGCGGCCAGCCGTGGTCGCCTGTACATTCTTCGCCCCGATGGCACCACCCGCATCGTGGACTAAGCCCCGGTTCGCACCCAGGCGTCTCAGTGACACCTCCCCGTTTCTGCCCCTCGCGCTCTCCCAATCCCTATTTCCTGGAAAGGATTGCCATGCCCTCGCCCCGACTCGCCACACTCATCCTGCCCTTCGCCATCCTGGGAAGTGCCTCGCTTTCGGCCACGGACCAGCCGGAAATCAAGTTCGTGGGAACCGCCACCCAGGTCGTCCTGAAAGGGGAATGCCAGGGCATGGACCGCGATATCTATCCCCTCGAGGGCAAGGCGGGCCAGACCCTCAAGGTGACAGTCAAGAACCGCCTGAAGCTGGTGCTCTTCCGCCTCCAGATGCCCGGCACCGTGGAGAAATACCTGCCGAAGGCTGGCGAGGAGGATGACGCGACCACCTGGAGCGGCAAATTGCCTGTGGATGGCAAGTACCTCATCGTCGTGGGCGCCATGAAGGGGGCCGACAGCCGCTACACCCTGCAGGTCAATCTGAGCAAGTAATCGTTGTGGGCATCATTCCCTGAAGCTTCTCAGCTATCCGGCACCGACGAAAAAATGTAGGTCACCCCCACGCCGCAGGTGGAGCAGGAACTCCTTGTTGCCTTCGCCGCCCAGGATGGGGCTGTCGATAAAGGCCTGGGGCTTGAGTGCCGTTTCGGCGAAGAAGGTCCAAATTTCCAGGCACACGCGTTCATGGACGCGCGCCTCGCGCACAATGCCCCCCTTCTCCACATCGCCGCGACCGGCCTCGAACTGGGGCTTCACGAGGAGGACGGCCTCGGCGTCCTCGGTGAGGCTCGGCAGGATGGGCGGGATGACTAGGCGCAGGCTGATGAAGCTGAGGTCCGCCACCAACAGGCTGCAGCGCTCGGGGATGCGTTCTGCGTTCCAGTTGCGGAGATTGATCTGCTCCAGGGACACCACGCGGGGATCGCTTCGCAGCTTCCAGTGGAGCTGGTTCGTGCCCACATCCACGGCGTAGACTTTCACCGCGCCGCCCTGGAGCAGGCAGTCCGTGAACCCTCCGGTGGAGGCGCCCGCATCGAAGCAGGTCCGGCCTGTGGGGTCGATGCCGAAGGCCGCCAGGGCGCCCGCGAGCTTCAACCCACCCCGGCTCACGAAGGGCAGGGCTTCGCCCCGCAGACGAATAGGGGCATCTTCCGGAATGGCCGTGCCCGCCTTGGTGATGGGGCGGTCATCCACGAGCACATTCCCGGCCAGGATGCGCGCCTGGGCCCTGGCCCGGGTCTCACAGAGACCGCGCTGCACGAGGAGCAGATCGAGGCGGAGCTTGGCCATGGATCCAGGAGAACACGGGCGTGGCAGCGGAGCAACGCGCGGAGGTTTGAGGTTGCAGCGGAGGAGGGGACTACTGGGCAGGGCCAGAAAACAGACGATGGCAAGGGCGGTCAGGTGTATGGAATCTCCTTCAGGGAATTGGGTGCTTCAGTGTGTTCTGGAAATTTGGAAATCCGAATTATCGGCGGTGCCTCGCATTCTGGGGATGTGGTTCCCACCCGGGCCGCGCCGGGAGACAATCAGGAGCGGCCTCGTGCGGGCCTCTTCTGACCACCAACACCCGGGAGCCCCATGCACCCCATCCTGTTCCGCATCGGTTCCTTCGAACTCGGCACCTACGGTCTGCTGATGGCCCTCGGCTTCTTCGCCGCGCTGGGGCTCATCCTGCGCCTGGCGAGGCGAGACGGCCTGCCCGGAGAGGCCCTCTCTGATCTCACCGTGGCCGTGCTCATCGGCGGCATTCTGGGGTCGAAACTGCTGATGATCGCGGTGGATCTCATTCACGGCAGGAGCCTGGCGCAGCTCTTCGATCTAGCCACACTGCGGGCGGGCGGCGCGATGCACGGCGGCATCATCCTTGGGACGGCGGTCTTCTTCTGGCGGATCCGCAAACACAAGCTGCCCCTGGCCCTCACCATGGACGCGATCTCCCCGGCGGTGGCCCTGGGCCAGGCCATCGGCCGCCTGGGCTGTCTGGCGGCGGGTTGCTGCTACGGCACGGAGTGTCACGCCCCCTGGGCCATTACTTTCACGCGGCCCGAGGCCGAGCTGATTTCCGGCACGCCCCTTCTTCAGGCCCTCCACCCGGTGCAGATCTACACCTTTCTCGCAGAGATGGCCATCGTAGGCATCCTGCTGCTCCTAGGGAAGAAGCGCCGCTTCGCCGGGCAGATTTCAGCTGTTTTTTTCGTCATGGAAGGCCTGAGCCGGGTCATCCTCGAGATCTGGCGCGGCGACCTGGATCGCGGGGTCTGGCTAGGCCTCTCCTGGCTGTCCACGGGCCGTCTGACGGGTTTCGCCTTCATCCTTTTCGGGGTTGGGCTGGGGTGGTGGTTTCGGCGGCAGAAAGCCTTGGCAGTCTGAGTCGGCCTATGCTCGCAGCCCAAAAACCCTCGCCTTGCCGATCCGGTAAAGTCTTGCTTGGTGTCTTTCTTTGCCATCTTTGCGTCTTCTGCGCTTTTCTTCGTGTCCTTTGTGCCTCCGTGGTGAAAAGCTCTTATCTCCGTTGTTTCCGAAAGCAGGTCCTTGAATGTCCGTCCGCCATCTGATCGATACCGAAGCGCCTCGCCTGGACCGCTTCCTCACCGCCGCCCATCCCGAGATCGGGCGTTCCCGCTGGGAGGCCTGGATCCGCGAGGGGCGAGTCCTGGTGAACGGCCTGCCTGCCACAAAGGCGGGCACGCGCCTGCGGGTTGGGGCGACGGTGGAAACGGAACTGCCCGAACTGGTGCCGCCCTGCCTGCATCTGGAGCCCGAAGATCTGGATCTGCCCACGCTTTTCGAGGACGACCGACTCTGGATTCTGGACAAGCCAGCGGGCGTGGTGGCCCATCCGGGACCGGGGCATCCCACGGGTACCGTTGTGAACGCCCTGCTGTGGCGACTGCGGGAGCAGGCCAAGGATCTGGCCATCGTCGAGGACGGCGAGCCGGAAGGGGCCGACGAGGAGTTTGCGGCACCACTCTGGCCTGGCCTAGTCCATCGTTTGGACCGCTTCACCACAGGCTGTCTGGCCACCACCAAGGATGCCGAGGCCCAGGCTTCGCTGCAGGCCCAGTTCAAGTCCCGCAGCGTGGATAAGCGCTACCTGGCCCTGGTGCGCATGAGCCGGAAGCTGCCGGAGCTGGGCTCTCTGCTGGTGGATCAGCCTTTGGCCCGTCACCGGGTGGAGCGCACCAAGATGACCATCAACGGTTCGGGCCGCGCTTCCCAGACCCGCGTGAAGGTGCTGGCCAGGGCCGCAGGGCTGGCCCTGGTGGAATGCGAACTGCTGACGGGACGCACCCACCAGATCCGCGTGCATCTGTCCTATCTCGGCGCGCCCATCCTGGGCGATCCCCTTTACGGCGGCATGACCCGCTGGCAGGACGAGGCCAAGCAGCCCATCAAGTGCGAACACCCCATGCTGCACGCCTGGAAGCTGGCGCTGGACCATCCGGGCGATGGGCATCGTATCACCGTGACCGCGCCGCTGCCGGAGGACTTCCGGGCCCTGCTGGAGCGGTTGGAGATTCCGATCCCGGTCTGAGGCCGGGTTTGCCCTTGAATTTTCGAGCCAGGAAATCACGCGCCACCGGCGCCAGAGTAGCAAAAACTAGTCCCTGAGGTGCCCTCATGTTCCGAGTCTGCTTCGCTTTCCTGACGCTAGTGGCGGTCCTCCTCATCGGCTACCTGTGGGAGGGCGGGATCGTGGTGGTGCTGCTCCATCCCTTGATCCCGACCCTTGTGCTGGTCACCTGCTCGGTGGCACTGGTCCTGGGGGTCCTCTTTCCTGCTGCGACCCTGCGGCGGGCAGTCGGGGACGTGGCCCTGCTGAGCGCACCGAGTCCTGCCTCCCTGGTGGTCTGGCGCTTTGCGGAACGGGCCTCCTACCTAGCAGGCGTGGTGGCGATGCTGCTGGGCCTCATCATCACTTCTCGCTTCATGGATCAAACCGGCAACCTGATCGGAGCCAAAGTCGGCGCCTGTTTCACCGCGCTGGTGGTCGGTCTCCTGCAGGGCCTGTTCGCCAGCATGTTGCGGGCCCGGGTGGAACTGGGCCTGAGTGGCGCGTCTTCCTGAGACTTCCAGTTGAACAAGCTGTGAACGCAGGTTTGGCTTAAGGACTGATGGATCTCGGATCGCTGAGACACCAGCCGAATATCACCTTTCGTGATTGATGGTGATCTTCTGCGGTCGGACTTCGGGACTCTTGGGCACCATCAGGTGGAACACCCCGTCGCGGAGATCCGCCACGACTTTGTTGGACTCGACTTCCTCGGGCAGGGAAAAGGTCCGGCTGAAGGCACCGTAGGAACGCTCCTGAGAGTAGAAGCGTTCGCCCTCCTTAAACTGCTCGGGCTCCCGTTTGCCACTGATGGTCAGGCGATTCCCAGCCAACTGGACATCCAGGTCGCCGGTGTGGATGCCTGGCATGTCAGCTGCGAATACGTAAGCCTCCGAGGTTTCCTTCACATCGAAGGAGGGCATGAACGCGGTGCCCGCCTCGCCGAGGAGGCTTGGTTCCTGGAAGGGATCCCAGCGGAATAGGTTCCGCATGATCCGGAAGGGCTCGAGGCTGTCCGTCGAGACCGGAAGTGTGCGTGCTGGACGCGTTCGGATGAGGTTCATGGCTGGCCTCCTTTCCCCCACCATGGGGCATGAGCTTTATCAGCCGAAGAAAATATCAGTCTATGTGAATAAGATGTCAAGACGCTCCGAATTTTCCCCAGGTACTCGACTCAAGGCCCCCCCGCGCCGGGAGTCGGCCCGATTCGGGTGTCCTGGCGTGGGACTTGAACGCGGGGGTGTCCTCGCCCAGCCCAAAAATTGAGAGCCTTCCTGATGTCGCGGTATGCCGTCCGGTTCTGGGCGCTGTGGCTGAGGCCTTCTGCATCCACTCCCGCCGAACGCCTGGGACTATTCCACTCGCACGGTCGCGGTGACGCTGACGGAGGGGTCCAACGTTGAGGTGGCGATGATGTGGTAGGTGCCCGGGCGGCCCGGGGCCGTGTAATGGCCGTTTGCGGAGACCATGCCGCCCTCGGGTTCCTCGATGGACCAGGTGACGGTGTTGCGGGGCAGGCCCCGCATCCGGACCGTGAAGCCGTGGGTGCCGCCTGGAGAGAGGGTGGCGGTGATGGGCTCGATCCGGGGATCCGCGAGCACGCGTACTTCCACGATTTGTTTCATGGGGCTGCCATCGGGCCGCGTGGCCCGGGCCACCAGATGGTAGGTGCCCGCAGCGGGCGGCGCCACGTAGGTGATACTGAAGCCGCGACTGTGGGTGAAGCCACCACCGTGGAGCTCCTGGATTTCCCACTCGGGTTCGGTGGTCAATGGCTCCAGGGGTTGGGCCGAGATCGGGATGGCCTCACTCACCCTCCCCACGGGAAGGACGGGATTAAGGGCCAAACCTTCGTTCGGATTGCCCGAGCCGCAGGCGAGCCCGGCCAGGGTCAGGGCGCAGAAGAGGGTAGGGCGGGGGTTCCAGGCCATGCTCCATGGTCGCACGGAAGCAGTTCCCCCGTGCAAACCTCCTGTGCGAGCGCATACTGGTACAAGCGCTGAGGTTGCCATGATGAATCTGCCCGTTTTCCTGGCCCTGCTTGAGCCCCTTCCCGAAGTTCCTCAGGCACCCGGGCTAGAGTCCTGGATGAATCGGCCGGAGTTTCTTTTGCCCATCGGGTTCGGGCTCCTGATGGTGCTGGTCGTGGTCTACCTCAAACTCCGCGATTTTCCAAGTCAACGGCGGGCTCGGGGCAAGAGCACCCTGGATGCGGGGCAACTCGAGGAACTCCTGATCG
>CAIPUA010000198.1 GCA_903868115.1 uncultured Holophagaceae bacterium
CTTGGCCTGTGCGGCGTCAACCTCTCCGTGGGCTACGAGAACGAGCACACGATCGACGAATGCATCGACCTGGATGCGTGGCTCGGAACGCTTGACGTGGCCCGACGCTGGCTGGGCGAATACGGAAGCTGCGAGTTGCCGCGGTTCGCCCTGCGCGGCCAGTGAAGACCTCCCTTCCGGCATCTGCGCCGTCCGCGAGCCTCAAGGAGATGCTGGCCGCACTCAGGGTGGCCACCGGGACATCCCGCTGGGAGGCGGTCGGCATCCTGGCGCAGAGTGCCGGGGTAGGCGAGGTTCAGTCCCTGTGGGAGCGTTATGCTAGGCGGATCTCCAGGCCCAAGACCCTCTTCAAGACCCTGGACGAGGTTGCCCGGCACGCGCCCACCGTCGCCAACGACTGGCTCAACGCTTGGCTGGCCCGGGGAAAGCTGGAAGGCAATCTGACGCTTTCGAACCGAGAATGGATTACATCCCTTCCCAGGGGCCTTTGGGTCGGAGGCTATCTCTATCTGGATCAGTTCCATCTGCCCTCTCTCCCCGAAGGACTGAGGGTCGGGGATGTCCTGTGGCTGGATCGTTCCCGAATCAAAGCCCTGCCTGCGGGACTGGAAGTGGGGTCCTACCTTTTTCTGAGGAATTGCCCCGCCTGGGACGGCCAGATCCCGCAGGACACGCGGGTGAAGTTATTTGTCTTCACCACCCGGCACCCCAACGGACTCTACTTGGCGGATTGGCGGTGCCGGTATCCGCATGGGGAAATCCTGCAGAAACCCGTGTCTGCCTCCGGAAACCAAGGCGGAGCTACATAAAGGCCGTAGGTCTTGTGCAGACAGACTGAAAATTCCAAACCCCCACATCTGGTTTTCCAACAAATGACGGGAACCCTTTCCCGGGGGACTTTCCGAACTTTTTGGCGAGGTCATCATCATGCCAACCCATTCACTGCCGGAACACCCCGATGAAATTCTTACCCGGACGCCAAGAGACCTCCCAGGCGGACCGTTCTCTCTTGTAGAGCGTCTGAGACTGGAACTGGCAGGCAAAAGCCGTGTGCTGCTTTACCTTTCGTCGGGCCCTTGTGCTCCTGCGTTCCAGGAACTGCCCTTTGAATCGGTGATCCTGGTGGACCAACACCACCGCAGACACGAGTTCGGGAGCAAGGTGATCCAACTGGCGCTCGACAACAATGCCGCGCTCCGACTGCTGTTTACCCTGGGGGTGAAGATCAGTTGTGTGCTGGGCTTGAACGATGGGTGCTGTGAAGGCGGGAACTACGAATGCAGCTACCACACGGGCGGGCTTGGTCGGCTGATGCCCATCATCGAGGAGGGTTGCCTGTGGCTCACGGACCACCACTACCCCATGTGGGAAAGAACGCCCTGGTCGATGAAACCAGCAGAAGCCCCCATCTGCTTCTCCCACCCAGAGATCTGGCATTACCCGGCACCTCCTAGAGCCCGCATCCTGCAATGGAATCCCCTGCCAACGGTCGAGTTTCATTCCGGGGCCACGGCCGTTCGCATCGTCCATGATTCGGTGTGGAGCCACCTGTCAACGCTCGACGCCTTGGTCCTGCCACAGCGAACGGCCAAGAGTCCGGGATGCCAGTGGTATCTTCACCCGGATGCCCGTTCATCCGGTCGGCGGCATATCCCTACTGGATTGGCCGGGAGGCCACCCTACCTTGCCCTCATGGGTGAATACCCTACCCGGTCCGTCCTCCCTCTGGTTCGAGCCGCCCGTGGGCAGGGTGCTAGGCGCATGGGCGTGTTTCCAGGCTTCCGCGGCTTCTCCAGGCAGGTGGTCGAAGAACTCACTGAAAGCGATCTGGGAGACATTGAATCCGTGGATTTCTTCCATCTTCATCGCGGCGATTTCGCCTGGAGCCGGAAGCGCTGAGGCACAACCCTCTGTTTTCGATTTCCCGGAGGCGCGATGTGCCAACTCTGTCCAGGCAGGAGAACTTCCCAGGGAGTGCATGGTTCCACTCTTTCAATCCCCACGAATGGTCGCCCTTGTGAACCAGACCAGCAATCGGGCGCTTAACTGGCCAGAACGAAATCAATTGAGGCTTGCCAAGCGTGGCTTTCAGTGGCCTCAAGGCAGCCGATTCAGCAATTCGC
>CAIPUA010000199.1 GCA_903868115.1 uncultured Holophagaceae bacterium
CTCGAAGGGGATGAACGATGTGAGCCGGAATGTGGCCCACGTGAGCACGGCGGCCAAGGACACCACGCGGGGCGCCGGGGACACGAACAACGCGTCGAAGGAACTGGCGCGGTTGGCCGAGAAACTCCAGCAGACCGTGTCCCGCTTCAAGCTGTAATAAAACGGAGGGGCCTCCAACAGCGGAGGCCCCTCCGTTTTATTGTTTGGAAAATATCCACGAATGAAGACGAGTCATTCAGCCCATTCGCGTTTACTCGCGGTTTCAGTATTGATCTTTGGTTTTTGAAAATGAAAAAATGGAACCGCGAACGCGGATAAAAAAAGCAGATTATTTGCTAACTTCGTCTCTCTTCGGTGTCCCTCGGTGTTCATTGGGGAATATAGGCTCTTCATGGATGTCCAGGGAAGAATAGGGAGAGGACGCACCTAAGCGCCACCGTTTGCCCATATGCGGCAACGCTGCCTCAAAGGCTTGATTCCATCCACGGGGTCCCAGTCTATTCGCCGAGCCACCGCGCCAGCCGCGCCAGGACTTCCTCTCGCCCCAGCAGGTACATCGTGTCGAAAATGGGGGGGCTCACGGGCTTGCCGCAGAGGGCCACCCGCAGTGCCTGAGCGAGGTCCTTGAGCTTGAGGCCGTGGCGCTCCAGGATGCCGTTGAAGGCCGCCTGCAGGGCGTCGTGATCGTAGTCCGTGAGGGTGGTGACCTCCTGAAGGGCGGGTTTCACGGCCTCGGTCATGAATTTTTCCACGGCCTTCTCATCGAAATCTGCCTCCGCAGGGCGCTTCCAGCAGAAGGCGAGACTTTCCTCCATCTCCTTCAGACTCTTGCCCTTCTGGGTGGCCGTGATGGCGATGCGCTTCCAGTCATCGCCATTTTCGTTCCATTTTTGCGGCATGAAGTGCCGCAAATGAGGCTCCAACTCGCGCCAGGAGGCCCGTTGGATGAGCTTCTGGTTCATCCAGCTGAGCTTGTCCATATCGAAGCGGGCGGGGCTCTTCTGGATGTCCTTGAGGTCGAAGAGCTCAATCATCTGGGCATCGGTCAGCAACTCCTCCTCGGCGGTCTCGGCGGCCTGACCGTCCACCTTGGGGGTCCAGGAAAGCCGCGCCAGGGCGAGCCGCACGGCGGCGGGTAGGAAACCCATCGCCTGGTATTCGGTGATGCTGGTGGCGCCGTGGCGCTTGCTGAGCTTGGCGCCGTCCTTGCCGAGGATCATGGGCACATGGCCGAACTCCGGCCGTTCGAAGCCCATGGCCTGGTAGAGGGCGATCTGCTTGGGCGTGTTGGAGACATGATCGTCGCCCCGCAGCACATGGCTCACCTCCATGCCCGTGTCGTCCACCACCACGCAGAAGTTGTAGGTGGGCACGCCGATTTCGCAGCCCTCGCCCGTGCGGGCGATGATCCAGTCGTCCATGCTGGCGGCGGGGAAGGCCAGGCGGCCCTTGATGAGGTCGGTCCAGGCGATGGCGCCCTCGTCCAGCCAAGGCTCCGTGCCTTCGGGCATCTTGAGGCGCACGGCGAAAGGTTCGCTGGCGTCGTGCTGCCTGTTGCGGCAGCCGTTGCCGGCATCCAGACCGCGGTTGTATTGGAAGGGCACACCCCTGGCCTCGACGGCCTTGCGGCGTTCGTCCAGTTCTTCCCTGCCGCAGCGGCAGCGATAGGCCTTGCCTTCATGAAGCAGTCGCTCCACCGCGGGTTTGTAGTGGCTTTCCATCCGCTGCATCTGACGGTAGGGACCGTGCTCGCCAATCCACCGGGTCGGGTCGCCGGGGACCGGACCTTCATCCCAGTCCAGGCCACACCAGGCCATGCCCTCCTCTATGATGCGGATGTTGTCATCTGTGGAGCGATCGAGGTCCGTGTCCTCGATGCGCAGAATGAAGCGGCCGCCGTGTTTGCGGGCATAGAGCCAGCAGAAAAGGGCCGTGCGGACGCCGCCGATATGGAGCATGCCAGTGGGGCTGGGGGCGAAGCGGGTGACGACGGGACGGGACATGGCACCTCTTGGGAGTCCCCCAGTATCCGATGCCGAAGGTCTGTTTACAAAATTCTTGCCCCCGCTTCCGCCAGCCAAGTCATCCAGCAGAAACCGGCCTGTTTTTTCGCGCGAAGCGCGCCCATGAAGGCCCGCAGGGCCTTCATTACTTGATGTAGAGCTTCAGCTTGATTTCGATGGGGCCATCGCCAGAGAAGAGACTTCGATCGAGCACCACCGGCACTTCCACCACGGAGAGATGGGCGGGCAGCGTCTGGAGCATCTCCCCGGAGGGGGCATGCTGGCGAGGTTCGGGGCTCGAGAGTTCCTGGATTTCCTCCAGGAGTTCCCCGGCGTTCAAGTCCTCGGCCTCCAGGGGCCGCGATTTGGGGCCGGCGGGCTTGGATGGGGGAGGCACAGGCGCCAGGAATTCGGAGACTTCGACGCCGCCCCCGCCGTACTTGTCGGCTAGGTGTTTCAGGACCTGCCGAGCAATGCCGGTCAGCGTGTCGCGCACGCCTTCGCCGCGGATGGCACTGGCTTCGAAGGTGGGAACGCCAAAGCGGTTGATCTCACGCTCCAGGACCTCCACGGGTAAGGCGTTGGGCGTATCCCGCTTGTTCCACTGGATCACATGGGGCAGTTTCTCCAGGTCGGCGCCCTGTTCCCTTAGATTGTCGATGAGGTTCTGGAAGCTCTCCTTGTTGCTATCCACGGCTGGAGCCTGGGAATCGGCCACAAAGACCAAGCCATCCGCGCCGCGCAGCACTAGCTTGCGCGTGGCGTCATAGAAGACCTGGCCGGGCACCGTGTAGAGCTGAATGCGCGTCTTCATGCCCCGGATGGTGCCCAATTCGATGGGCAGGAAATCGAAGAAGAGCGTGCGATCCGTCTGGGTGGCCAGGGACAGCATCTTGCCCCGCCCGTCCTGGGGAAGGGAATCGTAGATGAACTGCAGATTGGTGGTTTTGCCGCAGAGACCGGGGCCGTAGTAGACGATCTTGGCCGTCAATTCCTTTGTGGCAGCATTGAAGAGAACCATGTTGCCTCCGGCGGAGGGGTTTCATGCAAGAGTGGCCCATGAATCACTCCGCGGTCAAGGACTGCCGGAGCCTCAATTTTTTGAAGGCAGGCAAAGACGCTTCAACTCTTGGAATTGAATTGCCCCTCGCTTACTCCTACACTGCACTCAAGATCCCCCAAACCCGAGAGGACCCCATGGCTAAATTGCTCGTTCAGGAGAGTGCTGGCGTTCGGGAATTCGAACTGGTCGATAACGAGGTGCAGATCGGGCGAGAACTCGACAACGCCCTCCGGTTGGCCGATCCCAGCATCAGTCGACATCACGCCGTGATCCGGCGCACCGCCGCGGGCTACGAGGTCCAGGACCTCCAAAGCAGCAACGGCGTACTGGTGAATGGAACCCGCCTGTCAACCGCCATCATGCGGGATGGCGACCGGGTGACCATGGGCCAAATCCAGATGACCTTCGTGGACCCCGTGTCTGCGGAAGCCATGGCCACCATGGCCGTGCCCATAGGCGAACCGATGAGCCCCCTGGGCACCGTGCGAATGGACCCCTCCGAGATGGCCAAGATCCAGGGTCTCGGCCTGGGCAGCGCCCCCCAGGCTCCGGTGCCCGCACCGCCGGCACCGCCTGCGCCTCCTCTCATGCCCGTGGCCCCGCCACCCCCCATGGCTCCGCCCATGATGGCCCCCGTGGCCCCGCCCCCCGTTTACACACCGCCGCCGGTTTCCGATGGACCCCGGCCCTTCACCATCGCCCCCGCTTCGAACGAACCCAATCCGGCTCCCGCTTTCCTTCAACCCTGGCTGCCCCCCGTCCCAGACCCAGCCCAGCCCACGGGCGAGCGGGGGGATTTCGTGACCCGGTTGTTGGCGCACCTGATTGATGGTGGAGTCGTGATGGTGCTCTTCATCACCCTCTGGGTCATCCAGGCGATTCTGATGGGAGTCTTGGCCCGGATCATTGGTCCCGGCGTCCTCGCCGTGGGGTGCCTCTTCGGTCTTCTGCAGTTCGCCATCGGAATCGGCACTCTCATTTTCTGGCCGTGGTGCTGGATCAAGTTCGGCGCCACCCCCGGCAAGAAATTCATGAAGCTCCGCGTCGTCCCCGAGGACGATCCCAACGGGCGCATCGATGTAAGCATGGCCGTGCTCCGCATCGTAGGCCACATGGTGAACGGGATGGTCTGCTCGCTGCCCTACCTGATGATTCTGGGCGAGGAGCGCAAGGGCCTGCAGGACATCCTCTCCAAGTCCATCGTGATCAAGATGGATCGGTAGGTTCGTTCCGGCTCACGAAAACGCCCGCCGATTGGCGGGCGTTTTCGTGAAAGGGGAAATCTTCAAAACGGGATATCGTCGTCGAAACCGCCGCCACTGCCGCCGGTGGGAGGGGGCGGCATGGGTTCGTCGAAACCCTCGTCGCGTTGCGTGGCGCCGCCGGAGGAACGGCCGCCGCCATCCTCCATCTTGCCGAGCATGACGAAGTTGTCGCAGCGGATATCGCAGGTGGTCTTCTTTACGCCGGCCTGGTCCGTATATTCGCCGTACTGGATGCGACCCTCGATCATGATCTGCTTGCCCTTCCGCAGATACTTCTCCGCGATCTCGGCCTGCTTGCCCCAGACCACGATGCGGTGCCATTCGGTCTTTTCCTTCTTCTCGCCCTGGGGTGTCTTCCACGTCTCAGTGGTGGCGAGACTGAAGCGGGCCAAGGCCTGGCCACTGGGCGTCATCTTCAATTCGGGATCGCGTCCCAGGTTGCCGATGAGGATGACCTTGTTGAGGGAACCGGACATGCTGCCTCCTTCACGACGGAGCTCTCCGTCGCACGAAAACCGCTCAGACGTCTGAGGGTGGTAGGGTGTCCATGATGAACCGAGGAGGAAACGTGTCAAGCATCCTCGTAGCCTGTGGCAGCAAGTCCGGTGCTGAGAGGCACTACCTGCCAGCCCTCCGCCTGGGAGGCTGGCAGGGTGACATCCGTCTTGTGGCCCCCGGAGACGCCTTGCCGCCCATGGGGAGCCTTTCCGGGGTCGTGCTTTGCGGCGGGCTGGATATCCATCCCCGCCTCTGGGACCCGCTGGAGCCTGTCCATCCCACCGCCGAGGTGGATGAGGAACGGGACGCCTTCGAGGTGCCGCTCGTGCTGCAGGCCTGGGGACTCGGACTGCCCATCCTGGGCATCTGCCGAGGTGAGCAGATGCTAAATGTGGCCTTGGGCGGCAGCCTGCTCCAGGACCTCCCCAGCCACTTTGCCTGCGCACCCGAGCGGCACCGGCATGGCAGCTCCAATTGCCTGGACCTTCCTCACGCCGTTCAACTCGAACCTCTGTCCCGACTGGCGGAGCTCTTCGGCTGCCCCGAATTTCGCGTGAACAGTCGCCACCACCAGGCCGTGAAACGCCTAGCCCCGGGGCTGAAGGCTGTGGCGTGGCATCTGGATACTCAGCATCCGGAGACTGGGCCCCTCATCGAGGGCCTCGAAGCTGAGGATGAGAACCGCTGGGTCTTCGGCGTCCAGTGGCATCCGGAGAACTTGGTGGGCTTGGAGGACGAGAACGGCGAAGCGGCACGCAGGATCTTCGAGGGGTTTGCGGAGGCGGCAGGACGATGAACCTGGATTTTGCGTTTCAGCTTTTGCAACAAACTGCTGAACCACAGAGGGCACAGAGGAAGGCAGAGCACACAGAGAAAAGACACCGACAAGAGCGGATTTCCCCTCTCGGTGTCCTCTCGTCTTTTCCTCTGTGACCTCTGTGGTTGCTCTTTTCCCCCGAATGCAAACGCACGATCCGGGGTGAGTGGTCCCCCCGGGTGGGGGGCGATCTCGAAAATTGTTCAGGACCTGAAGGTGAGCCAAAGCCGGTGGGCCCAGCCCACCATCAAGGTGCCAAGGATGATGGGTAGGGCCACGCCCTTCACCTTCCGCCAGAGCCCCGTGATTCGCTCCTGGCCTTGCAGGGCCTGGAGCAAGGCCACTACCAGGAGCGCCCAGGCGGCGGCATAGACCAGCGGCGAGGCCAGGTTGTGTTGAAGAGCGGCCAGGAAACGGCCGTGGCCGAGGTCGAGAAAGGCGCGCGTCATGCCACAGGAGGCGCAGGGAATGCCCGTTACGGTGTAGAACAGGCACGGGGGCATGCCCCTGGGACTCGATGCGGCCATGGAAAGCAGCAGGGCTGCTGATGTCATCAGGAACACCAGCAGTCCCCGGCCCCTGACTGAACCCAGGGCGGTCGAAAGCATCAGGAGAACTGGAGTGAGTTGCCGTCCACATCCTTCTGCTGCGCCATGCCCGCGAGAATCACATCCACGAGGGACCAGATGCCGCACCCACCACAGGTGAGGAGCTTGGCGATGCCCAGGCCCGTCTGCCCCAGGTAGAAGCGATCCGCGCCGAACATGCCCAGGAAGGCGGCCAGCAGGTAGGTTACGGCCTGGGAGCGAGTCGGCGTGCCGGACACCTCTCGGCTCAAGGGGAGGCCATCCACATCCTTCATCATGCCGCACCCGATCAGGAAGCAGTCCACGATGGCCCAGATGCCGCACCCGCCGCAGGTGAGCAGCTTGGCGATGCCCAGGCCCGTCTGCCCCAGGTAGAAACGGTCGGCTCCGAAGATCCCGAGAAAATAGCTGAACAGGAAGGTGGCGCCCTGGCTGCGGTGGGAAACGGCTTGCGAATCGTACATCGGGGGGCTCCTGATATGGATGGGCCCAGAGTATCAGGCTTCGACGCTTCGCCCAGGTATACCCAGAGCAAGCTCGCAGGATGGCCTACGGCGACATCTTCTCCAGGTGCTCGCCCAGTTGGCGGGTGAGTGTTTCCGCCATCTCGAGGACACTCGAAATCTCCTCGGAAAGAATGTCGTCGAGATGGATGCCGCAGGCCACGCAGACCGCAGTGTCGAAGCGGGCTGCGAGCTGGGTGGCGATGCTGCGGGCGAGTTCGTCCTCTCGATGTTGCGGCAGCGTGAGCGTGCTGGTGGTTGCATCGGACCGACCGAGAGCCACGGCGCCGATGTGGGGCCGATCTCCACCCGACAGGGTCACGCAGAGATCCCGCCCTAGACGGAGTGCCGTCATTCGCAGATGGATCCGGTCTTGCCGGGCTTCCAGCGTGATCAGTGTTCCTCCCGCATTTTGGCTCATGCGTGCCTCAGAACCCACCACCAGTCCAGGATTACCAGGAACAATCCCGCCGCCAGGAGCCAGCGCCGCTCGATGACATTGGTTGCTACGCGGAGTCGGCACCCGAACAACGGGCGGATCGAAAGCAGGGTTGCGGCGCCGAACATGGCGAGCCAGATGCCGGGGTTGAGCCTTGCGACTTGCAGTCCGTGGCCTTCAAGAAAGCCCAGCACGATGCGGGTGCTGCCGCAGGTCGGGCACGGATGCCCCGTGGCCAAGCGGAAGAGGCACGTTTCAGGCTGAAGGCCCGTGATTCTTTGCAGGCCCACCGTCAAGACAACTAGCAGGCTCCAGCCACCCACAACGGCCATGGCCCACAGGGGGACGGAAGGTACCCGGGAGCAAGGCTCCCAGCGGAACCGCATCATTTAGCGCCCAGCGATGGCCGCAGCACCAAAGAGAACTGCGACGGCGAGCCAGATCACCATGCCGATGACGGCGAGAATGCAGGCGATCATCCCGATGATCTTGCCCGCCTTGGTCATACCCTCACCGGCGGGGTCCATCGTGCCGGCCGCCATCTCCTTGAGGTCGCTGTTGCCCATGACCCAGGCGAGGATTCCGAAAATAATGCAGCAGAGGAGTCCGATGATGCCAAAGGCGAGAATCATCCCGCCGCGGTGGGCCTTCAGGCCAGTGGCTTGAAACTGGTTCATGGAGCACTCCTTTGCTGGGATCAGACCCAAGCGTAGCGGAAACGGTCGAATCCGACACACCCGCTCACGCGATCGTTCCCGCTGGTTTGGGAAGATCTCTTCCGCAGTAGCGGCACACGCTCGCGGCTACTTTCTCGGTATCGCCGTTGGCGATACGCGAGACTTCGGGTTCAGACCTCGGTTCCCGCTGGTTTGGGAAGATCCCTTCCGCAGTAGCGGCACACGCTCGCGGCTACTTTGATCGACTCGGCGCAGAAGGGGCAGAGTTTGGTGGGGCCTTCGCTCGGTGCCTTCAGGTGCTCGGTCTGGGCGCCCTCGATGAGTTCCTTGATGCGGAGGGCATGCTTCTTCTTATGACCGTGGCTGCTGATGGGGTCGGTTCCGCCGGTGGACTCGATGAGAATATCGGACCAGAAGAAGCCCGTTTCGATGCGCACGCTGGCCACGCGCTGGAGATGGATGCTCATTTCGTTCTTGGTGAACCAGGACCGCTTGCGGCGCACCACGGCGGTCTCGCTCACCTCGATGACGGTGGGAAAGAGGCGGTTGCCTTTTGTCCAGCGGCTGGCCTTGAAGGTCTCGATCGGCATGATGGAACTCCAAGCTTCAGGATAACCCCGGGCGTCTGATCCGACCCCCATGCGATCCTGAAAGGGATGCTGCAGCCTCTTCCCATCGATGCTCACCTGCCCAGAATCCTCGGAATCCTGAGTGGGGGACACAATCTGGTGCTCACGGCGGAACCCGGGGCGGGCAAGACCACGCGGGTGCCCCGGGCCCTGCTGGATGCGGGACTGCTCGAGGGTGGAGAATGCTGGGTGCTAGAGCCTCGGCGCCTGGCGGCACGCCTCGCGGCGGCGCGGGTGGCTGAGGAACTGGGTGAGGAACTGGGCCAGCGCGCGGGCTACGCCGTGCGCTTCGAACAGAAGACCTCGAAGGCGACGCGCCTTCGCTTTGTCACTGAGGGGCTGCTGCTGCGGCGCCTCCAGGAGGACCCACAGCTCACGGGCATCGCGTGGGTCATCCTGGATGAATTCCACGAACGGCATCTGCACACGGATCTGGCGCTCGCGCTGCTGCGCCGCCTTCAGCGCGGATCCAGGCCGGAACTGCGCCTGGCGGTGATGAGCGCGACCCTGGACGCCGAGCCCGTGGCGGCCTTCCTGGAAGCGGACTCCCTGTGCTGTGAGGGCAGGGCCCATCCTGTGGAACTGCGTCACCTCCCGCGCCCCGATGAGCGGCCTCTGGCGCTGCAGGTGGTGGCGGCACTGGAAACCCTCCTCGGGGAGGGCACGAAGGGCCACACGCTGGTCTTCCTGCCTGGCGCGGCGGAGATCCGCGCCTGCGAACGAGCCCTCGCGCCTCTGGCTTTGAGGCACGGCTTGATGCTGCTGCCCCTGCACGGAAGTCTCTCCTTCGAGGCCCAGAAGGCCGCTGTGGCGC
This sequence comes from uncultured Holophagaceae bacterium, assembly GCA_903868115.1. GTDB lineage: Bacteria > Acidobacteriota > Holophagae > Holophagales > Holophagaceae > JAYREN01. Next base: position 9,296 of record CAIPUA010000199.1, read on the forward strand.
CCTCGCAACAGCCCAAGGTGCTCCTCAGCACCAACGTGGCGGAAAGCAGCGTGACGATCGAGGGCGTGACGATGGTTATCGATTCCGGCCTGGGCCGCGAGGCCGTCCACTCGCCCTGGTCCGGGCTTTCGGGCCTGCGCACGATGCGGATCAGCCAGGCGCGTTGTGTGCAGCGGGCGGGTCGGGCAGGGCGACAGGGGCCAGGCCGCTGCCTGCGCCTCTTCACCGAAGCCGATTTCCGGATGCGGGCGGCCTTCGATGTCCCGGAAATACGGCGCTCCGACCTGGCCGAGGCGTTGCTGGCGGTGCATGGCATTGCGGCCCCGGGACAGCTGGACTGGTTCGAGACGCCGGGCGCCGAAGCGCTGGCGGTTGCGGAGAAGCTTCTGGAACGCCTGGGGGCCTTGGCGCAAGGCCAGTTGACGCAGATGGGGCGGCGCATGGCCATGCTGCCGCTGCATCCCCGCCTCGCGCGGCTCCTGGTGGCAAGTGACGAACTGGACATTCCCGATCTGGGGCGCCAGGCCGCGGCCCTGCTGGAGACGGGGGAACTACGGGCCCGAGCCAACCTGGATGCCCGGCCCCGCGAGGCGGGCCACGGACTGGCTTCGGATCTCTGGGCGCGCCTGGATGCCTATCACGAAGCCGAAGCTGCCCACTTCGGCCTGGGCGCCCTGCGTGCAGCTGGGCTGGACCCGGCCAGCGTGCGCCAGGCACGGCTCACCTTCGAGGCGCTGCGGGATCGCCGGGCCCGCCGGGAGGAAGAACCTGCGGATGCGGAAGAACGCCTGCTCCGGGCCCTCCTCTTCGCCTATCCCGATCGCCTGGCGAAGGCCGGAGGCACCGGGACCTTCGCCCTGCTCGGTGGGGGCGGGGCGCGGCTGGACCCCGGGAGCCGCGTCCGCAAGGCCAACCTGATCGTGGCCTTGGAGGCCGAGGAGGTTCGCGGGACACGAAACGAAGTGCTGATCCGCATGGCCTCCAAGGTGGAGCCCGAGTGGCTCCTGGAGGCCTTCGCCGACCAATTGCGGGACGAGGAGAACCTGGCCTTCAACCCCGTGAAGGGCGTGGTCGAGCGGCGTGGGAGCCTCTGGCTCGAAGATCTCTGCCTGGAGGAAACGCGCCGCGCCGCCGATCCCGAGGATCCCCGCACGGCGGCTGTTCTGGCGGAGGCCGCCCTGGCGCAAGGGTTGGGCGGGGCCGGGCAGCGGGTGCAGGAACTTCTGGACCGCACGGCCTTTCTGGCCAGGCAGAGGCCGGATCTGGAACTGGCGCCGACCGAGACACTGCGTCGGGATCTGGTCCGCAAGGCCTGCCAGGGCTGCCGAACCCTCAAGAACTTGGAGGCTGTGGATTGGACTTGGGTTTTGAAGGACCTGCTGGGAGCCGACCATGCCGCCTTGCTGGAAGCCTGGGCCCCGGAGGTCGTACTGCTGCGGAAACGGCGGGTGAAGGTGAACTATGAGGGGGATGCGCCTTGGATCGAATCCCGCCTGCAGGATTTCCTGGGAGTAAAGGAGGGACCGCGCATCGCGAAGGGTGCCGTCCCTGTCGTCCTTCACCTACTGGCGCCCAACAACCGCGCGCTGCAAGTGACGACTGACCTCGCGGGCTTCTGGCAGCGAACCTACCGCGACCTGCGTCCCGCCCTTTCGCGGCGCTACCCCAAACATCTATGGCCGGAAGATCCCCTTAAATTCGGGTCCTGAGACCGAAGGTCTGGTGGACCGGTCCCGGGGTGGGCTCTCGGACAGCGCCTAAGGGGCGGCTTTGGGAATTATCTGAAGATTGCCGGAGAGATAGCAGCGCCCCATACTTAACTTGAAACGCAACCCGTTCGATAGATCCATCGGAGGTTCTTTTTATGGACTCGCCTCGTCCGACACAGACATTCATCCCCGTGATTGTCTTCACGCCATCCGGGTTCATCCGAGGGACGCTTCATCTTCCCGCGGTGAAGACGCTGCCCAGCTTCCTCAATGCCCAGGATGAGATCCTGAAGCTGACGGAGGCCGTGCTCCCTGGCAGCGACCAAGTCCATCCCTTTCTGGCCTTGCACAAGAGTGCCGTCATCCTAGTGATCCCCCAGGAGGGTGTGGAGCTTCCGAAGTCGGGGCCAAGCGCCATGCCTCGGGAACTGCGCCCCGTCACCTGTCTCCTTAGTCTTGGAAGCATTCGGGGGCATCTGGATGTTCCCGAAAACCTGCGCACCTCCGACTTCCTGCTCCGCAACACGGGTTTCATCGAGTTCCACGAGTGCTTTGTTGGCTCGACCACCTACTTCGATCCCAGCGAGGCCACGGGTGCGCCCCTGCCCTTGGTCATCCTGAATTCCCGGAACATGGTGGGAGTAACGGAAGAATCCTTGACCACCGCCGAAGTGTCCGAGGACTAACGAGTCTTTCGGCTGAGAGTCGCTTGGCTGCTTCACGCCTACGCAGAGCGCCCCGCGAAAGCGGGGCGCTTGTTTTGGCTCCGGAGGAGGGATTTGAACCCCCGACCCATCGGTTAACAGCCGATTGCTCTACCACTGAGCTACTCCGGAACGGAGGAATTTCCATTGTAGCGAAGAGCCGTTTTGGATCAAGCCTTGGATTCGGGTGGGTGTCGCTAGCTCCTTTGGAGATCCATGAGGATCTGGCGGGCGCAGGCCTTGAGCGTTTCGATGACGCCAGTGCCTTGGTTGGCCACGGCCTCGATCATGGGCTCGTTGCGGAAACGGAGCAGGCGCTCCATCTCTTCCGCCGGTGCGGCCGTGGGCATGTCGCGTTTGTTGAGCTGAAGGACGTAGGGAATGCTACGGATATCGAACCCATTTTCCTTCAGGTTCGTGGCTAGGTTGGCAATGGATTCGATATTGGCTTCCATGCGCTGACGCTGACTGTCCGCCACGAAAATCATGCCGTCACAACCGCGGAGAATAAGCTTGCGGCTGGCATCATAAAACACTTGGCCGGGCACCGTATAGAGGTGAAAACGGACCTTGAAGCCCTTCACCGTGCCCATGTCCAGCGGCAAAAAATCGAAGAAAAGGGTGCGGTCGGTCTCAGTGGCGAGACTCACAAGCTTGCCCCGCTTCTCGGGGTTCGCCTGTTCGAAGATCCACTGGATGTTCGTAGTCTTCCCGCACAGGCCCGGTCCGTAATACACGATCTTGCAGTTGATCTCGCGGGAGGCGTAGTTGATGAAGGTCATGGCGCCCGTCCTTCGCCTCAGTCGCCAAAAAGCTTGTCGATGTCTTCGTCCGTGATCTCGGAGAATGGGCTTTCAAAACTGGAATCGCCGGCCACCGTTTGGGCTCGCTGCTCGACCTTTTCGAAGATCTCCTGGAGATCCCGGCTGGCCTTCTTCACCCGCAGCCGGACCAGAGCGAGGCTGCTGTTCATGTCGAAGATCACAACGAGGATCCCGCGCTTGCCCACGATGGAGATATGCAGGTTGTCCTTCTCACCCTCATGGAAGAGAAGCGTGAACTCCTTCTCCCCGATGAGTTTGGCGAGCCCGTCCGTGGCCGCCACATTGCCGGCGGTGAGGGAGGCGAGGCTGGTGGCATCGATGCTGCGCACATCACCGGAAGCGGCGATTTGCTGGCCGTTCTTGTCCACGAGGAACACGACCTTGCTGGAGGAATCCACCTGCAGACGAGAGATGATCTCCTGGAGCAGTTTGTACTCCTCCTCGAACATGACCAGATCGAGTTTGGCCACACGAACCTCCCAGGTATTGCGCTCCAAGGAGCATACCGCACTTGACCGGGCAAGGCTTCGGATCGGGCAGCAGGGCCCTCAATAGCCGCCGTTCTACGCGTTCCGATCCTTGACCACGGCCAGGGAGCCGGAAAGTCCCAGGCGGGTGGCGCCGGCCATGACCATCTTCAGGGCGTCCTCGTAGTTGCGCAAACCACCCGAAGCCTTCACACCAGCCCGGGCGCCTACCGTCTCCCGCAGGATTCGCACATCTGCCTCGGTGGCTCCACCCGAGGAGAAGCCCGTGGAGGTCTCTACGAAATCGACGCCTTCTTCCGCGGCAATGCGCGAAGCCTGCGCCTTCTCCTCGTCGTTCAGGAGGCATGTCTCCAGGATGACCTTCAGAACGGCGGTGGGGACGGCTTCGCGCACGACACGGAAGTCGCGGCGGATGGACTCCCAGTCCCCGGCCTTGGCCAAGCCCAGCGCCAGAACCATGTCCACTTCCCGGGCCCCGCTGGCGACGGCTTCCCGCGCCTCTTCGGCCTTGATACGACTGGTGTTCGCTCCCAGAGGGAAGCCGACCACGGTGCACACCCGCACGACGCTGTCCTCAAGACGGCGCGTGCAGCGTGCCACCCAACAGGGGTTCACGCAGACTGAGGCGAACTCGTGTTCCAGGGCTTCATCACAAAGTTGATCGATTTCGGCGACCCAGGCGGCAGGCTTCAGGAGGATATGGTCGATGAGGGGCCCCAGATCCACATGGGCAGGCAACCGCTCGGCGGAGACTTCCTTCAAGCCTTCCTGGGTACGGAGTAGGCAAATGCCGTCCCGACAGCCTAGCAGCTGAGGGTGCTCATTGGAGGGACGATTCCCCGACAAGCGGGAGAGCACTTCGGCGGCGAGAGCGTGAAGTTGTGCGTTCATTCCTCCATCATCGCGTGCCCAGCCCCCGGGTCGCAAACCGACATACCATCATCCAGACTGCCTCCTTGGCCCGAGACCTTCTCTGTGCTAAGCTTTGCGTTCCCTGCAAGCAGGGCTGCCGTTCCTGGAGAGTTGTCCGAGTGGCTGAAGGAGCACGATTGGAAATCGTGTAATGGAGTGATCCATTCGAGGGTTCGAATCCCTCACTCTCCGCCAGTAAAACCCCCGATACCACTTGGTCTCGGGGGTTTCTTTTTGGGGTGGATCCGAACCTCCAATGACCCCCGAA
>CAIPUA010000200.1 GCA_903868115.1 uncultured Holophagaceae bacterium
GGGGATGCCATCCTCAAGGAAATCCGGGCCGATGAAGCTCAGCGCGGGATCCAGGATGCGGCCCAGCGCTGCAAGGTGCTCATCAACACGGCGAGCAAGGACCTCGGCCAAATGCGACAGACCCTCGAACTGGAACCCGATGGCTACCTGATGAAACCGATCAATGTCGATTCCCTCATCGACAAAATCGCGTCCCTCAAGGCCCAGCGGGCGTAGCCCCTGGTTCCTGGCGACGGGCCCTAGGTCCCCACGCGCTTGATCATGCAGCACTCGTTGCGCTCCTTGCCTTCGAGGAAGTGGACTTCGTCCATGAAGCGGCTCATCAATAGCAGTCCGAGGCCACCCTTGCGGGGATGTTTAACATATTCCCCGGGATCCGGCAGAATGATCTGGTCGGCACGGATGCTCTGGCCCGTGTGGCAGATATGGATTTCCAGGGCCAGGGGCATGAAGCGCAGTTCGATGTCCACGATGTGATCGGTCTCCCCGCCGTAGGCGTGCATGATGACGTTGGTGACGGCTTCGTCCACGGCGATGGAGACCTTCGCGGCGGTGGAATCGTCCATGCCGGCGACCATGGATGCCCGTTTGGCCAAGCCGGTGACCAAATTCAGGTACCGCGTCTGGCTGGGGATGACCAGGCGGAAGACCTCGGGATCGGGGATGGTCTTCACTCGGTCTTCCCCGCGAGCGCCTGCCGGGCCTCGACTTCGCTGGCAAACACCCGGTAGAGCTGCGTGAAGCCAAGGGTGTCGAAGATCGCGAAAACATTCTGCTGCAGGCTGCAGAGCAGGATGTCTCCCCCGTTTTCCCGCACCGTCTCGATGAGACCCATGATGGCACCCAGGCCGGCGGAGCTGATGTAGCTCAGGCGCTGGCAGTCCAGCAGAATGGTGAATTTCCCGGCGGCAACCAGGTTTTCGAGGGCGCTTTCGAACTGTCGCACGGTGTGGGCATTGATGAAACCTTCCGGCTGCACCACTGCCACGCCATTTTCGTCGCGAATCTGGATCGAAAGATCTACCATTCGAGGGCCCCCCGAAACGGCTTGATCCTAGCGTCTATGGGGAGGAAAAGCCAGCAACTCGGAATTGGAGTACTCTCGAAGAAAGCCCCGGGAATCGCCATGGACGACAGCCGCAAAGAATCGATCAAGCCCTTGGTCCAATCCTGGATCCAGGAACGCCTTCAGTCCCTGCAGGAGCAGGTTGTCATGACCTGGGAAGAGGGCCTCGGGCGTCTCCAGCTCGATGACGCCCTGCTCCAGAAGATCCTGGAGGTGGCGGGGCCCCCGCCGATCGCTGATCCCATCCAGGCCCCCGGTGACACGGAGAACGATCTGGGAAAAGCGCTGGACCTGATCGAGGCCGCCGCAAGCCAGGGTGCAGTACTCAAGAACATGTTGGATGGCTTGCAGCCCTTCGTGGAGCGCAGTGCGCTCTTCGTCGTGAAACAGGGCATCAGCAGCCTCTACGCTCACCGGGGCTTCGAATCGGATTCGCCCCGACTCGGCGCTCCCGTGGTGCCCCCTCCGGAGTTGGAAGAACTCCTGCAGGGACGCGTCCAGGGCATCACCCGGTCTGGCCCGTCCTATCAGGCCCTGCTGGGGCCCCTGGGTGGCTTCGAGGCTGCCGAGGTAAGGATCCTGCCCCTGCGCCTTCGTCGGAAGCCTGTGGCGATCCTGCTGGTGGATAGCGGCCTCCGGCAGGTGCTCGATCATCCCCATCATGTCCGGGCCCTGGCCCATGCGGCGGAAGCCGCCCTTGCCTTCCAGGCCGGCCAGAAGGAGGAAGAGCGGGCCGCGACATTGCCTCCCCCAGAAGTCCACCCGGCCCCGGCCGCAGCGCGCGTCCAGGAACCCATCGCCGAATCCCTTGCGACGCCACTGGATCCCAAGGTCCGGGCCAATGCCGAGCGCAGCGCCCGGGTGCTGGTGGGGGACATCGAGATCTACTTCCCCGCCAAGGTGACCCAGGGGAAAGCCCAAAAAAAGTTGTATGCCCTGCTTCGAGACGAACTGGAGCGCTCCAGGGCCTCTTTTGTCGAAAGGTATGGGGTCGAGGTCGAAGAAGGCCACCAGATCTTTCACCGCACGGTGATCCAGCAACTCTGTGAAGGGGATCCGACCCTGTTGGGACCTGTGCCTTGGAGCACGAAGGGCTAAAGAAAGCTCGCTGGTCTGATGACAGCCGATAAAAACTGTGGTAAATCCTTGGTCCTTTGACGGAGCCTTCGGGGGGATCATGGCCAAGCTGGGCAAGAAGTGGAACTGTTTCGCATGCAACACCAAGTTCTACGACTTTATGAAGCCGGAGGCCCTTTGCCCGAAGTGCGGCGCGAACCAGAAGGCGGCGCCCGCCAAGCCCAAGGCTCCGAAGAAGGAAAAGGCCGCGCTGCAGATCGAGGACGACTTCACGCCCGAGACGGACACAGAGGCCCTTGGGGAAGAAAGCATTGAAGAGAGCCTGGGGATCACAGGGGCTCGTCCAGAGGGTGTGGATCCCGGTGATCTCAACATGGATGACTACGACGAGTAGCGCCCCGGCCATCGCGGTTCCTGAGGTCTCGCCATGAGCCAGTTGCTCCCTCCATCCATCGATCGGCATGCCCACTTGGAAGGCAGTCTGGATCCGGCCTGGGTGCGGGAACAGGCGGCCCGGGAGGGCAAGGTGCCGCCGGATACCCTCGAGGCTCTTTGGCGCGGCGAGACGATTCCCTTCGAAGGCTTCATTCCGGCCTTCTTTTTTTCCTGCGGCTTCCTGCGTAGCGCGGCGGCAGTCCGGGAGATTCTGAGGGCCGCGGTGCGTCGTCTGGCGCCTGCGGAGGAGGATCTTCCACGCGGCCTCGATCTCTGGGTGAGCCCGCACTACCTTTGCGTCCATGAAAAACTGCTGACGCTAGAGGAGCTCTGGCGGGGCATGGATGAGGGCATCGCCGAAGCCCGGCCCCAGGGTGTGGAGGTGGCGGTGATCATCGACGCCGTGAACCACTTCGGCATCCAGCATGGTCATGCCGTGCTGGATCTGGTCCTGGGTGAGCGACCCCCGTGGGTGGTCGGCTTCTCCACGGGTGGCATCGAGGGCGTTCCCTTCCGCGAGTGGGCACCAGTCTTCGATCGGGCACGCCGGGCGGGCCTGCGGTTGGCAGCTCATGCCGGCGAGAACGGACCGGGTACGAATGTCCGCGAGGCCATTCTGGAGGCCGGAGTCAGCCGGATCGTGCACGGTGTCCATGCCGCGGCGCATCCCGAAATCCTTGAACTGCTCGCCGAACGAAAAATTCCCGTGGATGTCTGCCTCACATCCAATCGCGCCCTCGTGCCCGATCTTGGCCCGCACCCCCTTCCCCGGATGCTCCGCGCCGGTGTTCGCTGTGCCCTCGGTACCGATGACCCCGGCGTCATGCCTTGTGATATCCCCGGCGAATGGAAGGCAGCCCAGGCCCTGGGTCTGACCCCGGAGGAACTTGTCTCCCTGCGGCGCCATGCGGTGGAGGATGCCTGGTGCTACACCGCGCCGGGCGCGGTGTAGGTCGCGCTGCGCGCGGGGAAATCCAGCCAGATGCAAAGTGGTTGCGGCTGACAGCACATTTCCACCCTTGCGAGCGAAGCGAGCCTGCACCGCGCCACAGGCGCGGTGTGAATGAGGGCTCGAACCTCGCATCAAGCTGGGCTACAATCGGAGTTTCGTGCGCACCCAAGGGACCCGCCTCCGCGAGCCGCGTGAGCGGGAGCAGCGCGCAGTGTGCGCTGCGATAGGCGGGACTCGGCGGGATAGAGCATTAACATCCGGCGCTCTAGCCAGCCCAGAATGAGGGCTCGAACCTCGCATCAAGCTGGGCTACAATCGGAGTTTCGTGCGCGCCCGTAGCTCAGCTGGATAGAGCATCAGGCTTCGAACCTGAGGGTCGGGCGTTCGAATCGCTCCGGGCGCACCACGCAAGTGTAAAACTGGGCACTTGATTATCCTAGAAACGGCAGTTCAATCCGCAGATTACGCAGATTAACGCAGATTTTCATGCAGTTATCGATGATTACAGTATCA
>CAIPUA010000201.1 GCA_903868115.1 uncultured Holophagaceae bacterium
GGGGAACGGGTCAATCCCCGGTTCTTTGAGATGAAGCTCCTGCGGACCGAAGTGGAACTGGAAGCCGCCCGCTGCGAGGCCGAAGAGGGCCGATCCACGCTTGCCAGTCTGGACCGCGCCGAAAAGGCCTGCCGCCAGGGCCTGAGCATCAAGGGCGACGAACCGCGCTTCCGAACCCTGCTCGCTCAAATCGCCGTTCAACGCCGTTCAGGACCGGTCCGAAACCAGTGATAAACGGTGATAAAAAAATGGTTCATAGTCACCAGCCTTTCACCCTATTTTCCGTGTGCTCCGTGTGGTCCGTGGTTTCTACCTAGTTCAACCACGGGACACACGGGGCACAAAGATGAAAAGCAAGGGCTTGGGAAGTCGCGTGGAATCGAGTGCAGGGGCCATCGCGGGGGGATCTGCCCCCAACCGAGGATTGGCTTGCGATAGTTTGTTAGCTGGACCGGAACGAACCTTCGAGGCAATCGCCATCCCAACTATGGAGACGCGCATGAAACCTGGTTTTTCTGCCTTCATGGCGGCAAGCCTCCTGAGCTTCACCTCCCCCGGCTTCTCGCAATCCGCAGTCCAGCCCAAACCTGCCCCTGTTGCAACACCCGCCGACCTGACAACTCCCTCCGATGCGGTGCAGACGGCTTCCGGGCTCGCGACCCAAATCGTGAAGGCCGGAACGGGCGAGAAGCACGCGGGCCCGAAGGACTATGTGACACTGCACTACACGGGCTGGACCCGGGACGGAAAGGTCTTCGATAGCACCCTGCCCCGGGAGGAACCGCTTATCCTGCCCCCTGAGCGCCTGATGAAGGGCATGGGTGAAGGGGTTCAACTCATGGTCGAGGGCGAAGTGCGACGAATGTGGATTCCCGAGGCGCTGGCCTTCGCCGGAGCCAAGGGGCGGCCCGCAGGCGATCTGGTGCTCGAGGTGCAGCTGCTCTCGGTGGATCCGCCACCCACGCAGGCCCCCTCGGACCTGATCCAACCGCCGACTGATGCCCGCCTGACCCCTTCGGGGCTCGTGTTTCGCAGCCTGCGATCGGGCACTGGCACGAAGCATCCTGGCAAGCGCAGCCATGTGAATGTGCACTACACCGGCTGGACCCAGGACGGGAGGCTGTTTGATAGTTCCCTCCTACGAAGGGAATCCGCGGGTTTCCGCCTCGAGGAGGTCATCAAAGGCTGGACCGAAGGCATCCAGCTCATGGTTCAGGGCGAAAAGACTCGCTTTTGGATCCCCGAAAAGCTCGCCTACCGCGGTGAACGGGGAAAGCCGGCGGGAACGTTGGTGTTCGATGTGGAACTGCTGAGCTTCTGGGACTGAGGAACCCATGCAGTTCTGGGCCACCCGCTTTTTAGGCGTAGAGATGACGGGCGTATCATCCATTGTTCACCCCCTGCCGGAGTTCTCATGTCTGCTGAAGACACTCTCTTCAATACTCTCGACCGCCGCGATTTTCTCGCCACGGGACTCGCGGCGGGCACCGCGGCCCTGATCGCGAAGACTCCGGCTCACGGGGCCCAGTCCGCGGCCCCTGTGCCTGCCCTGGAGGAGGCAACTCTGGACGAACTCCGGGTGGGCCTGGAGACCGGGCGCTGGACGAGCCGGGATCTGGTTTCCAAATACATCGCCCGCATCGCGACTCTGGACGGTGCCGGTCCCGCCCTGCATGCCGTGATCGAGGTGAATCCCGATGCCATGGCGCTGGCAGAAGCCCTCGACCTGGAGCGGGAGAAGAAGGGTACCCGTGGCCCGCTACATGGCATCCCCATCCTGGTGAAGGACAACTTCGATACGGCGGATCGCATGAAGACCACCGCGGGTTCCCTGGCACTGGCCGATGCGCCCGCGCCCGCCCGGGACGCCTTCGTGGTGCAGAAACTGAGGGAGGCCGGGGCCGTAATTCTGGGCAAGACGAACCTGAGCGAATGGGCCAACTTCCGCTCGACCCGCAGCACCAGCGGATGGAGCGGGCGGGGTCGGCAGACTCGCAATCCCTACGCCCTGAACCGCACGCCCTCAGGTTCCTCATCCGGCAGCGCCGTGGCGGTTTCTGCCAATCTCTGCACTGCGGCCCTCGGCACGGAAACGGATGGTTCCATCGTCAGTCCCGCCAGTCTCAACGGCATCGTCGGCCTCAAACCCACGGTGGGCCTAGTGAGCCGCAGCGGCATCATTCCCATCTCCCACACCCAGGACACGGCGGGCCCCATGACGCGCACCGTGCGCGATGCCGCGATCCTGCTCACGGTCCTCGCCGGCGTGGATCCTCGGGACCGGGCGACGGAAGAGGCTAGGCGCCAGCTTTCCCTGGACTACACCCGCGCCCTGGAGCCCAGGGGCCTGCAGGGCGCCCGGCTTGGAGTCGTGAAGAATTTCCTGGGCCAGCACGCCCACCTGGATCGGGTGATCCAGGCTGCGCTGGAGGTGCTGAAGACCGGCGGCGCGACCCTGGTGGAGGTGGAGGTGAAATCCAGCGCCTACGATGAAGCCGAGCTCGACGTGCTGCTCTTTGAATTCAAGGCCGGCCTCAATGCCTATCTGGGGGGGCGCGGAGGCGGCGTGAAGGATCTCGCCGCGCTCATCGCCTTCAACGAGAAACGGCGCGACCAGGAGATGCCCTTTTTCGGCCAAGAACTCCTGCTGCAGGCCCAGGCCAAGGGACCCCTCACCGACGACGCCTATCTGAAGGCCCTGGACATTTGCCGCCAGGCGCGCCGCGATATCGATTCACTCTGCGAAAAGCACAAGCTCGACGCCCTGGTGGCGCCCACGGGCAGCCCGGCGTGGCTGACGGATCCCGTGAACGGCGATGCGTCGGGTTTTAGTTGTTCGACCTTTGCCGCCGTGGCGGGCACGCCGCACATCACAGTGCCCGCGGGTTTCGTCTTCGGTCTGCCGGTGGGCCTCAGTTTCTTCGGCCGTGCCTGGAGCGAGGGTCTGTTGCTGAAATTGGCCTATTCCTTCGAACAGATGACCAAGGCACGGCGACCACCTTCATTCAGGGGCACCGCAAAGCTCACCTGAAGGTCTTGACCCGCATCCCGAAGGGGCGCAGTCTAGGCGCGAGTAGCAAACCCCACCCCAAGGAGAATCGATCATGAACCTCATCGCCACCCTCCTCCTCGCCGGCACCATGGCCTTTGCCCAGGCACCCGCGAAAGACACCAAGAAGCCCGCGCTGGCCACCAAGGTCGCCCCCAAGACCGAGGCCAAGCCCGCGCCCGCCGTGGTTGGCTTCGTTGGCAACAAGGATTCCAAGACCCTGCACAAGGCCGACTGCAAGATAGCCGCCAAGATCAAGGCCGAGAACAAGATGACCTTTGCCACCAAGGCCGAAGCCGAAAAGGCTGGCTACAAGGCCTGCAAGGTCTGCAAGCCCTGACCTTCTGCAAGGGCGATATCAGCTCTTCTTCGGAAACTGACGGTCGTAGGCCTCCTGGGCGTACTTGCTGGGAGGCACTTCGAAGCGTCGCTTGAAGGCCCGCGTAAAGGCACTGGCGTCGTAGAACCCGAGGTTGGTGGCGACATCCGAGGGGCGTTCACCGTCCGCAAGGAGTTGCACCGCGCGCTGCAGACGGCGCTCGATCAGGTACTGGTGCGGGGTCGTACTGGTGGCCTCGCGAAAAAGACGAATGAAGTGGTCCGGCGTGCAACGGGCCAGCTTGGCAAGGTCCGGCACCGAATTCCTGGAGCCGATTTGGGCCTCCATGTGATCCAGGACCAGTTGCAGCGTGGAGCGGGAAAGCCGATAGGGGAAGCGGCCCCGTTCCTCCTTCTCCGTGAGGCGCTGAAGCTCAGCGCCCAGGAGGATGAGAAAGAGTTCGCGCGTCATGAGTTGGAGACCATCTGGGTGCGCCATCTCCTCGGTGAAGATGCTGAAGAGCTGCTTGAGGCTTTGGCTGCGCAGGGCGGCAAAACTCAGTTCCTGCCACTTGCGGGGAGGGTGCTGAAGAATGCTCACCAGGGGCTCGGGAAAGGGCCCGTCCAGTTGCAGCGCCGTGAAGCCGAAGGGCTGATCCGACGCATACCGTTTGAGCGTATGGCCGAAGCCTGGCAGCAGCAGGGCCAAGCTTCCGCGGGGCACGACGCCCTCCTCGTGGTCCTCACCCGTGCAGATACGGATCGGACCCGTCGGAAGCATGAGGGTCCAGGCATCCCGACTGGGCGCGACCTTGGCGGGAATGGGATCCCGTTTCAGGAAAATGAGCCGCAGGGAGCCACTAGTAAAGGTTTGGAGGTTTTTGGGTTCATGGTTGGTCATGGCAGCTGTAAAAATCCGGGTTGAATTACTAGGAAGGATGTCACCAATCCCATCGTTCGTCATTTTTTTTTCTTGGTCCGCATTTTCCCTCGTGTGGAGAGTTCCGGCCCTTGCCTCAACCCTCGAGGCTTCGGAAAAGCCAGAGCCCGTCCGTACCGCCCTGGGCCGGTTCCACCACCCGCTCGGGATGGGGCATCATGCCCAACACATTGCCACGGGCATTCACGATCCCGGCGATCGCGTTCTCGGCGCCGTTGGGATTGAACTCCGGGGCCACCTCGCCCTCGGGGCCGCAGTAGCGGAAAACCACGCCGCCCTGAGCCTCGAGCTCCACCAGGCCATCATCATCAAGGGTGAAGTTGCCCTCGGCGTGGGCGATGGGCACCTCGATGACCTGACCGGGCTTGAAGGCGCGGGTAAAGGGCAGATTCGTGCGCTCGGTGCGCAAGTGGACCTTCTTGTGGATGAAACGAAGGGACTCGTTGCGCAATAGGGCCCCAGGGAGAAGGCCCGCCTCGCAGAGAATCTGGAAGCCATTACATACGCCCAGCACCAAACCACCCTGGGCCGCGAAGCGCTTCACATCCGTCATGATGGGCGCAAGAGCCGCAATGGCACCGCAGCGCAGGTAGTCGCCATAGCTGAAGCCACCAGGCACAAAGACCAAGTCGGTACCTTCGGGCAGGGCCTTCTCCTGGTGCCAGACGGGTTTGGTGTCCCAGCCCATTACGTTGCAGCAGGCGTGCATGGCGTCGTGGTCGCAGTTGGAGCCAGGGAAAATCGGAACGGCGACCCGCATCAAAGGACCTCGATGATGGCCTTTTCCATCACCGGATTGACCAGCAGCTTGTCGCACATGGCCTGGGCCTGGGCCTTGGCCTCTTCGATGCCGGAGGCGGGCACCTCCAGATCGATCATGCGGCCGATGCGCACATGTTCCACTGCGAAGCCGAAGCCGTGGAGGCCATGCTCTACGGCCTTGCCCTGGGGATCCAGGATCCCCGGTTTCAACGACACCAGAACACGCACCTTCATGCCGACCCCCTTGGCTCCAGTTTACCCGGGGCCGCTGGCGGCCGGAGCTGAGGGTCCGTTCAAAAATACCCTCGTCGATTGTTTATTTTTGAACGGACCCTGAGGTATCAGTGGCACCCGCAGCCGCCGCCCTCGCCACAACCTTCGTCGCTGCTTTCGCCGTCTTCGCAGCCACATTCGCCGCCGCCGCAGCAGCCTCCACCTTCGGGCTTGGCGCCACCCACGAGATAGTGCTCGGCCATCTCCACCAGCGACCTATGAGGCGCCATCTTCACCTGGAGGGCGATGTTCACGGCCTTGATCATGTCCTCTCGCGCCGCGCCCAGCTTGTGCAGGCGATAGTGGTGGGCCTGGAAGGCCTCTTCGTTGTTGGCCGCCATGGCCGCGCCCAGGGCGATCAGTTCGGAGACGACTTCGGTGATCTGGGTTTCGGCGGGGACGGCGGTTTCGGTTTCGTGATTCACGAACGGCTCCTGGGGAGAAGGGAAAAGAAGAAGGGACGAGGCGCATCGAGGCCAACAATCGCCCATCCGGCGTTGCAAGGCTCTGATTCTAGGATGCCAGAAGGGACCCATTCGAGCCTGTGTCCTGGCTCACGTTGCTATATCCTCGTATTATGAGGCTTTGTCTTTGTCTTTTCTTTTGGTGGAGCCCCATGCCGTACCTCGGCGAACTCGCTTCGATTCTCACGGCCTTCTGCTGGTCCGCCAACTCGGTGTGCTTCACCGTCGCCGGACGACGGGTGGGCAGTTCCACCGTGAATGTCGTCCGCCTGTGGATCGCCCTGGCCGCCATGCTCGCGTTGCACCTAGTGACCGCGGGCACCTTGTTCCCCCACGCCGAAGGGTGGCGACTCACGGTGCTCGGCGTTTCGGGCCTCATCGGCTTCGCCCTCGGCGATGCGGTCCTCTTCGAGGCCTTCGTGCTGCTCGGCCCGCGCCTCACCATGCTGATCATGACGCTGTGGCCGATCTTCGCGGCAGTGCTGGCCTGGGCCTTCCTCGGCCAGACCCTGAGCCCGCTCCGCATCCTGGCCATGGCAGCAACCCTCGGCGGCATTGCCCTGGTGGTGGGTGATCATTCCTCGGCCGCAGACGGGCAACCCCGCAAGCTGATATTAGGCATCCTGCTGGCCCTGGGCGGCGCGCTGGGGCAGGCCATTGGCTTCCTGCTCTCCAAGTTCGGCCTGGCGGACAACTTCAGCCCTATTTCCGCCAACCTGATCCGGGTGGGCGCGGGCACGCTGGCCATCTCGGTCTGGCTCCTCCTGCGCGGGCACCTGCTGGAAAATTTCCTGCGCCTGAAGGACCGCCGGGCCTTCACGTTCATCACGCTGGGAGCGCTCTCCGGCCCTGTGCTCGGCGTGGTCCTTTCCCTCTACGCCATCGGCCATGCGCAGTATCTGGGCGTGGCCTCCACTCTGATGTCGCTTTCCCCGGTGATTCTCCTACCGGTGTCGGTGTTCGCCTTCAAGGAACGGATCACGCCCCTGGCCATCCTTGGCACAGTCATCACCCTGGCGGGCGCCGCAGCCCTCTTCTTCCTCGCCTAATTCCAGGCTATTGGTTCGCCCCCCGGTGGGGGGGAAAGCGTCGTGAAATATCGGGAAATAGACCCGGAAGCTACTGCCCTTGCCACGCTTGCTAGCGACCGTGACAGCCCCACCGTGCGCCTGAACGAGGCCAAGGACCACGGACAGACCTAGTCCCCGACCCGCGAACTTGGTGGTGAAGAAGGGGTCGAACAGTTTCTCCATATCCGCATCCCCGATCCCGCAACCGGTGTCCGCCACTTCCAGGCAAGCATAGTCGGGCTCCTGGGGTTTCCAACCGCAGGGCAAGCGGCGCGAAGTTGGGATCTCGGTCGCCAAACAGGTATTGAGGCTGAGGCGAATGCTCCCCCTGGCGTCGCCAATGGCCTCTCGGGCATTGGTGACCAAGTTGGCCAAGACCTGCTGGATCTGCTCAGTGTTCGCGTTGATGGCGGGACCTGGCGAAGGGCAATCTGCCTCCAATCCGATGATCGTAGGCAGAGTGCTTTGCAAAATGGGCAAGTGACCAAGGCACAGTTCGGCAAGGCAGCGTGGTTCCCGTTGGGCAGATGTTTGCCCCAGGTAGACCAGCATCAACCTGCTGACCTCTGCCGCTCTTTCGGTGGCCCGCTTGCCCATGGTCAAGAATTTGGTCGGGTCTGAGCCCGGCGGGAGTTCGCCCAGCAGTTCCAGGCTCGCCATCACTGCCTGCAGTTGATTGTTGAAGTGATGGGCAATGGCCCCAGCCATGCGGCCCAAGCCTTCAGTCCGCTGCAACTGCCGGTTCTCCGCCTCCATTCGCCTGCGCTCGGTGATGTCGCTGATCACGAGGCGGCACATCGGCTCATCCTCGGCCCCGTGCGTGGTGTTGGTCTCCAGCAGCGCCCAAAAAAGCGTTCCGTCCGCCCTTAGCATCCGCAGTTCACACCCCTCCGGTTCCCCTTTCTCGAGGAGCTGTTTGAGGGTCAGGTAGAAGATGTCCTGGTCCTCGGGCAGGATGAATTTCGAGATCGGCCGCTTGATCAGGGCGCTCCTGGCCGCACCCAGCAACCCGGTAAGGGTGAGGTTGGCCTCCAGGATCAGCAAGTGTGCATCGAGGGTGCAATAGCCCACCGGGGCCAAGTCATAGAGATCAAAATAGCGTGACTTGGCGATCTCCAGAGCGACCTGGGCCCCCCGCAATTCCTCGTTCTGCAATTCCAGTTCGATCTGATGCACCCGGAGTTCGTGCAGGATCTGTCCGGTAGCTTCGGGCGACAGGGCCTCGCAGAGATCCAGCAGGGCTTCCACGCGAACGGTCTCTTCGCCCTGCCGGTGCAGTTCAGCGGTCTCGCCGAGACACCGGAAGGAGGACTTCTCGATAGGCTTGGATGGTGCCTCGTCGTTCCCTTGAGGAACGCAGGCCGCGAGTGGCAAAGCTGACGCCCGCCGATCAGGCGCACGGAAGGCCAGGAACTCGCCATCCCGAAGGTCCGTGAAGTTGGAATCCGGGTTGGAGGCTGGGCTTCCGACATCGCCCTTGCGCCGGGCCTGCTGCGTCCGCCTGCGCTCACCCAGCTGCCTGCGCTCACGGAACTCGCCCTCATGGGGGTAGTGGATCATGGCGCCCTCCTGCTTGCCCTCGGCTCCCAGTTCGGCAAAAAGCATAACGCAGAGATCAGTATTTGGTTCGCATTAATTCAATAGTCCAGGGTCAACGCACCCCTTTTTCCCAAGCTCCTGGATCTGAAAATTAATGATTCTTGCTCGATTTGTGCCTACCGCCGCTTCCGCTGCATCTCGGCGATATCCCGCACTCCGGTGATCGCGGTCTCGATGTGGGCCTCGGTGTTGAAGGGGCCAATGCCGAAGCGCGCGGCACCGTGAAGCACGTCAGTGCCAAGGTGCTCATGCACCATGGGCGTGCAGTGGAGTCCCGTGCGGCAGGCGATGTTGTAGTCCACGTCCAACATGGTGCCGGTGTCCATGGCCTCCAAACCATCCACGTTGAAGGACAACACGCTGATCCGGCCCTTGCCGGTGTCTTCGGCGCAATACATCGTCACGCCCTGGATACTCGCGAGGCCGTTGCGCAGCTTCGTCCACAGCGCCATTTCATGCTGATGGATGGCTTCGATGCCCAGGGCATTCACCCACTTCACGCCGGCGTTCAGGCCCGCGAGGCCAGGAAGATTCGGCGTACCGTATTCCATGCGGTAGGGATACTCCTCCAGATGGGCCCGCTGCGCGCTCTTTACGCCGGTGCCGCCCGCGCGGGTGTGGGCGATCTCCACGCCCTCCCGCACATACATGCCGCCGATGCCCATGGGCCCCATCAGGCTCTTGTGCCCGGTGAAGCAGATGATATCGGCGCCCAGTGCATCCATCTTCACGGGCACCATGCCTGCGGTCTGGCTCACGTCCAGGATGAGCAGGATGCCGCGCTCCCGGCAGACCTTCCCGATAGACGCCACCTCCTGCACTGTGCCAAGAACATTGGACCCGTGGTTCATCACCACGGCCTTGGTATTGGCCTTTAGCTTCGCGATAATCATGTCCGGATCCACATACCCTTGGGCATCGAAGTCCACCCAATCTACTTCGGTGCCGGCCTGCTCCAGTTTCCAGAGGGGGCGCAAGGTGGCGTTGTGCTCCAAATGCGTCGTCACCACATGGTCGCCGGGCCGGATCGTGCCCCAGATGGCTAGGTTCAGGGCGTCCGTGGAGTTGTAACCGAACACCAGACGATTGGGATCGGTGCCACCGAAGAAGTCCGTCAACAGCCTGCGGGTTTCGTCCACCAGGCTGCCCGCTTCCAGGCAGAGATCGAAGCCGCTGCGCCCCGGGTTCACGCCCGCGCTGCGGTAGAAGCTATCCATGAAGGCATAAACTTCGGGCGGTTTGGGAAAAGACGTGGCCCCGTTGTCGAGGTAGATCATCTTCACTTCGGGCGGAATGGCAAGGTTCAGGAAGGGGCTGTTGGAATCCATGAAGCACCTCGATAGGTTGTGATGGTGGGCGCAAAAGAGGTTCACCACAAAGGGCACGAAGGACACAAAGCTAGAAGAAGGCACAAAGTAATTGAGTGAAAGACACAAAGAGAGGACGGTCGTTCGGGACACGGAATGTAGATGGAACCTGGATGGAGTAGCATCGCCTTTCCCCGTCGGTATTGATCCGTCTTGGTGTCTTTCTTTTCAACCTTTGTGCCTGTTTTTGTCTTTCTTTGTGTCCTTTGTGTCTTTGTGGTGCAGCCATTATCACGACACCAGGGCGTCGGCCACGACTTCGGCGACGGTCTTGATCTGGACCTTCAGCTTGTATTCCTTGTTCAGTTCCATGAGCTGGTCGACGCAGTTGTGGCAAGGCGTGACGACCACCTCGGCGGCGGTATCGCGGATCTGCTGCGCCTTCATGCCACCGGACTGCAGGCGCCGCCCCTTGTAGCGCCCCATGGCCAGCTGGCCCCCGCCGCCACCGCAGCAAAAGTTGTGTTCACGATTGGGCGTCATCTCGATGAAATGCGCCGCGCTGGCCTGCAACACCCGGCGCTGGGCCTCACAGATGCCGCCGTGGCGCACCAGATTGCAGGGATCGTGGAGGGTGACGGGCTTCGGATTCTTCGCGGGATCGACCTTGATGCGGCCCTCGCGGAGGTACTCGTCCATGAGTTCCAGGATGCTCTTCACCTTGAACGGATATTCCTGCTGCAGCCACTCCGGGCCTTCCCAGCGGGCGGAAGCGTACCCATGACCGCATTCGCCGATGACCAGCGTCTCGCAGCCCAGGCGCACCATGGCGTCCACCAGATTCTGGGTGAGGGCGCCGGCCTCCTGGTCGTTGCAGTTGAAGAGCCCGTAGTTCGTCAGGTCCCAGCCGTTGTCCGCGGTGAGGGTCCAGTCCTCCTTCGCGGCCCAGAAGACCTTGGCGCTGGCCTGCAGGCTCAGGGGAAAAAATTTCGGCTCCCGGGGATTCACCGTGAAGAGGATCTTCGCGCCCTGCCTGTCGAGAGGCAGTCGCGCCTCGGGATCGCCGGTCTCCAGCTGAAGTTCCTCTTCGATCCACTGCACCGTCTCCACCCAGTCGGTCTTGCTGATGGCCATGTTGTTGCCATGCTGGAGGGCCGTGTCCACCGTCGCCTGGAGATCCGAGGGCACTAATCCCATCGCCCCGAGTGCCGCGCGAGCCGCCCGAAAGAGGCGTGGCAGAGCGATGCCGACGGTGCAGTTCATGGAGCAGCGCCCGCAGAGCGAGCAGCGGCCGAAAACCGCGTCCACCCAGGCCCGGGCCATGTCCGTGTCCATGGCCTTGGCGCCCACGAGCCCAGGCGCGAAACGGCCCACGGTCGTATATTCGCGTTTGAAGACCATGGCAATCTTCTTGAGCTTGGCGGCGGGGATGTTCTCCAATTCGGGATCCATGCGGAAGTAATGGCAGCTCTCGGCGCAAAGACCGCAGTGAACACAGGTATTCAGGTACGATGCATCCGCCGCCGTCAACTTGCCCCGAAAGACCTCCAGACCGCAGGCGAAGTCGGCTTCCGTGAGTGCCGCGAGGCGGGCTTCCAGTTCATCGAATTCCGGCATGGTCATCCCCGTTCAGGCCGGTTTGTGGCCGGAGGAAAGACGCCCCGGCGCCCGAAGAAGGCACCGGAGTGGTATCGAGTGGAGAAGAAGAAAACGCAGTGTCGAATCTTGCCGATGGGCATGTAAACCAGCAACGCGATGGCCACCATCAGCCAAGCCGACTCGAGGCCCTGCCGCAGTGTGACCGCCCCTGCCAGGGTCGCGAAAGCTGTGGCCAGGATGTTGGACACGAAATCATCGGGCGAGGAAAGTCCCCGCAGGTGAGCCTTGAGGAGGCGCTTGCCGAACAGCGCGAAACCCCCAAGGGCGCCAACCAGCGCTAGGGCGGCGAGCGCCTTCGGTCGATGAAAATTCCCGAGGCGCAGCCCCAACAGCGCAAACGCGGCAAAGACACCGCCGTGGTAGAGCACGCCAGCCAGGTAGGAGAGCGGATTCATCCGCACGCTCTCCTTGGCCTGAGGCGCCATGCCCTTGGTGAAAGCGTAGCGGGCTCCAGCAACGGCATCGCCCGCGGGAGGTGCAAACAGGCGGCGCGTGCCAAAGGCCTTGGCGCCTCGGAATTCCAGCACCAGTGCCGTTAGGCTTCCTGCGGCCGCCAGGAGCACGCCCAGTTGCAGCGGTGCCATATGCCTACACGCAGCCGTCGGGCTTGGGCAACCCGGCGAGTTTGCAGGCCCCCTTGGCGGGACCGCTGGCGAAGAGTTCGTAGATGCGCTTCAGCGGAATACCGGTGCTCTTGCATATCGAGCGGACCATAGGCGCAGCCTGGTTCTCCAGGAAGTGCGCACGGATGAAACGAATGACGGCCCAGTGATCCTCGCTGAGTTGGTCGAGGCTTTCCTCTTGCCGTGCGAGGACCAGGGCCAGTTCCTCCGTCCAAATCGAAGGATTCACCAGAAAACCCTCTTCATTGAGTTCCAGTTGCTTCCCGTTGAATTCAAGGATGGACATGGGGCCTCCGGCACCGGATGGGGGGATGCAATCGGAACCTCCGAAAGGAAAGATTTCCTATTTGCATATGCGGAATAATATTCCAATTATTCGGGCCCAGAAATATAATTCCACCTCTCCGCGCCCTTCCTGCGTTCCTTGTGACTGCCGTCACCCGACCCACCTGATACCTACATGATTGACCCCGAATGGCCTGGAGGATCTTCAGGTCGGCACCTGTGGTTGCGGCCATGCCCACTGAGCAATCCGGGATCGAAGGCCCTAGAACCGTGCGTCCAGGCTCAGCCCCAACCCCATATCAGCCGTGTTCTCGTTGTGGGTGATGTTGTTGAGGTAGCGGAAGGTGAGCGCTAAGTCCCTCCGCAGTGGCCAGTGAAAGCCCACATCATGCTGCAGGCTGGGGCGATCCAGTTTCTGATAGGGCTGTGGATGCAGGTAGGCGCTCTGGGCATAGAGCTGGAAGAAGGGGTGGAAGCGCGGCCAGCGGCGGTATTCCCAAGTGCCATGAGCACCCCATCCGTCCCGCATGCCGCCAAAGGCTAAGTTGTTATAAGCGGTGCTGCCCGGGGGGCGGCCGATGTAGGCCCCCCCGAAGAAGAAGACATGGCGGGGCGCGGGCTGCCATCGCCCCGTCAGCCCCAGGGTGTAGTCCCAACCGGAACGGTAGACATTGTAGGTGGAGGTCAGCGGCGGCTTGATGGCGGCAAAGGCGGAGAGCCCCCAGGTGGCGCCACTCGCGAAGCGATGAAGAATCCCGAGGGTTGGATCCTGGGTCTTGCCCCGAATGGACTGGTCGCTGAAGAACTTCAGCTCACCTCGGGTCATCACCACCAGAGTCAGTTGGTTCTGGATCACCCGGTCGCGCCCGTACTGTTCGAAACCCAGGCTGTGAAAACCCTCGATCACCCCATCCAGGTAGCCACCGCCATGGCTTTGAAAAGGCAACTCGGCCCAAAGATCCGTCCGCTCCGTGAGGCCGTAGCGAACACGCAGCGAAGTCCGGCTGATCTCTTCGTCGAAGAAAAAAATCAGGGGCACGGCGGCGTATTCGGCAGCGCGATCCAGGACGAAGGCCTGCGTTATGGCTACTCGGCCCAGGGCGTCTCGCGGCGCCTGAGTCTTGAGGATGTCCGAGAACTCAAAGGTGTTCGCGCGAATGTGGTCCAGGGACACGCGCCAGCGACCCTCGCCCAGGGGCGTGGGGTCCACGGGCTGGTAGGCCAGGGTGGGAAGGAAGAGGGGAAACATCTCCCGAGTCGGAAAGGGGCCGAATTCCATCGATTCCTGGGCCCCGAGACCCCCGACAAGACCCGACACAAGGCCCGCACTGCGGGCTGCGCGAAGGATCCGCCCCCACAGATTCATGCGTGATCGCCGTAGCGGAAAGGCTTCACGGAGGACTCCTTCAGAGTGTCCGCTGCCAGGGACCCGCATTGTGGACATCGGTGTAGCCGGCCTGCTGGAGGAAACGAAGGGCATTGGCGCTACGGCTACCCGAAGCGCAACAGAGGATGATCGGCTTGCTGCGGTCGAGTTCATCCATTCGCCGGAGCAGTTGATCGAGGGGGATGTTGAGACTGCCGGGAGCACTCCTCTGGGCGAACTCTCCCGAGGTACGCACATCCACGACAAGGGCACCACGGGTCTTGAGAGCGTTCAGGTTCTCCAAGCTGATGCCTCCCCGCAAGAACAGTAGAATGTGCTTGATTACGAAGAGCGCGGCAAAGGCAATGGCCAAATAGAAGATCAGGCGAACGGGGTTCACGAACTACTCCACTGCAACGAGGCTATCGAAAAAACCTGGGTATCCGGAACTTTGATCATGGGGCCTTCAGCGCAGGGCGTGATACGACGCCTTCGCCCGTTCGGAAACGTGGCCACAGACCAGTTCGCACAATTCAGAAACCAGGGGCAGGACTGGCTTGAAGAACACGGTATTGCCCTCGGGATTGCGGGTGACAAGACCCACCCGCACCAGGCAGGCGAGATGCTTGCTGGCGTTGGCCTGGGAAAGCCCGGCCGCCTCGGCCAGGTTCCCCTGATTCATGGCCTCCTCGGCGTCCAGAAGGGTGCGGAGGATCTTCAGCCGGGAGGCATCCCCCAGAGCCCCGAAGAGGCAGCTCACCTCATCGATCATCACGTCGTTGGCGAGATGGCCCTTCATATCTACTCCACAACCAAACGGTAATATTCAGGACTTCCATTGTCAAGAACGCGGGCAGCCCGGTTCGCTAAACTTCAGGGCAGGAGTCCCCATGATCACGCTCCAGGAACGCGCGAAAGCCATTCGCCTCGTCTGCACGGATGTGGACGGGGTTCTCACCACCGGCCAGTTGCACTTCGGTGCAGACGGCACCCATACCAAGGCCTTCCATGTGCGGGACGGTGCCGCCACAGTGTATCTGCAGCGCTGCGGTATCAAGGTCGCCTTCATCTCAGGGTTGGACAGCCCTTCCACCTGGGCCCGGGCGAAGCACCTCGGGGTGGAGGACTGTTTCGCGGGCGATCTCACGAAGGGCCCGATCCTGGCGCAGCTCTGCGCGAAGTACGGCCTGTCCCCCGAGCAGGTCGCCCACCTTGGTGATGATTTGCCGGATCTGCCCATCCTGCGCCGCGTGGGTCTCGCCTGCTGCCCAGAAGATGCCGTGGAGGAGGTGCAGTGCATGTGCCATTTCGTCGTCCCCGTGCGGGGAGGCCAAGGCGTGCTTCGCCCCGTAGCGGAATTGATCTTGAAGGCCCAGGAACTCTGGGATGGCGTAGTCGGCAGGTACATGGAGTGAGCTCGGCATGCTAAGGGGCTACCCGGACAGTTGGCATAGAGTTTTCGTTCCTCCACCGTATCGGTAATTATTGCCGCTATTCCTGGGAGGGGTGTCTTTCGATGCAGGCTGACCGATCTTGGGTACGAATGCAGGAGCAGTGATGCACCTTGAGAGAATGCATTCCCTTTGGTCTGCAGGGATCTGCCTCGTATTCGTTTCCTGCGGTCCGGGAGGCACGGGTGATTCAACAACCCAGGTGGCACCCGTGATCACCGCCCAGCCTTCACCCCAGACTGCGATTCTGGGGCAGCAAGCCATCTTTTCCGCCCGGGCCACGGGTACGCCTGCCCCTACCTACCAGTGGTTGAACAACGGCCAAACCATCCCGGGCGCCACCTCCACCTCCTACCTGACGCCTCTCACGACGAAGAGCGACCAGAACAACCTTTTCATCGTTGTGGCCACCAATGGTGTGGGTACGGTGTCTTCCACCGGAGCCGCCCTCACGGTCCAATGGGCTCCCGTGATCACCTCCAACCCCACCCCTCAAGTTGTGACTGCTGGCAGCACCGCCACATTTACCGTGGCGGCGGATGTCTTCCCCGCACCCACCATCCAATGGCAGAAAAACGGACAGAACGTGACTGGTGCCAACTCGGCCTCCTACACGACTCCCGCCACCACCCTCGCGGACAGCGGAGCTACCTACCTGGCCGTCCTAACTAACGCGGTGGGTAGCCAGTCAAGCAATTCCGCCCTCCTGACCGTCAACCCCCTTCCGACCCCCGCCACTATCACCACTCAACCTCAGGACAGCGCAGTCCTGGTGGGCCAGACCACGCAGTTCAGCGTGGTCGCTGCGGGCACCGCGCCCCTGAGTTACCAGTGGAACAAGGGTCCGGCGGCGATCCCCGGGGCCACCTTTGCGACCCTCCCCTTTCCCTCGGTCGCGTTGACGGATGCCGGGAGCTATACCGTGGTGGTCAACAACACCGCCGGGATACCTGTATCGTCCAATCCAGCCACCCTCACCGTGAGCCTGGTACCCGTGGCACCCAGCCTCACCACCCAGCCCCCGGATCTCACCGTCACAGAGGGCAATGCGGCCAGCCTGCAGGTGGTAGCCACCGGCACGGCCCCTCTCCGCTACCAATGGCAACGCAACCAGACCGATATCCTGGGCGCCACGAGCGACATCCTGGTGCTGCCTGCCGTCGCCATCACGGATAACGGGACCCAGTTTCGGTGCCGTGTCACCAACTCCGTAGCCGAGGTCTATTCCAATGGTGCCACCTTGACGGTGCTGGCCTCGGTAAATCCCCCCGTCATCATTAGTTTCGGGGCCACACCGTCCACCATCGTCCTGGGTGACACGACACGGCTCACCTGGGGTGTCACCGCTGCCCGGAGCCTCGCGATCGATAACGGAGTGGGGGATGTCACGGGCCTCTCCGGCGCGACGGTAACTCCCACGCAGGCAGGCCCCTCGAGCTACACCCTGACGGCCACCAATGCGGCCGGCACTTCCACGGCCGTCGCCCCGGTGACCGTGAACGCGGGTCCCAGCTTCCTGTTATCCGTGACGCTTGGGCAGGGCATCACCGGCCACCCCGCGGCCGGCAGCAACAGCTACGTCCAGGGCACCGCCGCCACGTACGCCTACGCTCTTTCGCCGGGCCTCAGCAACCTCCAGGTCGCCATTGATGGCGCCAATGTGAATGCGTCGGGCACCCTTCTCATGAACGGTAACCACACCCTGATCGCGACGGCCCAGACCCAGATGCTCACCATCACGGCCAGCGGAGGCGTCGGCGGGAGCATCAACCCCGCCGGTCCGGTCTCAGTCCCATACGGGCAGGGCGCCTCCTTCACCATTACCCCCGATACGGGATTCAACATCGCCGATGTTCGGGTGGATGGCCTCTCCGTGGGCACTCCTGGGCAGTTCTCGCTCTCGAATATCATTTCCAACCACACCATCACGGTGGCGTTCATCCAGACGTTCCCGCTCACGGTCAACCTGGGCCCGGGGGTGACTGGCACGCCCAGTAGTGGACTCTACCCCGCGGGCCCCGTGGCCTACGCCTTTTCGACCTTGGCGGGCTACACCGGCCTGACCGTGACCGAGGACGCCGATCCGACGCTCCTCCCCGCCTCGGGCTCGGTACTCATGGACGCACCTCATTCACTGAACGCTTCCGCTCAGTTGCAGACCTTCACCATCACCACCAGCGTGTCCGGGGCGGGCTCCATCTCTCCGGCAGGGCCCGTCGCGGTGGCCTACGGCCAATTTCCAACCTTCACCTTCACCCCCAGCGCCGGGGGTGAATTGACGCAAGTGCGGGTGGATGGCATCCCTGTGGCCACTCCCCTGAACAAGTACACATTCCCCAGCCCGATTGTGGCTGGTCACGCGATCCAGGCCTTCTTCAATCCCTAGCCCTCGAGGTGATCATGCGCAAATGGAGCGCCCTTGCCGCTCTTCTCCTGGCCCTCCCCATGGTGGCGGAGGAGCGGGACACCCTTGGTGTGCAAGCCCGTCTGAGTCTGCCTGGAGGCAATCTGCCCGACGCCACGGGAAGCCAAGCGCCGGGAATGGGGGCCAGCCTCCTGGCGGAACTGCATTTTGAGCCCGAGGTATGCCTCCGTCTCCTGATCGGGGCGGATAGTTGGCGCCAAAAGGGGAGTGCAGGGGACCGCTCGGTCCGGGCTTACCATGTGGGGGCTGAGGCGATCTATTTCCTCCAGGACGATGGGGGGGACTTCCGGAAGGGCCCCTTCCTGATCGGGGGACTCGCGGGCATCACCTGGGCCCTCGGCGCGGACACCCGAGACACGGGAACCCCCCTGCGGGTGATCCATGCCGGCTTCACCGCCGGCTTCGGCTATCGCTTCAACCGCCATATGGACGCGGAAGTGAAGGTTCTGTCGAGCAAGGTCGACCCAGATTTCACCGCCACCGCCACCATGGTCAGCTTCACTTACCGCTTCTGAAAAGTGGGTCCCGCACGTGGTACCCGCTTTCCATGGGGAACGGCCAGGATGGAAGGGTGCCGTCCCAACTCCCTCGCTGTCTTTGGACTTCAAGGCTGGCTTGCCAGCCTTGAAAGCAGGTGCGTCGCCACGCGTGCCGCGGCGCCGGGGGCGCCGAGGTGGCTCCGCACCTCGGCCAGATCCCTTCGCAACCGCGCGGCGAACTCGGGTTCCAGCAGCCTCGACAGTTCCTGTCCAAGGCGTACGGGGTTGACTTCCCCCTGAAGCAATTCCCGCACGACCTCGCGGCCGGCCACCACGTTGGCCAGTCCGAAGTGCGGCAGTTTCACGAAGCGGCGGGCCAGCGCCAGCGTAATGGGATTCATCCGGTAAAGGATCGCGAAGGGCGTGCCGAGCAGGGCGGTTTCCAGGGTGGCGGTACCCGAACAGACCAGCGCCGCGTCCGCGAAGGCCCTGGCGGCGTAGCTCCGCCCTTCCACCACCCGCACGGGCGCACCGTCCAGACACGCCTTCACCCACCCTGTTTCCAGCGTGGGTGCCACGGGCAACACCCACTGGATGTTCCGATGCTCCGAATCCTTGGCCCAGGCTTTGGCGAGGCCGACCATGGGGGGCAGCAGGCGTTGGAGCTCACCGCGGCGACTTCCGGGGAGCAGGGCCACCAGAGGCTTTGAGGCATCCAAACCCGTTTCGCTGAAAAAGGTTTCCCGGTCAACTTCGGGTTTCACCACTTCCACCAGGGGATTGCCGACGAAACGGGCATCCACGGGATAGCCTTCGAATAAGGGCGGTTCGAAATCGAAGAGGCAATACAGCGTATCCAGCAAGCGTCCCAGCTTGGGAATGCGCCCGGGCTTCCAGGCCCACACCTGAGGGCAGACATAATGGTGCAACGCGACTTCGGGAAGAGCCTGACGCATGGCCTGGGTCAGACCCTGAATGCCCGCCGAACCGAAATGGAAGCCCGGGTAATCGATGGTGAGCAGGGCGCCCACGCCTTCTTCCCGCGCGGCGCTCACCAGCGCACGGCGGAGCGCCAGCAACCGGGGCACCTTGACCAGCGGCTCCACGAGACCCACTACACCTAGATCGCGCACATCCGCGAGCTTGCGGTCGAGATAGGGCGTCATGCCATCGCCGCCCACGCCGAGAATGCGCAAGCCGGGAGCGTGATCCTTCAGTTCGCGCAGCAGTTCGGCCCCATGGAGATCGCCACTGGCCTCGCCTGCCACCACCAGGATCGGTTTCATGCATTCACCTCGGCAAATAAGATCAGGGGATGGGAGGACAAAAGAGGCAAGAAGCGCATCCAATGATTATGATGGAGCGCCGGAGGGCCACATGACCCACGTTTTCACCCTGGACGAGGCCCAGGACCTGATGCCTCGCGTGAAGGCCATCACCAAACCCGTTTTCGAGCTGGCCTCCAGCTTCAGTCAGGAATTGCAAGCGCTGGAAGAACACCAGGAACACACGCGGGCCGAGGAATTGCACCGGCGCCTCCAGACCCTGCTGACCGCCTGGGCCGATACCATCCGCGCGCTCGGCCCCGATGTGAAGGGCCTTTGGCTCGTCGATTTCGATGCCGGCGATGGTTACTGGTGCTGGTCCTATCCCGAAGAGGACCTGGGGCACTGGCACAGCTATGACGGCGGTTTCGGTACCCGGGTCGGCGTCGAAAACAGACCCAGTCGAAACAAGGAATGAAGCCTGCCCTGCCCTTCCGGGAGGCCGTTCTGGCCTTCGTTCGGCGGATTCCGAAGGGGCGTCTCGCCAGCTACGGTCAGATCGCCCTGATGGCCGGCTTCCCGCGCCGCCCCCGGCAGGTCGGCATGATCCTCAAGGGACTGCCAGAGAACACTGAACTGCCCTGGCATCGCGTGGTGAACACCCACGGATACGTGCCCAGCAAGGGCCGCTGGTGGGGCGCCCAGGTGCAGATCGCACGCCTTCGAAAAGAAGGTATTGAAGTGGATGAGCTCGGGAACCTGGACTTGGAGCGATACCGTTGGGAGGGGGTGCCCCTCAAGCTCAGCCGAAAAGCGGAAAGCATTTTCACCAGTGGTGAACGGTGATGAACACAGAGCCCGCGAGGAACTCAGCCCAGTTGTTTGAGCCGCTCGGCCTCATGGGCGGCGCGGAGGGGCTCCAGGATGGGCTCGATCTGCCCCTGCATGAAGGTCTCCAGTTGATGGATAGTCACATTCACGCGGTGGTCCGTGACGCGGCTCTGGGGAAAGTTGTAGGTGCGGATCTTCTCGCTGCGATCGCCTGAACCCACCTGAGCTTTGCGCAGAGCGGAAGATTCGGCGTCGGCCTCACCCTGGGCCTTGGCCAGCAGGCGCGAGCGCAGCACAGTCATGGCCTTAGCCATGTTCTTGAGTTGGCTGCGCTCATCCTGGCACTGCACGACGGTATTGGTAGGCAGATGCGTCAGGCGCACGGCCGAGTAAGTGGTGTTCACGCTTTGGCCGCCCTTGCCGCCGGAGCAGAAGGTGTCCACCCGCAGATCCTTTTGATGGATTTCAATATCCACTTCGTCCGCCTCGGGCATCACGGCCACGGTGGCAGCGGATGTATGGATGCGGCCCTGGGTTTCAGTCTTGGGCACGCGCTGGACGCGGTGGACACCCGATTCGAAACGGAAGACGGAATAGGCACCCTCTCCTTCGATCTCAGCCACGGCCTCCTTCAGCCCGCCCATGTCGGCTTCGCTTTCATCGAGCACGGAGACCTTGAAGCCCCGTCGTTCGGCGAAGCGCAGATACATGCGGAACAGCTCCCCGGCAAACAGGGCCGCCTCCTCCCCACCAGTACCGGCCCGCACTTCCAGAATGACGTTGCGGGCGTCTTTGGGATCCTTGGGCACGAGCAGTTTTTTCAAGTCCGCGGCGCCCGCTTCGATGGCGGCTTTCAGATCGGGGATCTCCAACTCCGCCAGTTCGCGCAGGTCGGCATCCATGGACTTGTCGGCAAGGATTTCCTCGGCTTCCCGCAGCTGCTGGATTCGCGTGCGCTGGGTCTGCCAAACCAGAACCACGGGTTCCAGCTCGGCGCGGAGCTTGGTGAGCTCGCGCAATTTTTTCGGGTCGCTTACGCAGGCCGGATCCTGAAGCTGGGCTTCCACCTGCTGGAACTTGGCGTCGAGAGCTTCGAGCTGGTCAAACATGGTTCATCCCGGGTTCAGGGATCAAGAGATCCACCACAGAGTGCACAGAGCAAAGGAACAGAGGACACGGAGGAAAGACCGTGAAGTCCCGCGAAATGAAACCTCGGCCCCGGGAAACAAAAAGAACGGGCCGACGAATCGGCCCGTTCTTGGGAGCAACCTCGCTATTGGGCTTCGACGGCCGGAGTGGTTTCGGCCGTGATTTCGGCGACAGGAGCCACTTCCTTCTTGGCGTATTTGCGGTTGAATTTCTCGACGCGGCCGGTGATGGTCATGTCGCGCTGCTTGCCGGTGTAAAAATTGTGGCAAGCCGAGCAA
>CAIPUA010000202.1 GCA_903868115.1 uncultured Holophagaceae bacterium
ACATCGGCCATTGCCTGGACATCACCGAGCACAGGCAGGCTGAGCAAGTGCTGCGCGAAAGTGAGGAACGCTTCAACCTGGCCTTCCAGTTCGTGCCGATCGCGCTCGGGATCACCACTCTGGCCGAGGGGCGCTTCCTGATCGTCAACAAGGTCTTCGAAACGCTGCACGGCTATACCCCACAGGAAGTAGAGGGGCGGACCACCGCGGAAATCCGGCTGTGGGCCAACCATGAGGATCGCGAAAAGATCGTGGGCCTCCTGAAAGCGGGAAAGCCCGTCCAGGGCTTCGAGGTCCAATTGCGACGCAAGGACGGCAGCCTGCGGTGGGTGTCGTACTCGGGCCAGTCGGTGAACATGAACGGTGTTCCGTGCCTGCTGTCCGCCTCGGTGGACATCACCGAGCAGAAGCGGGACCGGGAACTGATCGAGAAGCGGATCCTCGCGCTGACCCAACCCATGGAAGGCATGGCGATCGCCTTCGAAGAACTGTTCAACCTCGAGGAAATCCAGCGCATCCAGGACGAATTCGCCGCCGCCACCGGCGTGGCTTCCATCATCACCCGGCCCGATGGCACGCCCATCACCGGCCCCAGCCGCTTCACCCATCTCTGCAGCGAGATCATCCGCAAGACCGAACGGGGCTGCTCCAACTGCTTCAACTCCGACGCGGCCCTGGGCCGGCATCACCCGGAGGGTCCCATCGTGCAGCCCTGCCTCAGCGGGGGATTGTGGGATGCCGGGGCCAGCATCACCGTCGGCGGCCATCACATCGCCAACTGGTTGATCGGCCAGGTGCGAGACGAAACCCAGACCGATGCCGCCATGGGTGCCTATGCCCGGGAGATCGGCGCGGACGAGGCGGCCTTCCTGCAGGCCTTCCACGCCGTTCCGGCCATGTCGCAGGAACGGTTCGCGCAGATCGCCCAGGCCCTCTTCACCCTGTCCAGCCAACTGTCCACCACCGCGTATCAGAATCTCCAACAGGCGCGGTTCATCACCGAACGCAAGCAGGCCGAGGAGGAAAAACTCAAACTCCAGGCCCAGCTTCAGCAAGCCCAAAAAATGGAAAGTCTGGGCACGCTGGCGGGCGGGGTCGCCCACGACATGAACAATGTGCTGGGGGCCATCCTTGGCATGGCCACGGCCCACATCGAGGCCCTGCCAATGGCTAGCCCTGTCTACCGGGCCTTCGAGACCATCATTCTGGCGGCCACGCGGGGCGGCAAGATGGTCAAGAGTCTGCTGGGGTTCGCCCGGCAGAGTCCGGTCGAATCACTCGCGCTGGACCTTAACGAGGTGCTCCGCGACGAGGCCCGCCTGCTGGAGCGCACCACCATGGCCAAGGTGCGGCTGGAATTGGATCTGGCCGAGGATCTGCGGCCCATCCTGGGCGATGTCAGCGCCCTGACGCACGCCTTGATGAACCTTTGTGTCAACGCCGTGGATGCCATGGCCGACAACGGCACCCTGACGCTGCGCACCCGCAATGTCGATAACGCCTGGATCGAAGTCATCGTCGAGGACACGGGCACCGGCATGCCCAAGGAGGTGCTCGACAAGGCCCTGGATCCCTTCTACACCACCAAGGAACAGGGCAAGGGCACGGGGCTGGGCCTGTCCATGGTCTACAGCACCGTGATGGCCCACCAGGGGCAGATGGAAATCCAGAGCGAACTGGACCATGGCACCCGCGTGATGCTGCGCTTCCCGGCCTGTGCGGAACCGGTCGCGGCCCCTGCGCCCCAGGCCGAACCCCGCGTCGAGGCCGCTCTCGGCGCCTTGAGCGTGCTCCTGATCGACGACGACGAACTGATTCAGAGTTCCATGCAGATGATCCTGGAAGTGCTGGGCCACCGTGTGACGGCCGTCTTCTGCGGCGAGGAGGCGTTGGAGAAACTCACCGCCGGGTTGCGGCCCGATGTCGTGATCCTGGACATGAATATGCCCGGACTGGGCGGGGCAGGCACCCTGCCGCGACTGCGCGCCCTGAACCCCACCGTGCCCGTCCTGCTCGCCACCGGCCGAATCGACGAATACGCAACCGAGGTCGCAGCGGCGCATCCCTTCGTGACCCTGGTGGCCAAACCCTTCGGCTTGCAGGACCTCCGGCGGCACTTCGCCGCGCTCGGGCGGTGAACGGACCAAGCGTAAGCACGCACCGTTGGTTCCACTTCTGCGCAGAAAAGCACGAAGGCCAGAGGTTAATAGTACGAATGGACACGACTTCAAAAAACAGATTCTGTTGTTAGTCGGGGGGGCCGAGGTGGGCAACCACCCCGGCCTACCCGACTACGGATAGCGAACGCCGTGCTCCCTGGGTGAATCCGTGGTCACGGGCTGCCCCGCCTGCGGCAAGGCTCCAGGCTACACGCCAGACCTGCTGCTGGGGCGCGCCGCGACTCACGCGCCTGAGCGAAGCCATGCAGCCCTGCCATACCGCTCGTCGCAGGTTCCAGTCCCTCAGTTCGGCAGGTGTTCGCGGGTGAGATTCCGCGGCGCGCCTTCCGTCACCAGTAGGTTGTCCTCGATACGGATGCCGCCCAGAGGACTCAATTCGTCGATGAGCTTCCAGTCGAAGCGGCCCGCATGCTCACCTTCCCGGAAGGGGCGCAGCAGCATGGGAATGAAATAGAGACCCGGCTCGATGGTGAGCACCTGGCGCGGTTCCAGGGTGCGGGTGGTGCGCAGGCTCCGGTATTCCTGGCCCGGTGGTGGAGCCTGGAAGGTCCCGTCAGGACCAGCCAGCTTCCCACCCACGTCATGGACCTGGATGCCCAGGTGGTGTCCGAGCCCATGAGGCAGGAAGGGGAAGGTGAACCCCTTGGCCAAGGATTCATCTACCGAAGCCTTCACGATGCCAGATGCCTCCAGCAATGCGGCCACCTTCACATGGGTCTGATGATGGAGCTGGCTGAAGGGCAGGCCCGGCTTCACGCCCGCGCAGAGTTCCAACTGGAGCTTTTCCATGCCCTTCACCAGGGCGACAAAGCGGGCGTTACAGGTGGGTGCAGTCACGGTACGGGTGATGTCCGAGGCGTAGTCCAGCACCCGGGCACCGCAGTCCAGGATCATGGTCTCGCCGTTCTTGTGGCTCCGCTTGTTCTCGTAGTGGAGCGTGGCGCCCTTCTCGTTCAGGGCCACGATGGAGGCGAAGGCCAGTTCGTGGTCCAGGCAACCCACGGCCTGGGCGAAGGCGTGGTGGATCTCCAGTTCGGAAGCACCGGCCAGGAAGGCCTGGCGACCCGCGAGATGGCCCTTCGCACCCAGGACGGTGGCCTCTTCGAGGCACTGGAGTTCGTAAGCGCTCTTGTAGGCGCGGCCCCAGTCGAGGAAGGCCGTGAGGTGGATGGGATTGACCGCGAGTCCGGCGGCTTCGGCCCGGTCGGTCTCATTGCCAAGGTAGGCGGCGTTGCCGGGTTTCCCAACGGCCTCCCAGACGGCCTCGAGGCTCGGCGCCTCGATCAGTTCGAAGCCTTCCAGCCAGAAGGGCACGCCCCCCCAGATGCTTTCCAGGCTCAGCTGTTCGTACCAGAAATCCTCCGGCGCGTAGCGCACCAGCAAGGGTTTCTGCCCAGGGCGAAGCACCAGCACATGGTGGGGGCCCATGAGGGGGCAGTAGTGACGGAAGTGCGGGGTGGGCCGAAAGGGGGCGTCCTGGTCATCGGCGAAGTGCGTGTAGGCCGCGCCGCTAGATATTACGAGGGTGTCCAGGGCGTGGGCCGCCAGGGCCTTTTCGGCGTAGGCGAGCCGCTCGCGGAGGTGAGCAGTGAAGAGCGTCTTGAGGTCCATGAAAGCTCCAGGCAGGACGGGTGGGTTCCCCACGATTATGGAGGCAATTCCGGGGAGCTTGCACCTGAAGGTCGCCCCGGTGCAGTTCAAAGGCTGTGGGGTGCCGTTCGCAACCTGGACGAACCCTCGAGGCCATGGGGCCATCTACTTGGTATGCAGCGGGATTCCCCCGAAGCGATTCACAAGGAGACGACCATGTTCATCCGAAGCACCCTTACCCTTGCCTTGGCGGCCTTACTCGCCGCTCCCCTGGCCGCCCAGGGCCAGCCCCGCCGCGGCGGACCCGGGATGGAACGGCGCCCTATGGCGGGCCCGCTGATGATGATGCGGGGCCTGCATCTCACTGAGGCCCAGAAGGCCGACATGAAGGCCCTCGCCACCAAGCACCGAGAGGCCATGAAGCCCAAGCAGGAAGTCGCCAAGACCGCCCAGAAGGCCCTGCAGGAGGCGATGCTCAACCCCGCCACCACCACGGAACAGTTGAAGGCCCTGCACGATAAGGCCGGCCAGGCCCAGTTCGAACTGGCCCTCGACCGCCGGGCCATGATGCAGGCCTCCCTGGCGCTCCTGACTCCCGAACAGAAGGCGAAGGCCGAACAGCTGCGGACCGAGCGGCCCAAGCGGGGGGGCAAGGGCCGCCGGCACGGCATGCCGCCCCAAGGACCTGCCCCCGACAAGAAGTAAGACTAGACTGAGGACCGATGCGCCTCCCGGAGCTTGCAAGCAACACCTGGAACAGGACTCGGCGCCCCGCGACTTGGGGCGCCGTCCTGGCCTTCGGCCTGGTGTGGAGCCTTACGCGGTGGGGCTTCGGAACCGCGCCGAACCACTGGCCGGATTTCATCTATCCCTTCGCGCTGCCCTTCGCCTACCTCGCCCTCTCGCCCGTGCCCTGGCAGTGGACCGGTGACGCGCGGCCGCGGGCCAATGCTTTCAGGGGCCTGCTGCAGGCCATTCCCTGGAATCTCGTATGGGTCGTGGGCATCTCCTTTGCCCTGGGAATGAGTCATGGGGGAGACCGGTCGAGCGGCCGCCGGAGCGGCGAGTCTGAACTGCGGATGGGCCCGCCGATGCGTCTTGGACGCGTCCCCCGAGTGGAGCCGTCGGAGCCGCTGGCGCGCCGTTTCCTGCACCCACGGATGGTCACAGTGGCAGTGGCCAATCTCTCCTTCGCCCTGCTGCTGGGCTGGATCCTGGCGGACAAGGAACGCGCCGAGCAGAAGGAATCTGATGCGGTAAGAGCGGCTGCGGCCGCCCAGGCACGGGCGCTTCAGGCGCAGATGAACCCCCATGTGCTCTTCAACGCCATCGGCGGACTCACGGAACTGGTGCGGGAGGACGCCAAGGCGGCGGAGGAGGCGCTCGTCAGCCTCGCGGGGCTGCTGCGGAGCCTCCTGGAAAACGGTGCTCGGCCCCTGGCGCCCCTGGCCTCCGAACGAACGCTCATCGAGCAGTATCTGGCCCTCGAGCGCATCCGGCTGGGTGGCCGCCTGCGGGAACTCTGGGAATGGGATCATTCGCTCGAAGGCCGGGAACTGCCGCCCCTCCTGCTGCAGCCGCTGGTGGAAAACGCCATCAAGCACGGCATCGCCCCGAACCGGGGAGGCGGCGACTTGCGGATCTTCCTCCAACTGGAAGGTGAGCAACTCCTCCTGGGCGTGGCCAACACCGGCTCGCCCCTGGTCGAGGGTGCGTCGGAGGGCATCGGCCTTCGGAACCTGCGGGAGCGGCTCGCCCTGCTGGGTGAGCGTCCCGATGCCCTCCGTCTGCGAAGGGACGGCGCCTGGACCGTGGCGGAACTGTGCCTGCAGAGGAAAGGCGACGCATGAGCGCAGCGCTGAAGGTGCTGGTGGCCGAGGACGAGCCCTACAACCGCAAGCGCCTGGTGCGTCTGCTGGGCGAGGCGGGCTGCCAGGTGGTGGCCGAACTCGAGGATGGTCCTTCCGTGCTGGAGTGGCTGCAGCAGGGCGGCGAAGCGGATGCGCTCTTTCTCGATATCCAGATGCCGGGTCTCACCGGGCTGGATGTGGTGGAGGATCTGCCCCGGCCCATTCCCATCGTCTTCGTGACGGCGTACGCCGAACACGCGATCCGGGCCTTCGAGCAGGCCGTGGTGGACTACCTCCTGAAGCCCGTCACGGCCGAGCGTCTGGAAAAGACCCTCCAGAGACTTCGTTCTCCAGCCGAGCCCCCGGCAACCGGGGAGGCCGCTCCCAAGCCAGCGGGGGCCTTCCGCTACCCCGCCAAGGCAGGCGAGGGTGTCCTGTTCCTGGACCTGAGCCGGACAACCCATTTCACCTTCGAGGATGGCATTGTCTGGGCCTACGCCGGGGACCGCTTCCGCACTCTCTGGAAGAGCCTGGCCGAAGCCGAGATCGCTCTGGCGGGGCGCGGCCTGCTCCGCGGGCACCGCCATCTCCTGCTGCGTCCCGAGGCCGTGATGGGCGTGCGCCCGGGCGAGTTTGGCCGCCTGATGGCCCGCCTGGCGGGGGGCCAGGAACTCGAAATCAGCCGCGGTGCCGCACCCGCCCTGAAGAAGCGCCTGGGATTGGGCTGAGGTAGCACGGCGTTAGCTATCCATATCGCCGTGCATCACTGTTCATCACCGGTTGAGCTTTCTTGGCTTCACCGAGAAAAACGGAACCGGCGATGAATGGAGATTAAAGCAACCCGGCGGGATGCAACCGGAGGTGGGATTTGTGCTTCGCAGCGCGGCCTCCGGACCTTCTGCGTGGGTCATAAGGTGGGCTCCTATGCGGGTCGAAAAGCGCAACGCGGAGAAAAGCGGAGCGATGCGGAGGCTCACGGAGGAAGACGGGTTCCTTCCGCAGTGAATCCTGAGTTGCGGTTTCTCTATTCGCGTTCATTCGCGTCCATTGCGGTTCCAGTTTTTTTTGAAAACCGCTGATACACTCGGATGGACGCTAATAAAAACAGATCCTCGGTTCACGGAGCCCCCGCTTTCGCAACCATGGGCGTGCGCCGCGGTGCACAGCCCCTGCCATGGCAAGGGCTCGCCAAGAACCTAGCCAAAAACCTTGGCCTCCTCGCCTGTTCCCCCTTGTCCCGCTGCTTCGGGGACAGCACACTAGGGGCCACTCGTTTCAGACTGGAGGCCGGGTCATGAAGGTGCTCATCGTATTCGCCCACGAAGAACCGCGCTCCTTCAACGCAGCCATGAAGGACATGGCGGTGGAGACGCTGGAGCAGGCGGGGCATTCCGTGGTCGTGTCGGATCTCTACGCCATGAAGTTCAAAGCCGTCGCCGACGGCGAGGACTTCCTGGAGCGCAGAGACAAACATTTCCTGAAGCGCCAGCTGGAGGAGAATATCGCCTCCGAACTGGGCACCCTGGCCCACGACATCCTGGAAGAGCAGCGCAAGTTGAAGGAGTGTGATCTCCTCATTCTGCAGTTCCCGCTCTGGTGGTTCTCCATGCCCGCGATCATGAAGGGCTGGGTGGATCGGGTGCTGACCATGGGGTTCGCCTACGGCGGCGGCAAGTGGTACGACCAGGGTGGGTTGAAGGGGAAGCGGGCCATGCTGGCCGTCACCACCGGGGGACCGGAACCCGGCTATTCCCCCCGGGGCATCAACGGCTCCATCGAGGAGGTGCTCTTCCCCATCCAGCACGGGATTCTCTTCTTCTGCGGGTGCGAAGTCCTGCGGCCCTTCCTGGCCTGGAGCCCCGCCCATCTGGAGGAAGCCGCCCGGACCGCGCTGCTCGAGCAGTACCGTCAGCACCTTGTCGGCATCGAGAGTCTCGACCGGGTTCCCTTCCATCCTCTGGCGCACTACGACAAGGGAATGCAACTGAGGCCCGAATTCACCCCGTGAAGAGCCCTGGGTTGCGGCCCCGGCCGCGCTGAGTTTTTTGAAATTTTTCTTCCGGCTCAGCCACTCCTGCGCACGGCTTCGGAAGCGCGGGCACGGCCCTTCAGGCTCCCGACCTTGCCCTGAAAAATCGGTGCTCGGCCCCCGCCCCGCCCCTCCAGCAGCGCGGTCACGGTGGCGCCGAGGGCGACCAGGTCCACGCCCGCAGCCGGACCGGCTGCCAGGACGAAGGCGGCTTGCCCGTCCCGCTCCGCCGTGAGGAACACGAGCTTCCCGGGGGCGGCGGACACCAGCGTCCGGGCCACCCGCCCCAGGAAGGCGCCATCCTGCCCTTCGAGGTGGTGGTCCTGAACGCGGTCCGGATCGGCGGCCCAGGCCCCCGCCAGGGCATCTGCCAAGGCTTCCTCCAATCCACGATTGCGGCGCTCGCCCGCTTTCAATTGTTCAATCTTGGTTTCGACACCTGCCACCAGTTCCTCGTCGGGGGCGCCCAGAAGGGCCCGCAGCGTGGCATTTCGACCTTCGTGCTCACCCATGCGAAGGCGGGCGCGGCTGCCCACCACGAAGAAGAGCCGCGTGCCGCCGCGGATGGGCTCGGTGCCGAGGAGCTTCACCAGTTCCAGTTCCGCCGTGGAACGCACATGCGTGCCACCGCAGGTATTGAGATCCAGCCCCGCGATCTCCACCAGGCGCACCTCGCCCATGTGCCCTTCAGGCAAGCCCCGGGAACGGACCTGCATCGATGCATATTCTTCGGCCGTGACATGCCGGACGCGCACGGATCTCGCCGCGCGAATTTCCTCGGCCACGGAATCTTCCAGAAGGGCCATCGCCGCAGGGCCGATTGCATCGGTCCTGAGTTCGATATCGCAGCGCGCCTCACCCAGATGGAAGGCCGTCGTCTCCCAGCCGAACCGTGCGTGCGCCACGGCCGTGAGCAGATGCTGGCCCGTATGCTGCTGCATGTGGTCGAAGCGCCGGGGCCAGTCCAGAACAACATGGACTGGCCCCGGCAGGACGGGTTCCGTCGTGTAGTGGCGAAGCTCGCCTTCCTGTTGCTGCACTTCCAACACCTTCGTGGCGCCCAGAAGGCCTCGATCCGCAGGCTGGCCGCCCCCTTCGGGATAGAGGATCGTGTCATCCAGCACCGCGAAATAACCGCGCGCGTCGGTGCCGGCGCGCAGCACAATGGCCTCGAGTGCCCTCTGGTAGGGCGCACGATCAAAGGCAGGATGGGTGGGCATTCCCGCAGACTATCACAAGCGAACTAGACCCAGGACTCCCTGCGGATCTGGCCATCCACGCCCACGACGATGGCCTTGAGCGGCACCTTGCGGGTGGCGCGCTCGAGGGCGGTCTGGGCCAGGCGCAGCAGGCCGCCGCAGCAGGGAACTTCCATGATCATCACCGTGATGGTGTTCACTTTGGCCTGGTCGATGAGGGCCGTCAGTTTGTCCAGGTAGCTTTCCTGACCTTGGTCCAGCTTGGGACAGGCGATGGCCAGGGTCTTGCCGGGAAGGTACTGCTGGTTGAAGTCGGCCATGGCGAAGGCGCAGCAGTCGGCGGCCAGCAGCAGATCCGATTTGTGGAAGACCGGGTTCAGGGGGGAGATGAGATGCATCTGCACGGGCCACTGGCCCAGTTGGCTGCTCAGGTCTGCACGGCCTTCCGGGGCAGCGGGCTCGCGGTGCATCGTGCGGGGGGCGGATCCTGGGCAACCGCATTCCATGGGCTTCTCCTGGTAATCGGGGATGGACATTTGCATTTCCTGAAGGTAGGCGAGGGCCTGGTTCAGGTAGGTGGTCTGGGCGTGTTCGTAGAGGTGCTTGAGATGGGCCTTCAGCGTGTTGGCGCCCATGGGCAGGATGTTATCAAGGGTCTTGCGCTCATCGTAGGGGGCGGCCTCGCGCACCTCGATCTCGATGGCACCCTGGGGACATTGGCCGATACACGCACCAAGTCCATCGCAGGTGATCTCCGATACCAGGCGGGCCTTGCCGTCGATCATCTGCAAGGCCCCTTCTGGACAGCCACTGGCGCAGACGCCGCAGCCGTCGCATTTCTCCTCGTCAATCCGAATGATCTGGCGTTCCATTCAATCCTCCCCTATCGAAAGATGCCGCAGCCGAGTGCCGCCTGCCTTGACGGGTATCAAGAATGAACGAATTTGTTCCGAAGAAATTTTGGGCGGGGTGCACTAGGATGATGGACTGCCCCC
>CAIPUA010000203.1 GCA_903868115.1 uncultured Holophagaceae bacterium
CGCCACGGTGTCCGCTGTGCATTCGCAGACGCGTGCGGGAACCGATGGGTCTGGGTCCAGCACGACCCCTCGGCCCTGGCAGTGGAGGCAACCGGGACGGCCCTTCACGACGCGCCTCCTGCGCGTCGCCCTGCGGGCTTGGCCTGCGGCAAAGTGGCGCTCCGCTCCTGCTGCGCGCTCACGAGACGCCTCCTGCGCGTCCCGACCATGTGGGTCGCAAAGCAGAGTCCAGTGGACTCTGCTTTGCGGGGCCCCACAGGGAGGGAATCATCTTGCCCTGCGCGCTCACTGATAGTCCCCCTTCAGGAACTGTCCCAGCAGCACGCGGCGGCGGTCCCTGATCTTGCCGAAGGCCCGCTCCTCGATCTGGCGCACGCGCTCTCGGCTGATACCGGGCACGAAGGTCTGGCCGATTTTTTCGAGGGTCATGGGCTCACACCCGTCCAGCCCGAAATGGAGCTTGATGATCTTGCGCTCTTTCTCGCTCAGTAGCGCGAGGCTCTGCCGCATCTGTTCCTGGAAGGCCTCGTTGTCCATGGCCTCCATGGGGCTGGGCTCGATATTCTGCTCGAGACTGTCGCCCAGCGTGAGATCGCTGTCCCCCACGCCCTGCTCGGTGGAAACAGTCGTGGTGGTCTGCTGCAGGAGTTGGAGACGATCCACCTCCTCTACCGTGAACTTCGGCGCGGCCGCGACGATATCTGCCACCGTGGGTGGGCGACCCAAATCCTGACCCAGGCGGTGGGTGATGCGGTTGAGTTGGACGAGATGACCCGCCACCTTCTGGGGCAGTCGGATCTTGCTGCCGTGCTCGGCCAACGCATGGAAGATGGCCTGGCGCACCCACCAGGAGGCGTAAGTGAGGAACTTGTTCTCGCGTTCGGGATCGAAGCGCTTGGCAGCCTCGATGAGCCCGAGATTGCCCTCGCTGATGAGATCGAGAAGGTCCAGGCCCATCCCCTGGAATTTCCTGGCCTCCTTGACCACGAAGCGGAGGTTGCCTTCCACCAGGTAGCGCAGGCCTTCGGGGTTGCCTTCGTTCTGCCAGAGGCGTCCGTACTTGCGCTCCTCCTCCGCGGTCAGCAGGGGCAGATCGCGGATGGAATCGAAATACTTGTCGAGACTGCGCTCTTCCAAATGCCGTTGGGGCACGATTCACCTAGGTGTGGGGGTCCAGCATAGCAAGGGCAGCGTGACTGTCGTGCAAGAGCTATTCGCGCTTGCGCAAACCCTGAGGAGTCAGCTTCACGAGAGCCGTGGGCTTGAGGGGTTTGTCAAAAGTGGGTCGGTCCACTTCGATGCCCGCGGCGCGGAGTTTTTCTTCATAGCCTTCCAGCCTTTGCTGCATCTCTTCCTGCATCTTTTGCATGCGGGTCCGTAGGCTCATCACGACCTCGACTCCGGCCAGGTTCACACCTAAATCCCTCGTGAGACTCAGAATGAACTCCAGGCGCTCCAGATCCTCTTCCGAGTACAGGCGGGTCTTGCCATCGGTCCGGCTGGGCAGCAACAGGCCTTCCCGTTCGTAGAGACGCAGCGTCTGGGGATGAATCTGGTAGCGCACTGCCACCACGCCGATCATGTAGCACCCAGCCTTGGAATCGCGCCTCATTAGCTACCTCCAGATGCCCTTCCGGATTTCCGCATCATTGAGCTGGCCCAGTTCCCGCAGCAGTTCCTTGCTGCGTTCATCCTGGATCTTGGGCGTGACGACCTGGATCTCCGCGATCAGGTCCCCCCGCTGTTCAGAGCGCGGCACGGTCATGCCCTGACCCTTGAGCCGTAGCTTGACTCCGCTCTGGGTGCTGGGCGGAATCTTGATGGTGGTAGGGCCCTCGGGCGTTGGGATCTCCACCTTGGTCCCCAGGGCGGCCTCCGAAAAACTGATGGGAAGCTGCACATGGAGGTTGGCACCGCGGCGCTCGAAGCGAGGATCGACCTCCACCTGGATCTGGAGATAGAGGTCGCCCGGCCCTCCACCACGGCGGCCGGCCTCCCCCTTGCCGGCAACCCGCAGTCGGGTGCCATCCTCCACGCCGGGTGGAATGGCGACCGTCAATGTCTCCCGCTTGGGATTGCGACCCCGCCCCTGGCATTCCGGACAGGCGGGGGCCTTCTTCCCCGTGCCTCCACATTCGTCGCATTCGGTGCGGCTCTTGAAGAAACCCAGGCCCTGATCGTGGAAACCTCGGCCATGGCAGACCGGACAAATCGACTTGGGCGCACCCGGCGCCTCGCCGCTGCCCTGACAGGGACGGCAGGTTTCGGTGCGCGTCATGTTGATGGGCAGTCGCGTTCCCTTGAAGGCTTCCGCGAAACCGATGCGGACCGCGTGCTGGAGGTCTTCACCGGGCCTCGGTCCCGCCCGGCGCGCACGCCCCCGACCGCTGCCGAAACCCTGAAAGATGTCACCGAAGGCCCCCCCCATGTCCCCGAAATCGAAGCCCTGGGCGCCATGCCCCATCTGCGCTGCCGGGCCGTTGGGATCCCCGAACTGATCGTAGTTGCGCCGTTTTTCGGGGTCCGCGAGGGCGTCGTTCGCCGCGGAGAGTTCCTTGAACTTCGCTTCGGCCTCCTTGTTCCCAGGGTTCAGGTCCGGATGGTACTTCCGCGCCAACTTCCGGTATGCCTTCTTGATGTCCTCCTCCGAGGCACTCTTGGGAACTCCCAGAATCTTGTAGTAATCGGGGACGGCCATGGGGGAACCCTAGCATAAATCTTAGCCCTTCGCGCTAAGATTTAAATCAACAAAAAAATATGGGGCCGAGGTGACTCGGCCCCATGGTCATTCGAGTTAGACCTCAGTTCACCACTTCCGCGTCGATGACATCGTCGTCCTTCTTTTTTTTCTCTTCGTTTCCAGAAGGCGCAGGTGCGCCTTCTGGAGCCTGTTTGTACATGTGCTCGGCCATCTTGTGGGACTTCTGCTGAATGGACTCCAAGGCCTTCTTGATGCGGTCGGCATCCAGGGAACTGAGGGCTTCCTTGCCCTCCGTGATGGCGGCTTCCACATCCGTCTTGTCCGCCTCGGGCAGCTTGTCGCCGTTCTCCTTGAGGAGCTTCTCTAACTGGTAGATGGTCTGGTCCAGGTTGTTCTTG
Organism: uncultured Holophagaceae bacterium; assembly: GCA_903868115.1. Classification (GTDB taxonomy): domain Bacteria; phylum Acidobacteriota; class Holophagae; order Holophagales; family Holophagaceae; genus JAYREN01. Next base: position 3,100 of record CAIPUA010000203.1, read on the forward strand.
TCTTCGAGCAGCTTCTTGCGGCTCTCGTCTTCGGATTTGTGGGCCTCGGCTTCCTGGACCTTGGCTTCGATGTCTTCCTTCGAGAGCCCCGTGGTACCCGTCAGCGTGATGCTGGAATCCTTGCCGGTGCCCTTGTCTTTGGCTGTCACATGCACGATGCCGTTGGCGTCGATGTCGAAGATGACCTCGATCTGGGGAATGCCGCGGGGTGCAGGCGGGATCCCGGCCAGATGGAAGTGACCCAGCAGTTTGTTGCCTTCCACCAGCGGACGCTCGCCCTGGAACACCTCGATGTCCACGCCGGGCTGGTTCTCCACCGCGGTGGTGTAGACCTCACTCTTGCGGGTGGGAATCGTGGTGTTGCGGGGAATGATGACGCTCATCTGGCCACCATTGGCGTTGATGCCCAGGCTGAGCGGCGTCACATCGAGGAGCAGCACGCCCTTAACATCGCCGGCGAGCACGCCGCCCTGGACGCCGGCGCCCACGGCCACGACCTCGTCGGGATTCACGCTCTTATTGGGTTCCCGCCCGAAGATCTGCTTCACGAGTTCCTGCACCTTGGGGATGCGCGTGGAACCACCCACCAGTACCACTTCATTGATTTCGTGGTGGCTGAGCTTGGCGTCCTTGACGGCGTTCTCGCACGGCACCTTCAGCTTCTGCAGGATGGGCTCCAGCATGGCCTCGAAGCGGGCGCGGGTAAGCGCCTGGGTGAGGTGCTTGGGACCGCTGGCATCGGCCGTGATGTAGGGCAGGCTGATATCGGTCTGAGTGGTCGTGGAGAGTTCGCACTTGGCCTTCTCGGAAGCCTCCTTGAGGCGCTGCATGGCCTCGGGCTGCTTGCGAAGATCGATGCCCTCCGCCTTCTGAAATTCTTCGATGAGCCAGTCGATGATGAACTGGTCTACGTTATCGCCGCCGAGATGGGTGTCACCGTTGGTGGACTTCACCTCCACCACGCCTTCGCTCACTTCCAGGATGGAGATATCGAAGGTGCCGCCGCCGAAGTCGAAGACCGCGATGGTACCGTCCTTCTTCTTGTCCAACCCGTAGGCCAGGGCCGCGGCGGTGGGCTCGTTTATGATGCGCATCACTTCGAGGCCCGCGATGGCACCGGCGTCCTTGGTGGCCTGCCGCTGGGCATCGTTGAAGTAGGCAGGCACGGTGATGACGGCCTTCGTCACCTTCTCGCCCAGGTAGGCTTCGGCGCTCTCCTTCATCTTGGTGAGCACCATGGCACTGAGCTCTTCGGGGCTGAGGTGCTTGCCCGCGATATTCACGGCGCAGCCACCCTTGTCGGTGGGTTCCACCACATAGTTCACGAGTTTCTGCTCCTTGTCGCTGTCGGCGAAGGGCAGGCCCATGAAGCGCTTGATGGAGTAGACGGTGCTCTTGGGCTGGGCTACAGCCTGGCGCTTGGCGGTGGTACCCACTAGGCGCTCACCGGTCTTAGGGTTGAAGCCGATGACGGAAGGCGTGGTGTCGGAGCCTTCCGCGTTGGGGATGACCTTGGGCTGCCCGCCTTCCATGACGGCGACGCAACTGTTGGTAGTGCCGAGGTCGATTCCGATGATTTTGGACATGGGTTCCTTCTTTCTGGCTGAATGACGGTCCCTCGACCGTCTTGAACCAGTGTAGGTCCGCGCAAGCGACCGTCAAGCAAATCTTCCAAATTTGACTAAAATAATCTTCAACAAATCACAGAATTAATTGATCAAAATTTCGTAAGATTCTAACAATCATGCCGTTAGCCTTGATTGTTAAGACAGTGATAGCCTCGAACCATGCCTCTGAATTTCTGCCCCATCTGCCGAAAGCCCGTTCCCTGGGAAACCACTCCGACCCGCCCCTTCTGCTCGGAGCGCTGCAAGACCCTGGATCTGGGCGCCTGGAGCGCCGAGGCCTATCGCCTTCCCGAGGCCCCCGTTCCGGAAGAAGGTGAGGGCTGGTCCGAAGAGGAATGAGGATGCCTGAAGGCGTGTCCCGGGCGCTTCTGAGGCAAACTGTTCCAGTGCAACCCTTCCTTCGGATCATCGCCCGCTCTCGACTCAAGGTTGGGAGAACCCTGCCCGCCTTCGCCCGATGGGCGGGGCAGTTCGCAAGGCTCACGCGGCGTCTTCCCCGCAAACCGCGCCCCTTCTTCAACGCCCTTCACGACCTGCTGGACCGGCACCCAGCTCTCACCCTAGGCAGGTTGCTGGACGAGGCCGGGGAGCAAACTTGGGGACTGACGGTCCTGCTGTTGGCCCTGCTCACCTTTATTCCGGGTGTGGCCAATGTCCTGAGCTTGGCCACCCTCCTGGTGGGTCTCCGGATGTGCTGGGGCTCGCCCCACCCTTGGCTTCCCCGGGTCATTCAGGGCGTGGAGATCCATCGGGGAAGAGTGAAGAACCTCCTGGCCACCATCGAGCGGCGGTTGGCATGGCTGGCCAAACGGCGCGGCTCGCGCAGAGCCCCGAGCCAGCGCCTGCTGGGCCTTCTCATCGCCTGGACCGCCTTCATCGCGGCCCTCCCCATTCCGCTGCCCTTCGCCAACGCCCTCCCCGCCGTGGCGCTGGTCCTATTCGGAGTGGCACTCCTCGAGGAATGGCCCGCCCTCGCCTGGATCGGCGCGCTGGCGACGCTTGCCACCACCGCATATTTCGCGTATTCCTTCGACCTGGCGTGGCGTGCCTTCCAAACCATGCTGCGGGGTGTGATGGGATGATTTGATGCGCTTCGACTGCCTCACCCTCTTCCCCGAATTCTTTGATGTGGCGCGCCTCGGCGTGACGGGTCGGGCCTTCCGCGAACTGGGCCACGAGTTCCACACCCATTCCTTCCGGCCCTTCGCGGGGAATGCCTGCGGCCATGTGGACGACGCGCCCTTCGGGGGCGGGCCAGGCATGGTGCTGCGGGCAGAGGTGCTGCGGGACACGCTGGCAAGCGTGGCGAAACGCGATTCCCGGCGCGTCGTCCATTTTTCGCCTGCGGCACCGCCCCTTACCCACGGCAAGGTGCTGGAACTGGCGAGACTCGACCAGGTGATCCTCGTCTGCACCCGCTACGAGGGCCTGGATCAGCGGGCCGTGGAACGCTTCGTGGACGAGGAGTTCAGCATCGGGGAGGCGGTACTCTCGGGTGGCGAGTTACCCGCACTCTGCCTCATCGACGCGGTCTGCCGCTGGCTTCCCAATGTCCTTGGCAACCAGGACAGCGCCGACCAGGACAGCTTCGCCACGGGCCTGCTGGATCATCCCCACTACACGCGGCCCGCAGTCTTCGAGGGGCAGACCGTGCCTGAAGTCCTGCTGGGCGGAGACCACAAGGCCATTGCCCTGTGGCGGATGCGGGAGGCCATGACCCTCACGAAGAATCTGCGCCCCGATCTCTGGGCGGCCTTCCTCCGGGATCGCGCGGGGTCTCTGTCGCGGCCCGAGCAGTGGTGCGTCTGGCAAGTGGAGCACCCCGAAGACCAGCACCGCCCCAAGCCCAAGGGCTGGAAGGGACTTTCGGAGTAGCATTCTGATCCCATCTGTCCTAGGATCCTGCCATGCGCCTTTCCCTTTTCGCCCCTCGCACCCAGGCCCAGGCTTGGTGGCGGAGTCTGTCTATCAGGCGGGCTTGAGGACGCATTCCATGCAGAGATCCCCAGGACCCGCTTCAGCGGGTCCTTTTTGTTTTCACGCTTCCGGAATTGAAACAATGAACCTTCGCAGCAATCGCAGCCTCACCCCTTGGTGGCCCTGGCCAGACCCACCCGGGTGGATTCCGCGCGCCTGATCCCAGGCGTACCCCAGGAAGCCCATCCATCGTGGTGGGCTTTTTCTTTTCTCAACCCTCTTTCTCCCCAGGAGATCCCATGAACACCCTGACTCAACCCACCTTTGACATCGATACCCTGAAAGGTGGCGGCCGCTTCGGCGACTTCGGCGGCGCGTTCGTGCCCCCGGCCCTGGCGCAACCTCTCCAGGAACTGGCCGAGGCCTTCGACGCCGCCGCCCGGGAGGGAAGCCTGGCGCAGGAACTCTCGGAACTGTTCCAGGACTATGCCGGACGCCCGACGCCCCTCACCGAAGTGGCCCGTTACGCCGAGGCCCTGGGCGGCTGTCGAATATTCCTGAAGCGGGAAGACCTGCTCCACACGGGAGCCCACAAGCTGAATAACGCTTTGGGGCAAGCGCTCCTGGCCAAGCGCATGGGCAAGGGCCATGTGGTGGCCGAAACCGGCGCGGGCCAGCACGGCGTGGCCACAGCCACGGCCGCGGCACGCCTCGGGCTGCGCTGCACCATCTTCATGGGCGCCGTGGATGTCGCCCGTCAGCGCCTGAATGTCTTCCGCATGAAGATGCTGGGTGCGGAAGTCATTGAAGTGCAGACCGGAAACCGCACCCTGAAGGACGCCGTGGACGAAGCCCTGGGCTACTACATCGAGCACGCCGACCACACCTTCTATCTGCTGGGCAGCGCCGTGGGCCCCCACCCATACCCCTCCATCGTCCGGGAATTCCAGAAGGTCATCAGCCTGGAGAGCCGCACCCAGATGCTCCACCAAACCGGCGGCCTGCCGGACGCGGTGGTTGCCTGCGTAGGGGGCGGCAGCAACGCCATCGGCGCCTTCCACGCCTACCTGGCGGACGCAGAGGTCCACCTCGTCGGCATCGAAGGTGGCGGGCGCAGCCTGGACGCGGGCGAACATGCCGCCCGCTTCGCCACGGGCCGTCCAGGGGTCATCCACGGCATGGCCACGGTGGTGCTGCTGGACGCCGAGGGCGCCGTCCAGTCCACCCACAGCGTCTCGGCGGGGCTGGATTATCCCGGCGTCGGCCCCCAGCACGCCCATCTCCAGGCCATCGGCCGCGCGGAGTATGCTTTCGCCACGGATACGGAAGCCCTGCGGGAATTCCATCGCCTCGCTCAACTGGAGGGCATCATCCCCGCCCTGGAATCCAGCCATGCCCTGGCGGGTGCGGCCCGGCTGGCCCAGGAATTTCCAGCAGACGCCAAGATCCTCGTCAACCTCAGCGGCCGAGGCGATAAGGATGTGGCCCAGGTGGCGGAAATGCAGGTCGAACCAGCCGTGACACCCAAAGGGATGTTCTGCTGAACCCCTGAAAGCGTGGCCTCGTCAATTCCGCCTTGTCTTTCAAGCGCCTTCCGCTAGACTGATCAACCCCCCGTGTGGGGCTTTTCGTGTGCTATGTCCCCGGCCCCTGATCGCCGTGCCGGACCGCTGGCCCCAGAGGACACCATGAACATCATCGACAAGCTCGAAGCCGGTCTACTCCGCCACGACCTGCCCCGCATCGCCCCCGGCGACACCGTGAAGGTGTATGTGAAGGTGAGGGAAGGGGAGAAGGAACGCATCCAGGTCTACCAGGGCATCGTCATAGGCATCAAGGGCGGCGGCATCCGCACCTCTTTCACCGTCCGCAAGATCTCGAACGGTGTCGGCGTCGAACGCGTTTTCCCCCTCCACAGCCCCTCCATCGACAAGATGGAAGTGCTCCGCAGCGGCAAAGTACGCCGCGCGAAACTCTACTTCCTGCGTGAAAAGCTCGGGAAGAAGGGGCGGCTCAAGGAAGTGCGGCGCGTCGAAGCGCCCGCCAAGTAGAATTTGTAAAACGCAAAGAAATGGCGCTCTTCGGGGCGCCATTTCTTTGTTCCGTTGGGGCACAAAATCGTTAGGCTGAAGCCTACCCTCCTCAGGAGCCTCTCCATGAAATTGATGCGCATCGGAGTTTTCACCGCCACCCTGGCCCTCGCCGCCGTGGCCACATCCGCCCAGGATCTCCAGTTCGGGGCCCACGGTGGCTTGAACCTGCCCCTGGGCGATCTCGACAAGGCCGTGGATGGTCGGCTGGGTTTCACCTTCGGAGGCCATGTCGGCCTTTACTACGGCAACGGCCACGAACTGCGTCCCCGGGTGGACTACACCCATTTCCCCGGCGGCTGGACCCCCACAGGCTCTGGCTTATTCGGCAAGAACACCATCTCCGCGTGGGGCCTGGGGGCAGACTACCTCTACTACACAGAACTGCGCCCCCAGGGTTTCTACCTGACCATGGGCCTGGGCTTCCAGGGCTGGACCGTGGATCCGAGCGCCAGCGCAAGCACCCACAAGACAGCCCTGTCCTTGGCCGCCGGTGCAGGCTTCCGCTTCAACCGCAGCCTCTCCTTTGAAGGTCGCTTCATGACCGGCCAGTTCCAATCCACCAACGGCCAAGCCAACGCCCTTCAACTGCTGGCCTCTTTGCGCTTCTGAACGGCCTTGTCTACCCGCTAATGAGGGTCTTCAAGCCTTCGCGGAAGAGCACTTCCACCTTGCGGCCCGCCTTGCGCTGGACCCTGCCCAGCCCGAAACTGGGATGGTCCATCCACTGGGCCTCATCCCACTTGGTGGCGGGGCTGTATGGCTGGGCCTTGGCACCAGCCTGCTCGGCGATCATCAGTTCCTGGAAACGGCTCTGACTCGAGGCCGACTTCGGCGCAGCGGCCGTGGCCATCCGCGCGGCTCGTGGCACAACCATGGGCTTGGGAGGCTTCTCTGCCCGGAACTTGTGCACGGAATTGCAGCTCGTGCAGATGAGCTTCTCGGGGGTTCCATCCGTGATGGACAGGATCCGGTGCCGGGTCTCGCCCTTGCATCGCCCGCAGGGAGCATCGACATCCATTCCTGCGTAGTAAGACTTAACCATGGCGGAAGTTTAGCGCGGCGGGCCTCCGAAGGGCAGACGTGGATGCAATCCGCCGCTGCAAAGGCAGCCTCAGGCTCGGAACCATCCGCCGTCTCCACCGTCACCAGCAGGATTCGCCCCTCCTTGACGGCTCTCGCACACCAAAGCCTGGCTTCAGAAGTCTCCACGGAATTCCAGAAGCCCGCCAGTTCCTTGGGGGTGAAGATCAATAACCGCTCCGACGCTTTAGCGCAGGCCCACTCCAGATGCATCTGGGGATCGGGTTCCGGGAGGGAGTGGACGAGAGGCAGCACCCGCTCGGGAAGATCGTAGCGCTTGTGGAAGTTCACACGCCCTGCGATGGCCAGTGATCCTGTGCGCCAGAGGAAATCGAGAGCCGCCTTCTGGGGCTTCCAGCCCCACCAGGGACCCCGCTTTTCGGGATCGTCGGAATCGGCGCTGCCCAGGGGACCCTCCGCCGCGGTGCGCTCCAATACATGCACACAGATCGGCTCTGTCTCCGCTCCCAGCAGGTTCTGCCACTAGGCGTGATTTCCGATCTGAGGCTTTTCCTTGCGGAAAACTACTTGATCAGCCGCAGGGCGAGGGGGTATCGGTAGGCCGTGCCTTTGCTGGCCTGGATCGCCGCGATCACTGTGAACACCAAAGCCGCGATGCCTACGGCGATGAGCAGGAAGATTCCCACACAGACGAAGATCAAGGGAATGCACACGATGGCGGCAATGGCGACGGTGATCTGAAAATTCATCGACTCCTTGCCCTGATCATCCACCAGGGGCATGGTGTCTTTCTTCATCAGCCAGACCACGAGAGGCCCCAGGATGTTGCCAAAGGGGATGATGTAGCCCGAGAGGCTCGCAAGGTGGCAAAGCATGGCCCAGGTGTTCTGCTCGGAATTCTGGGGTGCAGGGGGCGGGTTTTCGAGGGTGGGTTCCATGGGGTTCTCCGGGGGTTGGAAACCAGAGTAGAGCTTCCGCCGGACATCCCACAGCCCAAATGCCCACTTATTTCTATCGATATCCTCCGCCTGCTCGGTTGACTGCGAGGCGGCGCGAGGACTTTGAAGCACTCCAGCTTGAAGATTCCGCCCCATCCTGCCAAAAAAGAGGGCAGAATCCCTTCACCCGCCCCGGCGTCTCATTTCCCACCCACCCCCAAGGAGATCCTCCCATGGCCACAATGAAGAACATTCTGGAGACGAAGGGCTACACCTTCTGGTTCGTCGCCCCGGATGCCAAGGTCCACGACGCGCTGAAGATGCTCACCGAGAAACGCATTGGCATCGTCCTCGTGATGGATGGAGAACAGTTGTGGGGCGTCTTCTCCGAGCGCGACTTCGTGAGGCTCGCCATGAAGACGGGCAGTTTTTCGCCCGAGCTCGCGGTGAGCGAGGTGATGACCAGTCAGGTCTTCCACGTGAAGCTCGACACCAAGGTGGACGAGTGCATGGCCCTGATGACCGAGAAACGCATCCGCCACGTCCCCGTCATGGACGGCAAGATGGTCGTCGGCATCGTTTCCATCGGCGATGTCGTGAAGGCACTGGTGGCCGAACGCGAAGGCGTCATCCGCGGGTTGGAGAACTACATCGCCGTGCGCGAGTTTCCGACGTAGGAATCAGGCTCTGGCGAGCCTGATTCCTAATGGGGAAAAACTGATCCCTCGGCAGGCACCTGCTGCGGAGGTGACGCAAAAGGAAATATGCGTGCCTCGCAGAGACCAACGGCTGAGTTGTGCAACGAGTCAGGAATGCCTACGTACATACATGATGAGCGGAGCAACCTGGCGGGAGGCGAGGTTACCGGAACTCGATCGAATCACATGAACTGGCGTTTTAGTACCCTGCTTGTTGAGAAGATCGTGTCCATTTGCAAGTGCGTGCTCGATAAGGGCAGATTCAACAACATTCAAGACCTGGGGTGCTTTTTGCCCAGGGCGCAGCTGAATCTCGCCGATAATGAGGATCCGATGTCCCAGCGTCGCTCGTTCAATACCCTTCATGAGACGTGTATTGTTGAATTGTTGTTTGAGCCTGATCTTCAGTCGAGTCGCTTGGCCTATATAGAGCGGTGAGACGGTTTTGCCGAACCGACGGGCAAAAATGTACACACCGGCGGTTTTCGGGAGGTTTTCAAAGTCTGCATCATTGCAGCAATAAATAAAATTCTGATCTGAACCATCATGCAGTCGAATTGGTTGATGCCATGTGACTTGAATATCCACTGTTCGCACCTTGGAACCGAAGACGTCTCATCAACCAAATTTTCCCGTGCCCCCGCAGGGGGCCCATTAAAATCGCGCGGCCTGCCGCACGATTTTAACCCATCGGCTCTTCGTGCTTGCAGGCGGGGCAGAGCAGGACCGTTACGGGATCCTTGCCGCGCGGCTTGCGGGTCTTTTCGGTCATGTAGTTGGCCTTGCAGCCGGGGCAACTCATGGGCACGGGCTTGTCCCAGGCGGTGAAGTCGCATTTGGGATACTTGGTGCAGCCATAGAAGATCTTGCCGAAACGGCTCTTGCGGGGGCTCAGGTCGCCGCCGCACTTGGGGCAGGGCACGCCTAGGATTTCCTTCTTCACGGTCTTGCACTTGGGGTAGTCCACACAGCAAACGAACTCACCATAGCGGCCATGGCGCTTCACGAACTGCTTGTGGCAGGTGGGACACTTTTCCTCAAGGGGCACGTCGGCGGGCACGGGAATGCCCTTGGGGTCGGCCTTCACAATGCCCTTGCAATCGGGATAGTTGGGGCAGGCCCAGAACGGACCCCACTGGCCCTTGCGCAGGTTCATGGGACTGGTGCCGCAAAGCGGGCATTCGGGGGCGTCCTCGGGCTCATCCAAGGGTTCGAGTTCTTCGGTGTGATCACAGTCGGGATATTTGGAACAGCCCAGGAAGAGGCCGTTCTTCCCGTAGCGCTTGAGCATCGTGGCCTTGCACTTCTTGCACTTGATCTCCGTGGGTACGCCGGCCTTGAGATTGGCCATGTCCTTGCTCGCGCTCTTGAGCAACTTCTCGAAGGGGCTGTAAAAGGCCTTCATCATTTTTTCGTAACTGATCTCGCCGCCCTCGATGCGATCCAGCTGATCCTCCATGCCGCTGGTGTACCGTGGGTCCATTAGCTCAGGGAAGCCCTGCACCAGCAGATCCGTGACGGCCATGCCGATCTCGGTGGGCTTGAAGCGGGCCTCGACCTTCTTCACATAGTCGCGGTTCTGGATGGTGGCGATGATGCTCGCGTAGGTGGAGGGGCGGCCGATGCCATCCTCTTCGAGTTCCTTCACCAGCGTGGCTTCCGAGAACCGCGCGGGGGGCTTGGTGAATTGCTGTTCGGTCTCGAGGGTCTCAAGCTTCAGCGTCTCGCCCTTCTGGAGATCGGGCAGGCCCACATTCTCGTCTTCTTCCTCCTCGTTCGCGCTATCGATCTGCTCGGCGGCACTCTCCACCTTGTCGGCGCGGTAGGCCACGAGCCAGCCGGGGAAACGTTCGATCTCGCCCTTGGCCTCGAAGGTGGCAACCTCGCCGCTCTCCAGGGCGCTCTCAGCCTGGACCACCGTTTCGTCGAAACGAGCGGCTTCCATCTGGCAGGCCACCGTGCGGCGCCAAATGAGCGCGTAGAGCCGGAATTCGTCGGGCCCCAGGTGCCCGCGGAGAGTCTCGGGAGCTCGGGAAATATCCGTGGGACGAATGGCCTCGTGCGCGTCCTGGGCACTGGCTTTGCCCTTGAAAAGCTTGGCCTTGGCGGGCAGATATTCCTTGCCCCACTTCTTCTGGATGTAGGCGCGGGTAGCCTCGATGGCCTCGGGAGCCAGGCGAGGTGAATCCGTGCGCATGTAGGTGATCAAGCCCACGGGTCCTTCGCCAAAATCGACGCCCTCGTAGAGGCGCTGGGAGTTCTGCATGGTGCGCGACACGGAGAAATGCAGCTTGTTGGCCGCCTCCTGCTGAAGCTTGGCGGTGGTAAATGGGGCCGGGGCGTTGCGCAATTTCTCCTTGGTCTCCAGGCCCGTCACCTTCCACGCCGCCTTGAGGACCTGATCCCTCAGGCTGTGGGCCTGCTTTTCGTTCTTCACTCGGGCCTTCATCTCCCTATTCCCGAGTTGCAGAACCTGGCCATTGAGCTTCACGAATTTCATCCAGAACTGGGGGGGCAGCTTGGCGGCGAACTTCCCGCGCAGCACCCAATATTCGACGGCCTTGAAGGCCTGGATTTCGTGTTCGCGGTCCACGATGAGGCGCAGAGCGACGCTCTGCACGCGGCCCGCGGAAAGACCCCGCTTCACCTTGTCCCAGAGCACTTGGCTCACCTTGTAGCCCACGATGCGATCCAGCACGCGGCGCGCTCGCTGAGCGTCAACGAGTTGCCGATTCAATTCGGTGGGCGAGGCCATGGCCTTCTGAATGCCGTTCTGGGTGATTTCGTTGAAGAGAACGCGGCGCACCTTCAAACCCTTGGGTGGCTTGATGGCCTCCAGGAGATGCCAGCTGATGGCCTCCCCTTCGCGATCAGGGTCGGTGGCGAGAATCAATTCCTCGACTCCCTTCGCCGCAGCCTTGAGGCCCGCCACCACCTTGGCCTTGGAAGCCGGGATCTCGTAGACCTCCTGAAAATCCCCGGCCACATCGATGACCGGCACCTTCTTCCCGCCAATCTCCACGGCCTCCTTGGTGGGCAGATCGCGGATGTGGCCCACGCTCGCCATGACCTTGTAGCCCTTGCCCAGGTATTTGGTGATGGTCTTGGCCTTCGAAGGGCTTTCCACGATGACAAGCTTGGTCACGGTTCTCTCCAAATCGTTCAAAAGGGGATCATCCCACGGACGTCAAGAACAATTCTGCTCGAGGGACAGGCTGCCCAGGTCCTCCAGGATGTCTGCAGGGTCCCGGCAGATGTGGGCTGCGCCCTCGCGCAGGAGGGCATTAGGCCCCTCTGCCAAAGGATTTTCAGGGGCTCCCGGACATGCCCAGAGTTCCCGCCCCAGGTCCAGGGCCAGCCTCGCCGTCACCAGGGAACCGGATTTGGTTCGCGCCTCCACTACTAGCACCCCCTGGGTCCACGCCGCCAGGAGCCAGTTGCGCCGAGGGAAATGCCACTTCTGGGGCCGGGCCTCGGGCGGGAAGGGCGTAATTACACCGCCGGCTTCCGCCATCCGGTCCATCAGTCGGCTGTGCTCGGGCGGATACGGATGATCGAGGCCCGAGCCCATGATGCACCAGGTGGAGCCCGCCTCCAGCGCCCCCTCGTGGGCCGCACCATCGATGCCCCGAGCCAGGCCCGAAAGCACGGAAACGCCCGCCTGGGTCAACTCTTTCGCCCAGGCTCGGGCCCGAACCTTGCCCGCCGAACTCGCCGCACGGCTCCCCACCATCGCCACCGCCAACCCTGGGGGCGGCAGGCTGCCCCGCACCCAGAGCGCCACGGGATAGGGCAGTTCCGCCAGAAAGCGACCGACCCCCTCGTCCGAAGGCAGCATCAGGCGTGCGCCTCGCGCCCGGGCCTCCTCCCGCAACTGCTCCGGCGCCAGCCCCTCCAGTGCCCGGCGAGCCTCCGCATCGAGACGCGGGCTCTCGCCCCGCTCAATCGCTGCCCAGAGCTGCGCCTTCTGGCCTTCAGGCCAGGGCAGAACGGTGAAGGCAAGGGCCCAGCGATCGAGTTTCATGGGAATTGGGGACGGCGAATGCCTTACCTTCGCCGGGAAGCTCAGCCGCCGCAAGCCCCCCACGAATTCGCCTTGAGATCCCCTAAGAATTTGGTAGACTAACGTTCCTTTGGCCGTGCCATACCCGGAATCTGTGAGGTCGCCATGTCCCGTCAGTGCGAAATTTGCGGTAAGAAGCCCCAGTTCGGGCACAACATCAGCCACGCCCACAACATTACCAACCGGCGCTGGAATCCCAATCTCCAGCCCGCCCGCGCCCTGGTGAACGGCGTGCCCAAGCGCATCCGCGTCTGCACCTCCTGCCTCCAAGCCGGCAAAGTCATCAAGAATGTCTGAAGCCGCTGGATCACCGCGCGCCGCAGTGCGGCGAGCGCAGTGAGGATCCAGCGACCTTCAGCTAACGTTCGGGTGAGCCGAAGCAGGCGAGCGGTCCGCAGGATCGCTCGCCTGTTTGCGCTTGCCTGGATCACGGAGTGCGCCATAGTGCGGCGAGCGCAGTGAGGATCCAGCGCAAGATACCTCGCGTTAAGATGATTACAGAGGTTCCCATGCGCGCCCTGCTACCACTTCTGTTCACCTCGTTCGTGGTCTTCGCCCAAACTCCGAAGGTCCAGGAGGCGCCCCTCCGCGCCCACCTAGCCTTCCTCGCCGACGATCTGCTGGAGGGCCGCGGCACCGGGGCCCGGGGCGGGGCCTTGGCCGTGGCCTACCTGGAATCCCAACTCCGCAAATTGGGCCTCAAGCCCCTCCAGGGCGACAGTTTCCGCCAGGAGGTCCTGCTGGATGGCGCCCGTCTACGAAAGAATCAGAGTTCCCTCGCGATTGCCTCGCCCCTGGGCGAGTTGCCCCTGCGTTTTGATCAGGATGCGGTGCTGAGCACAGGGCAGGTGAAGGCCGGACTGACCTTCGACGCGCCTCTGGTCTTCGCGGGCTATGGCATCCACGCGCCCGAGGCGGACTGGGATGACTATAAAGGCCTCGATTGCCGCGGCAAGATCCTCGTCCTCATGGTGAACGACCCTCCGCCCACGAAGGAAGAGCCCTCGCGCTTCAACGGCGCATCCATGAGCTACTACGGCCGCTGGGTCTACAAGTACGAGGAGGCCGCTCGGCAAGGAGCTGCGGGCGTACTGCTCATCCACACGGATAGCACCGCGACCTATCCGTGGTCGGTGGTGCTCAACAGCTTCTCCGGCGAGCGCTTTCAGGCCGCCGAACGCAGGGGCAATCCCCTGGAGGGCTGGATCACTGACGCCTTTGCCAGACGGATCTTCCAGGCGGCAGGTCAGGATCTGGAGGCCCTGCGGACCCGGGCCGCCACCCGGGAATTCCGCCCCGTGGAACTGGGCCTCCGCCTCAAAGGCAATCTGGCGATCGAGACGCGGCGCCTGACGGAATTCAATGTGGCGGGTCTGCTTCCGGGCACGGATCCCGGAATGAAGCAGGATGCGGTGATCTACAGCGCCCATTGGGATCACCTGGGGCTTGCGGAACCCGACAAGGCCGTGCGGGGCGACCGAATCTACAATGGCGCGGCCGACAATGCGAGTGGCTGCGCCGCGCTTCTCGCCGTGGCCGAGGCCGCTGCCACCTGCCCCGCCCGGCGCAGTCAGATCTTTCTCTTTGTCTGTGCCGAGGAACAGGGCCTGTGGGGATCGTCGTCCTGGACGAAGCACCCCTTGTGGCCCCTCGCAAATTCCGTGGCGGACCTCAACCTCGATAGCCTGAACATCCTCGGCCCCACCCGGGACGCCAAGGCCTCAGGTCACGAGCACACCACGCTCGGACCCCTTCTTGCGGAGTTGGCGAAGCAGATGGGCCTGCGCCTCCTGCCGCCGGAACCCGACCTCGGCGGGGGCTACTTCCGCTCGGATCATTTCCCCTTCGTGCGGGCGGGCGTTCCCGCCGTGAGCCTGGGCAGCGGCAGTGATTTTCTCGGGGATGCCGCGTCAGCGAAGGAAAAGTTGAAGGCCTTCTACGCGCGCTACCACCAGGTGAAGGAAGAATACGATCCCTCCTGTGACCTGGGCGGCATGGTGCAGGACGCTCAGTTCGCCTTGAATGTGGGTCTTGCCTTGGCGAACTCCCGTGAAACCCCGAGACTGCTGAGTCGGCCAATCACAGGGAAGTGATCGTAGACTGACCGGATGCTGCTAGGTCTCGATACCACCACCGAACGCCTCCACCTCGCCCTCGTGGATGGGGAGTGCTCCTGGACCCGCTGCCTGCATGTTGAACTCGGACGGAGCGCCAGCACGGCCCTGCTCCCGGGATTCCAGGCCCTGCTCGAAGAGGCCGGGGCAACGCCCAGCGACCTGACGGGCTGCGTGGCCTGCGTGGGGCCGGGCGGCTTCACCAGTCTGCGCATCGGCGTGGCCACGGCGGAGGGCTTGGCGCTCACCGGTCTGCCCACCTGGGGTTTCTCTGCCTTCGAACTGCGCGCCTGCGCGCTGCGCTGCGCCGGGCAATTTGACGCCACCTGGATCCTCCTGGATGGCCAGCGCAGCGAGGCCTTCGCTCAAAAATGGGGAGACGAGGCCCTCACTCCCGCCGCCAAGCATCCTCTTCCCGAACTGGCCGCCCTCCTCGGCAGCGATCCGTGGTGGGCCCCCGCCGGCTTCCGCCCCAAGGCCACCGCCCATCTCTCCCACGGGGCCTGGTGCCTGAAAAACGAGGAGGCAGCGACGCTCGCAGGTCTCGTCGCCCTCTGTCGCGCCAAGGCCACCCTGGCACCCGAAGCCCCGCTGGTGCCCTTCTACCTGCGCGAGACGGACGCGGAGTTGAACTTCCCCCAGGCCTCCGCCCATCTCTCCGAGGCCCTGCGCCGCGGCCACGCGCGCTGATGGAACTGATCCACTTCGGCCCCGGCTCGGCCCTGCCCGCCTGGGTGGAGGCCCTCGAACGCGAGGTCTTCGGCGAAGCCTGGGGCGTGCTGGAGGATCGCGAGCAGATGTGGGCCCTGGAAGGTTGCGGCTACGCCCGGTGGGGCCTCATCCCGGCCGCTGGAGAGGCCGAACTGCTCCGCATCGCCGTGCACCCCGAAGCCCAAGGCCAAGGCCACGGGCGAAGGTTGCTGCGCATCAGCAGCGCAGCGATAGCGGCACTCGGAATCTCGGAGCTGCATCTCGAAGTCCGGGTATCGAACGCCCCCGCGCGGCACCTCTACGAGACCGAAGGCTGGCGTTTCACGGGCCTGCGCAGGGGCTACTACCGGGATGGTGAGGACGCGACGCTGTATGAGATGAGACCGACAGATCACCGACCAGCCTTGGGCTGAGTCAGCCAGATCCGAAACGCAAAATCCAGGCTGAAAGATTTCTCAACCTTTTTGGAACAGCGCAATCCGGTTGCTGTTGGTGCCCTTCGCGTTGTTGTCCACGCCCCAGATGTTGGCGGTCTTGGTGAAAGACTGTTCGTTGACCAGGATACCCATGGGATAAAAGCCCGCGCGGATGCCAAGGGGCAGCACGACCTCTTCTAGGCGCACGGTGCCCTTGCGCACTTCGCCCACTTCGAAGGCGATAAAGCCGCCGGGACTCGTGACGCGGAAGAGTTCGCGAAGGACGCCCTGCATGGTCTCGGCCCAGGCTTCCACCGTGCGGGACATGGTGATGCCACGGGCGATGACTTCGGCATCCAGGCCGCAGAACCAGCAGCGGAGCCAGTTGTCGGCCGCGTACTGCACCACATCCAGGAAGGGCGGGCTG
Organism: uncultured Holophagaceae bacterium; assembly: GCA_903868115.1. Classification (GTDB taxonomy): domain Bacteria; phylum Acidobacteriota; class Holophagae; order Holophagales; family Holophagaceae; genus JAYREN01. The sequence continues at coordinate 19,146 of CAIPUA010000203.1, forward strand.
GTGACGGTGAGTTGGACGGAATTGGAATCCAACCCTTGGGTGGCTCGGGCATCGCCCGTCAGGAAGAGGGCACCCGGGGCGGCGCGGGCAAGGTTTTGGCGCATCTCGTCATCCAGATCGGACAGCAACTGTCGCGTTTTTTCCAGAACAAGGGCACGGGTATCGCGGTAATCCGGCACTTGTTCCCGCTGACGGTTGATCTCCACCTGCTTTGCCGCACTGAGCGCCTGGTTGGGCGGCAGGGTATAGACCGAGAAGAATCCCGGAGAGTGGCCCGTGAGGCGGTTGGTGGCCACCATGCGGATCCAAGTGTCGAGCCCGTCGAGTTCGCCGGTTTGCTCCCGCTCCAGGAACCAAGCTCGCAGGGCGCGGATCTCCGCCTCAGTGTTCGAGTGGTAGAACATCGAGAGATCAAGCTCATCCGATGCGGCGCCATTTCTGGGAATCGCTTCCAGACGCGCCTTAACATCCGCGGGATCCGGCGGGGTCAGGCGTGGGCGCGCCAGGAACTCCGAAAGGGGATTGATATCGTTGGCCGCCACCTCGCGCCCCAGGAGGGCTGCCTCGAGGGCCGTCGTGCCGCGTCCACTGAAGGGATCGTAGACCCGCTCGCCGGGCCGAGTGAGCTTCTCGATAAAGAGCCGGGGCAACTGGGGCTTGTAGCAGGCCCGGTAGGATACCTCCTGCAGGCTCGACGCTTGGCGCTGCCTGGAGGTCCAGAATTCGCGACTCCAGCGGGGGATGCGCTCGCCCTCGGCCACCACTTCCGACCAGAGACCATCTGGATCCTCGGCGAAGCCCTCCAGAAAGGCCTGTCGGGCCTGGAAAGGATCCTTGGACTTCAGCTTCACCATCGCGACTCCCGGTTCCAGAGTAGCCTTTTTCGATGGACTCCGAAGCCAAGCCCAGTCGCCATCCCGATCTGAACCGCCTCTACGCGGCGGTGCTCCTGATCGTCCTGATCGGAGTGCTCTCGCGCGGCTACAAGCTCCTCAGCACCCAGGTGGAAACCGGCATCGATGCTCCCAGTCGCTGGGCGCTGCTGGCACTGGGCCTAGCCAACACGCTGGCCATCGGCACTCTGCTCTTCATCATCGCCCGCACCCTGGCCAAGCTCTACTTCGAACGCCGCCGGGGCATCCTGGGGGCCCGTATCCGCACCCGACTGGTGCTGGCCTTCTTCGTGGTCTGCCTCGCGCCGAGCCTGATGCTCTTTCTCATGGGCAAGGAATTCATCAGCAAGAATGTGAAGCGCTGGTTCGTCCCGGAGACCCAGGAGCTGATCCGGGATGGAAAGGCCGTTGCCGAGGCCTTCCGCGAACAAATGGAGGCTCGCCTCCGTGTTGCCCTGGAGCGCCTTCCCGAAAGCGCCATCGGCGATCTCGGCGCCCTTCGGCAGGCCGCGGGCTTGGATCTTCTGGTCCGCCTGGAGCCAGGCAGCTCGGGTGCCCCCATGGACCTCGCAAAGGATTTGCTGCCGCCGATCCTGCCCGGAGATTTTCCGGACACCCTGCAGCAGGAAACAGATCAGGGGATGTGGCTGCTGGCACCCTCGGAGCCCACCCGAACGGGGCCGCGCTTCGTGGCGGGTATTTTCGTTCCGAAAAAACTCCATGACGGCATTCTGCGCCTGGACAAACGCGCCCGGGATTCAGCACAGATCCATGCCTTCCGCGAGAGGCTCGAGGCCCTTCCCCAGGACACCTTCCTGCTGCTCACGCTGCTCACTCTTTTCTTCGCGATGTGGGTGGGACTCGCCATCGCCCGCACCATCTCCGAACCCGTGCGGGCCCTTGCCAAAGCCGCCCAGCGGGTGGGTATGGGTGACCTGGAGGTGCTGCTGCCCGTCCAGGGCGAGGATGAGTTGGCCTTGCTCTCCAAGAGTTTCAACACCATGACCCGGGACCTGCGCCAGAACCGCGAGGCCATCGAGGCCCAGGCCGATCGCATTGAGCGCCAGCGGGCCTACCTCGGACAACTGCTGGAGGCCCTGCCCGTCGGCGTCCTGGGCTGGAATGTCGACGGAGAACTGCGCATCTTCAACTCGACTGCCCGCCGCTGGCTTGGGCTGGAGGCATGGAATCCCCTCACTTCCATCTGGAGCGAACTTTCAGCTCAACCCCGCATGGGCGGTCTCTCAGGGCTGGTCCGAGACGTCCGCGCCACGCGGCGGGCCCGCGAGGAGGAACTCCGCATCGGCGGCGAAGGCGAAGGCCGTCCCGTGCGTGCGATCGTCGTGTCCATCACGGATGGCGGCGAACTGGCGGTACTGGAGGATCTCTCCCTCCTCGCCCAGGCGGAGAAGCGTGCGGCCTGGCAGGAAGTCGCCCGGCGCATGGCCCACGAGGTGAAGAACCCCCTGACGCCCATCCAGCTCACCGCCCAACGCCTCTTGCGCCGCAGCCGGGAAGGGCGTCTGGAAGCCCAGGTGGTCACCGAGGGCGCCGAGACCATCCTGGCGGAAGTCGCCAGTCTTTCACGCCTCGTGGACAGCTTCAGCCGCTTCGCCAAACTGCCGGCACCTCAGCCTAGGCCCCTGGACGCCTGTGAACTCCTGCGCCAAGTGCAGGCCCTCTACGCCCCTGCCCACCCCAAGATCCGCTTCGAACTGGATGTCTCCGGTGGTTCCGTTGAAGCCCAGTGGGACGCCGATATGGTCAAGCGCGCCCTCATCAACTTCGTCGACAACGCGGTGAGCGCCTTGGACGGGAGGGGACGCATCCACCTGTCGCTCAAGGTCAGCGCAGACCGCGTTCGCCTCGAAGTGGAAGACAATGGCCCGGGCGTACCGGAAGAGATCCGGGAGCGCCTTTTCGAGCCCTACTTCTCTACCAAGCGCAAGGGCACGGGCCTGGGTCTCGCCATCGTGCGCCGCATCGCCCAGGACCATGGCGGCGAGGCGCATTACCAGGCGCTGCCCCAGGGCAGCCGATTCAGTCTGCTCCTGCCCCTGGTGCCTCCCGTGACTGGCCTGAGCTGAATGGCACCCGATCCGTTTTGCCTCCAGGATGAGGAATTCCTGCTCCATGCTTTCTACGAGCGAGCGGCAAGGCGCTGGCCGGACCGCATCGCCCTGGAGATTCCGCCCGGGAGGGGCCGCCCTGGACGCCTCCGGATCAGCTACGCACAACTCTTGGCCCTCTCCGATGTGCTGGCGGCTCCGCTGCGCGGCCGGGTCACTTGGGAAAGTGTGGTGGCGATCCTGTTGCCTCGTTCCGTAGAGCACCTTTATGCCGCGCAGCTTGCCGTGCTGCGCTCGGGTGCTGCCTACACTTGCATCGACCCGGCCTTTCCCGATGAACAACTGCGGGACATTCTGGAGGATTCCGAGGCGGTCGCGCTGCTGACGGATGCTGTGGGCGTGGCCCGAGGTCTTGCAGTGGGCTTCGATCCCAAGCAGACCTTTGATGTGGCAACTGCGGCGTTCTGCCCGACCGAACCGGCACCGCCCTCACCCTCACCCTGGCTGCATCCCAGGAGCCTCGCCTATCTCATCTACACCTCGGGCACCACCGGGCGTCCCAAGGGCGTGATGATTGAACACCGAAGCATCGCCAACCTCGTGGCCAGCGACATCGAGACCTTTGGTCTCACACCGGAGGACCGGATCGCACAGGGTTCCTCGCCCTCCTACGACTCGTCGCTGGAGGAAACCTGGCTCGCCTGGGCCGCGGGTGGCACGGTGGTCGTGATGGATGACGACACTACCCGCCTGGGCCCGGACCTCATTCCCTGGCTCTGGCAGGAACACATCACCGTGCTCTGCCCCCCGCCCACCCTCCTGCGGACCACCGGCTGCGAGAACCCCCAGGTCGCCTTGCCTGAGTTGCGCCTTCTCTATGTGGGTGGGGAGGCACTGCCCCGCGATCTGGCCGATCGCTGGGGGCGCGGGCGGCGCCTGGTCAATGGTTACGGCCCCACGGAATGCACCGTCACCTGCCTTCGGGTGGACATTTCCGAAGAGAGTCCGATCACGCTCGGCCGACCCGTGCACGGGCACCATGCCTGGGTGCTGGACTCGACCCTGAACGAACTGGCGGATGGTGAACTGGGTGAGCTCTGCATGGGCGGCGTGGGGCTGGCGCGGGGCTACCGGCACCGTCCCGAGCTGACCGCCCAGAAATTTCCCGAACATCCCAGGCTGGGAAGGATCTACCGCACAGGTGATCTCGTGCATCGGGAAGCCGATGGCACCTTTTTCTTCCATGGGCGTAGGGATGCCCAAATCAAGCTGCGTGGATACCGCATCGAACTGGAGGCCATCGAGGCTCGCCTCGCCGAGTGCGAAGGTGTCCGCGAAGCTGCCTGTCGCGTTCAGGGGGAAGGCGCCGCCCAGACCCTGGTAGCCTTCGTGGTCCCCTCCTCCTGCGATACCCCGCCGTCCTTGGAAGCACTCAAGGCAGAAATTCAGCGAGGGCTCCCAGCCTACATGGTGCCTAGCCGCTGGGGCCTCCTGCCCGAACTGCCCACGACCGTAGGCGGAAAGCTGGACCGCAAGCACCTACCGGTGTTGGAATTGGATCCCCGAACCGGGGAACACTCACGAGTATCGCCGCGAAACCCAATGGAAGGGCGCATCGCCGCGGCATTTGAACAAGTCCTCGAAGGGTGCGGGGAGATCTCCATTCACGACGATTTCTTCGCCGAACTCAGCGGCGATTCGCTCAGCGCGGCCATGGTGGTCTCGCTGCTTCGGGAGGACCCTGCCACAGACACCGTGACCGTGCGGGATCTCTATGAAACCAGGACTGTCGCGGTACTCGCCGAGCGCCTTCAGGCGGCCGATTCGCATGCAACCCCCCATCCAGGCAATAGTCCGGGAACCTCGATCCGCCCCCTGGGCGCCACGCTGATCCAGGGCGGTTGGCTGCTGCTTGGCCTAGTAACGGGCTCGCCCCTCGCCTATCTGGCCACCTTCCATCTGTTGCCTTTCCTGACCCAGCGCCTTGGCCTCGTGCCCTTCCTGCTGCTGAGCCCCTTTCTTTTCATCGCGGGAATGTTCCTCCACACGGTGGTCGCCATACTCCTGACCACCGCCGTGAAACGCCTGCTCATCGGCCGCTACAGGGAGGGACATGCACCGGTCTGGGGCAGCCTCTTCGTCCGAAACTGGATGGTGCAACAGTGTGCGCGCCTCGTGCCATGGCTCATGCTGGAGGGTACGGTCTTCCTGCAACAATCCCTGCGCCTGCTCGGCACACGCATCGGCGAAAGGGTGCACATTCACCGGGGCGTCAATCTCTATCAAGGCGGCTGGGATCTCCTCGAGATCGGCGATGACGTCACACTGGGTCAGGAAGTCTCTTTGCGATTGGTGGACCATCAGGACGGCCAGATCCTTTTCGCTGCAATCAGGCTGGGGAACGGCAGCACGCTCGAGACGCGGGCCTGCGTCGGCGGGGGCAGCACCCTGGAACCCAACGCCTACCTCAACGCCCTTTCCTTTCTGACCGGCCGCATTCCTGCCGGTGAGTGCTGGGGAGGCGTGCCGGCAAAGCTCCTGGGGACGGCCCCCCTTCCGCCGCGGCTGCCTGAGTGCTCTCCGGTGCTCGCGCCCCTTCCATTCAGCCTCGCCTTGCTCCTGGGGCGGGCGGCCCTTCGGGTGCTGCTCACCCTTCCCCTCGAAGGGGTGATCCTCGGCTTGGTCTTCGCCTACGGCATCGACACGCAGCATGCCGTCGAGTGGCTCAATCACTCCACCTTGGCGCCGGAGGTACTGCTTGCCGTGGCGGCCATGGGCGTGCTCCCCATTCCCTTCGTATTGGCCATGGAAGCCTTGGCCGTGCGCGCCATGGGCCGTGTGCAGGCGGGCGTCATCGGCTGCCGGGCACCCGCCTATCTGCGGATCTGGCTGAAGGCGGAACTGCTGCAGAGCGCCAGCGATTGGCTGAGCGGAACCCTTTTCTGGCCGGTTTGGCTGCGGGCAGCTGGCATGGGCGTGGGGCCTGACTGCGAGATCAGCACGCTCATCGATGGGGTTCCGGAATTGGTGGAGATAGGCCCCGAGTGCTTCTTCGCGGACGGGGTCTACCTTGGGGGGCCCCTGCTCCACCGGGGAACCGTGACCCTTGCGCCCGTTAGGCTGGGGAAGAACACCTTCCTCGGGAATCATGCCGTCATCCCCGGCGGGCAGCAGCTTCCAGAAAATCTCCTGCTCGGGGTCTGCACCGTGGCCAATGACCGCCTGATGCGTGCGGGCACTTCCTGGTTCGGCCTTCCACCCTTCGAGTTGCCCCGCCGTGAAAGTGTCGACTGCGATCGCAGCCTGACCCACGACCCCTGCTTCATTCGCTATTGGAATCGTGTTTTCTGGGAGACCGCCCGGGTAGTCCTTCCCGTCGTTCCCGCGCTCAGCCTGCCGCTCTGGTACAAGGTTCTTGCCCTTGCGGAGGCCAGCTTCTCCCGAGCGATCTTTCTCCTGATCGCCCTGCCCCTGGCGAACCTCGCCCTCGCCGCCTTTTTCTGCCTCTTCATCCTCGCCCTGAAGTGGCTTCTCCTGGGCCGCGTGAAGCCGGGCCAGCATCCCCTGTGGTCCTGCTGGTGCAGCCGCTGGGACTTCCTATATGTGGCCTGGGGCCTGTACGCCCGGGCTGGACTCTCGGCCCTGGAAGGCACCCTCTTCCTCACGTGGTACCTGCGTCTGGCCGGCATGAGGATCGGCAAGGGTGTGGTGCTAGGCACGGGCTTCGCCCAGGTGGTGGATCCAGACATGCTGGACTTCGAGGATGGGGCCACCGTGAGCGCCCTCTTCCAGGCTCACACGTTCGAAGACCGGGTGCTGAAGATCGGCCGGGTGCACATCCGGCGCCATGCCACGGTGGGAGCCGGAGCGGTTCTGCTCTATGGGGCGGATATCGGCGAAAGCACCCATCTGGCGCCCAACAGCGTTGTCATGAAGCGCGAACATCTGCTTTCTGGCCGCAGCTACTCAGGATGTCCGACCCGAGAAATCGCGGACTCCTGAACTGGGAGCTCCGCCTTGCCGATTCCCCTCAGACCCGCACCACACTGAAAACAGGAAGGCCCTTGAGCTTCTCGCGGCCCGGAAATTCACCCAGCTCCACGAAAAGTGTGAGGGCGATCGGCAGCGCTCCGGTGCGCTCGATGAGCTTCTTGGCAGATGCCGCCGTAGCGCCGGTGGCCATCACATCATCCACAATGAGCACCCGGTCGCCGGGCATGAAGGCGTCCTGGTGGATCTCGAGGGCATCTTCACTTCCGTCGGCGGCGCGATGGCCCTCCTGAAAAGTCGAGCCGGGCAGCTTGCCGGGCTTTCGCGCGGGCACAAAACCCAGGCCGAGCTTCTGCGCCAAAGCCGAACCGAAGATGAAACCACGGGATTCGATGCCCAGCACATGGGTTGGCTGAAGGGTCATCACGGGCGCAGCCATGGCTTCCACAGCGCGGGCAAAGGCTTCGGCATCCACCCACAAAGGCGTGATATCGCGAAAGAGAAAACCTGGTTTGGGAAAGTCGGGCACTTCTCGGAGGTGATGCTTGAAATCCATGGGGCCTCTATTCATGGGCGAATTTCGAAGGGAAAGGGAAGAGATTCTCCCTCGGAATGCGGACTCCAGTCCAGCCTGGAAACTCTGCCAAAGACCGGACCCCGATCCAGCGCGACGCGTAGGGCCTCCAACGCGGATTTGGAACCAGCGGCCTGCCCGCACACCGTTCGATCCCATTCGTTCCTCACGAAGCCGCTCAACTCCAGCGCCCTCGCTGCGTGGCGTGCGAAGGCCCGGTAGCCCACGCCCTGCACATGACCGTGCACGACGAAGGCCACCCGCGCCTGGGGCTCCCCTCCCGGTGCCGCAAGGCCGTCATCCTGGGGGAGGGGGTTCAGACGCTCGGACATGGGAAAATATTCTAGCGAATTCCCACTAAAACGAACCGGTACCCAACGTGGCCTTTCGGTCGTAAACTATCCGCCCGATCCTGAGTAGGTCAAGCCTGCAGGGTATGTTGCGAAAGGTGGCCCCATGTCCCACGAGAGCCCCCAAGCCTCCCGAACTCACGGTGGGCCCAGGGGTGAAGGCCCTGAGGGAAAACCGGTGCTGGCCGTCCTGCCTTTTGTCGATCTGAGTCCAGGACGGGTTGAGAATCATTTTTGTGAAGGTATCGCCGAGGAGATCCTTCAGTCCCTATGCCGGGTGGAGGGCCTTCGCGTGCTCTCTCGCACCTCCTCCTTCCGCAACAAGGGCGGTGTGCTGTCGGCCGAGGAGATCGGGCGTTTCCTGGGGGCGGATGCGCTGCTGACCGGAAGCATCCAGAAAAAAGGCACTAGGCTGATTCTCGATGCCGAAATGCTTCAGATGCCCGCGGGAGACCCGATCTGGTCGGACCGCTACGACCGAGAGCACATGGATGTATTCAAGCTCGTGGAGGAAATCTCCACCCGTGTCGCAGCATCCTTGCACCTGTGCCTCGAACCTGCCCCCAGCCACCCGCCGGTTGATCTCGACGCTTATGATGACTACCTCAAGGGCCGCCAGTTCTATTTCCAGTACAACCGGCATGGTATGCGCTCCGCCATGCAGAGATTCCAACAGGCCTTGGATCGGGATCCTTCCTATGCCGCCGCCTGGGCCGGTCTGGCAAACTGCGCGGCCTTCCTGTTCATCTACGTAGACCGCAGTGAAGCCAATCGCGCGCAAGCGCAACTCGACAGCCAGAGGGCGCTGGAACTGGATCCAAATCTTGCTGAGGCCCACGCCGCCCGGGGCGTGGCCCTCTCTTCGGCCGGCGAAGTCGAAGAGGCCGAGGCGGCCTTCGAAACAGCCTTGCGCCTCGACCCCTACCTGTACGAAGCAGCCTATTTCTACGCCCGCCACTGCTTTGCTTCCGGCCAGAAAGAGCAGGCCATCCTGTTCTTCGAGAGGGCAGCGAGCATCCGGCCTGAAGACTGCCAGGCCATCCTGCTGGTAGCTCAGGTGTATCTCAGCCTTGGCATCGAGGACGAGGCTGAGGCGGCCAGGCGAAAAGGACTGGCTCTCGCCGAAGCACGTCTGAGCCATGTCCCGGGCGATGCCAGGACGCGTTACCTGGGCGCCAATGCGCTTGTGGCGCTGGGCGAACGGGAGAAGGGCCTGGAATGGGCGCGCATGGCGCGCAAGCTGGACCCCGACGATTCCATGCTCCTCTATAATTTGGGGTGCATCCATGCCCTGGCCTCGAACCCTGAGGAAGCCCTCGACTGCCTGGAACTCGCCGTCTCCGCGGGTCTCACCCAGAAGGCTTGGTTCCTCCACGACGGTGACCTCGAAGCCATCCGCTCCCTAGCCCGGTTCCAGACCCTGCTTGATCGGATGGGGTGATTCCAGCTCTATGACATCGAACTGTTGCCGGCATCGAAGCTTCGAAAACGGCGACAAATGCGAAGAAAAGCCCGAAACCTGCGGCTCGCCGTTTCGCCTTTATCGTCATCCCAAACATTTCAATTCGTATTCCAGATCCTTAAGTTCGTAGGGTTTGGACAGCAAGGCCACTCCCAGATTGGTCTGAATCAGATTCATCGCACTCTGGTCAGCGCGACCGGTTGCAAGCAGGACGGGCACGGTAGGATTCAGGGCGCGAAGACGCGGCAGCGTTCCCGCGCCGCCCAACCCTGGCATGTTCATGTCCAGAATCACGACATCGGGTTGGAACCCCGTTTCGAGTTTTGCCAGGGCTTCTTCTCCACTGGCGGTGATAGTCGTGTCGTGGCCCAGGACTTCCAGTATCGCTTGCATGGAACTCTGGATGAGTTCGTCGTCGTCCACCAGCAGCACCTTCAAGGCTCGCTGGAATTGGCGAGGTCGCACCTCTGCGGCTGGATCGGCCTCTGAGGCCACAAACATTCCGGCTGGAAGATGAATGGCGATTCGGGTGCCCTCGCCGGGCTGGCTTTGAATTTCAATCTTTCCGTGGTGGGCCTTCACCGTGCCATACACGATGGAGAGGCCCAGGCCCGTGCCCTTGCCATGAGGTTTGGTGGTGAAGAATGGATCCATGGCCCTTTCCAGGGTCTCCTTGGGCATCCCGCTGCCCGTATCCACCACCTCCAGGAGCACCGACTCGTCACCCTCATTCCGGGTTCGGATGGTCAGGGTTCCACCTGCGGCCATGGCATCCACGGCATTCACGCACAGATTCATGAGGGCGTGACTCAAGGCTCCAGGGTCGCCTTTGACTGGCATCAGATCCTCGGCCAGATCGGCGACCAGTCGCACCCTCTGAAGAGTTGTGCGCTCCAGCAGGGCGACCTCTTCCTTCACCAGGGTGTTCAGGTTCAGGATCTTTTCCTCGGTCAAGCCCTGCCGAGCGAACCCCAACAGACCCTTCACCAGATTGGCTCCGCGATGGCAGGCCGTGACGATGGTCTCCATTCTCTTCCTCATGGCCGATCCATCGGGGGCTTGGCTGGCCTGCAGACTGGCAAGGCCCAGAACCGCCCCCAGCACATTGTTCATATCGTGGGCCAC
>CAIPUA010000204.1 GCA_903868115.1 uncultured Holophagaceae bacterium
AGCTGGGTGGAGTTGCTTGACCGTGAGCAGGTCCCCGGCTTCCGCCTGCACCAGGTGCTGTGCGAGGAAGGTGCGTTCTTCTTCGAGCGTCATCAACCCCCAGCGTCTACCCCCACGGCCCTTCCGGTCCAGACCCGAGGGCCCAAGCGTGTTGTATTCTCCGACCCACTTCCAAACCGCCTGTGTGGACACCACCAGCAGATCGGCCACGCGATGCGCGGGAAACGGGCCTGCGTGTGTCAACCAGATCGCCAGCCGACGCTGATAGGCGGCCTTATCCGGTGCCTCCTGGACCCAAGCCATGAGCTGGTCAGTTGTGAACCAAGGAGTCAGGGAAGACGGTTTTCGCATGAGATCACCCTGGTTTAACAGGGTGACATTACTCTATGTTTGTTGTCAAATTGGTCTCAGGCCACCTTCTTCAGAACCGCATTCCCACCCCCACGCGCCACCCATCCAGGCGGGCCCAGGTGTAGATCTCGTCGTTATCGGCGCCGCCTTCCAGCAGGCGATAGCCTAGATCGGCATGGACGCGCGCCGTGGCCTGCCAACGGACCAGCAGGGCCGCATCAATGGCCCGCCCCTGTTTGGCCCCCAGGGCATCGGTCTCGAACACGGCGCTCCACCCTGGAGAGAATCTGCGTTCCGTGTACAGGTGCACCAGGGGCACGAACCCCTGATTGCTGTTGGAAGTGACCATGGCGTCCTGTTCCAGCAGAACCTTGGCATCCCGAATCTTGGCCGTGGCGCCCAGGCGCACGGTCCAGGCTTCATTTTCCAGCAGGGTGTAGTGCCAGGTGGCCCGCCAACTGTTGAAGCGGTATAGGCCGCGGGTGGGTTCCCCCGCGCGGAAGACGCACCCCTGGTAGGTCACCGGGGAGGCGAAGACCCCTGTGCCAGATACTTCGAAGGGAGCCAGAAGCACCCGCAGGCCATGGCGCTCGTTCACCTGCCAGCGGGCATCCAGCCGGTACGCCCAGGTGGGACCGCTGCCCAGCAGTTCTGGGAACGAGAAGGTCGTGCCCCCTACGCTGGGCTTGCGGACATCGTTCAGGCGGGTGTTCCACGCCGTGGCTTCCAGGTTCAGCTGGTATTGGGCTGAAAGCGTAAGACCCGCGGTCAAGGTCAGCATGCTCATGCGAAAGAATCGAACCATGTAAATACTCCTCTTCTCCCTAACGCCTACGGGATCTATTTGGATGTCCAAAGTCCCTCCGCGATGGAGTCGGATCGCGTTGGAGGGGCGCGGTCCCCATGGACTCCCCTTTGAGGGGCCACAGGAAGCGCATGCCCCACACGGCGTTGCTGGCCCGGTCCAGCGCGAAGCCCCGGGGCTCGAAGCGCTTCAGGGGGCCATCAAACGCGCCCTTGCGGAAGGTGAAGGTGGTGGTCTTCATGGCGCCTGCACCTCCACCAGGATCTCGTTGGTGCGCAGGAAGGTGGGCATGAAGGGCGGGTCATACCGTGCCCAGACGGGCGTTCCGGCGACCTTGAGTCCCTCTTTGGCGAGGGCTGCGCGCAGCTTCTCCAGGTGAGCCTGGTAGCGCGCCTCGGACCAGTTCCCCCGGTAGGCCAAGGCTGCCACGCGCCGGGCGGGCACCTCGGCGAAGGTCACGCGGCCATCCTTTGGCGGCGGCAGAGAGGCCCGGGTGAAGCTCGAGGGCATCATGAACTGCACCAGGAAGCCGCCGCCCTTGGGCGTGATCTGGGTCTCCTCCGGCAAGATCGCCATGGCCACGGGGGCGGTCATGGCGATCTTCTGCCCTGTGCCGTTGCCCCCGAAGATGTAGCCCGCAAGCCGACGGAAGCCCTCGTTACCTGCTGCCTCAATGGGCCCTTCCACCTCCGTTTGGGCTACCACGTATGGTCGGTACTGGCGGATCTCCAGGCCGGACACCCGGCGTTCCACTGCGAAGGACGGACGCTCTGCGGCCATAAGGCCACCTCCAGGGGTGAGGGCAAGGAAAAGGAAGACGGGCATCAAGCGCATGGTCAAGCTCCTGACTCCTTAACGCGGAGAAATACCCGGTGGATGTCCGCCCCGGTGGGCATCCTAAGGTTGTGGGTGCCGTGGGACGGATTCCTCGTCCTTCTTTCCCTTCCAACTGGGTGGCTCATGCGTGACGGAGGAACGCTTCTGACAGGGGCCACGGGCTATGTCGGAGGCCGTCTGCTCTCGCGTCTCGAGGAAGCCGGGCGACCGCTGCGCTGCCTGGCCCGACGGCCCGAGGCTCTCCGGGGGCGCGTCGCCGATACCACCGAGATCGTGCGAGGGGATGTCCTGGCACCGGCCTCCCTGGCACACGCCTTTGATGGGATCGACACCGCCTACTACCTGGTGCATGCCTTGGGTTCCACCGGAGACTTCGAGGCCCAGGACCGGGAGGCTGCGGCCCACTTCGCCACTGCGGCACGAGCGGCGGGTGTGCGGAGGATCATCTACCTGGGAGGGCTGGGGAACCCTGACGAGGCGCTTTCGCAGCACCTGCGCAGCCGCCAGGAAACCGGAGCGCAGCTCCGCGCCCATCATCCCCAGGTGCTGGAGTTCCGTGCGTCCATCGTCGTCGGATCAGGCAGCCTCTCCTTCGAAATGCTCCGGGCCCTGGTGGAGCGCCTTCCGGTGATGATCTGCCCGCGTTGGGTGCGGGTCCTCGCCCAACCCATCGCCGTGGAAGACCTGCTGACCTACCTGATGGAAGCCGCCGATCTGCCCGACGGCCCCTCCCGAATCTTCGAGATCGGGGGGCCAGATCGCGTCTCCTACGGTGACCTCATGCAGGAATATGCCCGACAACGAGGGCTCCGACGGTGGATGATCCCCGTTCCCGGCCTGACGCCGCGGCTCTCCAGTCTGTGGCTGGGCCTGGTCACGCCCCTCTATGCGAGGGTGGGCCGCAAGCTGGTGGAAAGCCTGCGCAATCCAACCGTGGTCTCCAACGACATGGCGCTGCAGACATTCGCCCTGCGTCCCAGGGGCGTAACCGAGGCCGTGGCAAGGGCCCTGAGTTTCGAGGACGGCACCTTTGCCCAAACGCGATGGTCGGATGCCCTCTCCTCGAGCGGCCAGCCCAAGACCTGGGGCGGTGTTCGCTTTGGTTCTCGGCTCGTGGATTCTCGGACGGTGAGGGTCTCGGTGAACCCCGAGGTGGCCTTCGCCCCGATCCGGCGCATCGGGGGAAGCACCGGGTGGTACTACGCCAATGTCCTATGGTCCCTGCGCGGATTCCTCGACCTGCTGGTGGGTGGGGTCGGTCTACGCCGCGGCAGGCGGAACCCCGAATCCCTCCAGGTTGGAGATGCTCTGGATTTTTGGCGCGTGGAGCGGTACGAGCCTCCTCACCTGCTGCTCCTCCAGGCCGAGATGAAACTCCCCGGCCGCGCCTGGCTGGAGTTCGAGGTAGAAGGGAATGCCTCAGGAAGCACCCTCCGCCAGAGTGCCATCTTCGATCCCGTCGGCCTCATGGGGCTTCTCTACTGGTACGTCATCTGGCCTTTGCATCAAGCCATCTTCGCGGGCATGCTCCGGAACCTCGCCCGCGCAGCGGAGGCGGGTCGCACGCACTCCAGTGACAGCTCAGCCCAGCATTCCTGAAGGCCCAAGCCCGAGCCTTCCCAGCCCAAAAGATCGCATGAGGTTAATGCCGCTCCCTGAACGCTGGGTAGTGATTCCCTATCCGCGTGACAATAGGGATATCGCACCAATTGCCCGGGAGCGGACAGCATTCCCTTCGGAGCGGGAAGCCGGTTCCGACGCCCGGAGTTCAGGAGCCACTAGCAGAGATCGGCCGTCCTCCCGAACGTGGGCATGGATCCACATCAGGCCTTGAAGAAGGAACCCAGACCTCCCAGGAAGCCGCCCTTCTCTGCAGCAGCCAGCTCGTCCAGCTCGCCCGCATCCAGGAACACGCCGCCGCAGTGGCTGCATTGGTCGATTTTCACGCCTCGGAACTCCACTTCCAGCAGCTCCATGCCGTCCTTGGGACAGCACATCCAGTGCAACTCCTTGCGCCGGGTCTGCTCCTGTTGAGCCATCTGGTGCTCTCGGTCCTGGGCGGCCTTCTTCCGCCGCTCGAACTCCTGCTTGGTGAAGAACTCTTCTTCCTTGGTGCTGGGTTTGACCGGCAAGGGGCTCTCCTATGGTGAGGCTTCCATTCTATGCCTGAGATGCCGCCCGGGGCAGGAGCGATCCCAGCCCCGTGGATCCGATCGTGGTAATGAACACTAAGGCGCCCCCGATGCCCCGGAAGCTCCAGGGACAGGAGGGGCGTCACCGGGCCTGAGGGCGCTCCCGACCGCGAAAATGAGGCCCCCTCGGAGCAGATTCCCCGTCAGGCCAAGGCTGCCACGTGCCGGGCGGGTACTTCGGCGAAGGTTGCGCGGCCATCGTAAGGTAGTGGGTGCAGTGGGACCGATTCGCCGATAATCAAAGTCCCAATAAGGTCAACAACCATGCACAGGAGCCGGCGATGACAGACGAGCCTTGCGAAGGTCGTCAAGCCGAGAGGGAGCCCGCTCACGGCCCCATCACATCCTCATTTTCGTCCCTGATGGCCAGGCTTATTTCCGCACCGGTCATTTTGAGGGTCTCCCTCTCGGTGCTCCTTCTGGCCGGCCTGCTTCTGCTGGATGGCTCGACCGGGTTCGAGGTCAGCTTCTCCGTCTTCTATTTGGCTCCCGTGCTGCTGGCCGGAGGCACGATCTCGCTTCGCGCCGGACAGGCCATGGCAGTGGCCAGCGCCGCAGCCTGGGGGTATCTCGACCTCGCCTCTGGACATGTCTACTCGGCCGCCTGGATCCCGGTATGGAACAGTGTCGTGCGACTCGCCTTCTTTCTGATCATCAATGAACTGGTCGAAAGGGTACGGCAGGCCCACCAGCGCGAGCGTGACTTGGCAAGTACAGACTCCCTGACCGGGGTCGCCAATGGGCGCGTCTTCAAGGCGAGGGTCAACCAGACGATCGTCCAGATACAACGCCACCAGCGTCCCTTTACGCTTGCCTACATCGACTTGGACCGGTTCAAGCAGGTGAACGATACCTTCGGTCATGCGGAGGGCGACCGGCTTCTGCGGAGGGTAGCCACGGTCATCCAAGACCATCTTCGCGCCAGCGACCTATTGGCGCGGCTTGGGGGTGATGAATTCGGGATCCTCATGCCGGAGACCGAGGCCGAACAGGCGCGTGCGTCTCTCGAACGCCTGACCGCCGCACTCATCCCTCAAGTCGGAGAACGCTGGGGGGTCGGAGCCACGTTTGGCGCAGTCACCTTCACCCAAGCGCCTGAGGACTATGACTCCGCCGTGCGCATGGCCGACGATCTGATGTACCGCGGCAAAGCGGAAGGCCGTGGACGGGTCCTGATGGAAACATGGCCAGAGTCAGGGAATAGGACGATCCCACCGATGGGGTAGAGCGTGATGTCGCGGGTTTTGGTACGTCCAGTGTTTGCAAACCACGACGGCAAGGATCAACACGAAGGTCGCGTGGATGTAAACGATGTCCCCGGTCGGCGCAGCGCCCAAGCTTTCCTTGCCACTTGATTGAAATTTTCCAAAAATCGAGGCGCTTGGCTTGTCTGATCAGGGCGCCTTCGGGGGGACAAAGGGACCGGTGGCGGTCGCATAACCCTTGGACATCCACTCATGGATGCCCCCCTTCAGGTCGGTCACATCGGTGAATCCATGCTTCTGAAGCAGTTTCGCCGCATGTTGGGTTCGGTTTCCCGAACGGCAATAGAGCAGGATGGGTTTGCCCTTCCAGCGCTCCAGTTCGTGGATACGCCGGGCAAGCTCCTGCAAGGGGATGAGTGCATCGGTACCTGGAATGTGCCGGTCGGTGTGTTCGGCCTCGGTACGCACATCCACCAGGAAGGCCTTTCGCCCGTCAATGATCACTTTGGCTTGCTCAGGCGCGATGCGTTTCAGATCCACGTCCGAGGAAGAAAACCCACAGGCCTGAACCATCGCCATCAAGGTTGCCGGAATAATCCATCGGAACCGACCGTACACGACAGCCTCCTTTTTCCTTAGATGCATCAAGTGGAACGAACATTCGCCAGCACCAGAGATCCTAGCCCGGAAGAGCCGCCCCCTTCCAGGACAGGTCTAGGGGACTTTTCGTGCGCGGCGGCGCCGCCAGGCCTTTTCCAGGCTCACGATGGGCAGCACCAGGAGGCTCACACCAATGGCCTTGGTCCACTCACCCGCATCCAGGGCCGTGGTGTGGAAGAGCGCCTGGAGCGGAGGAAGGTGCACCAGCGCCACCTGGAGAACCACGAGGAGCAGGATGCCGCCGTACACCAGCGGGTTGGTGAAGAATCCCATCTTCCAGAAGCCGTCCTTGAGGCTGCGGCAGTTGAGCAGGTAGAAGGCTTGCATCAGTGCCAGCGTCGTGACCGCCAGGGTCTGGGCCTTGCGCAGGGCAAGATCCGGATCCAGCCCCGAGACCTGGTTCACTTCCCAGAGGAAGAGCCCCAGGGTGCCTGCGGCGAAGAGGGTGCCGGCCAAAAGGGTTCTGCCGGCGACGAAGCGGCTGAAGAGGGGCTCACCCGGTCGCCTCGGCGGGCGCTCCATGAGGTTCGGCTCCGGGGCCTCGAAGGCAAGCGGAAGGGCCAGAGTCACCGTAACCACCAGATTGATCCAGAGGATCTGCACCGGGAGAATTGGGAGCAAGGGGATGCCATCCCGGAAGGGGAAGAAGAGGACCGCCGCCAGGAGAACCATGGCCTGCCCGAGGTTGGTGGGCAGGGCGAAGGCCAGGGCCTTGACCAGGTTGTCGTAAACCCGGCGGCCCTCTGCCACCGCCGAGCGGATGGAGGCGAAGTCGTCGTCCAGGAGCACCATGTCCGCCGCCTCCCGGCTCACGGCGGTTCCAGTGATCCCCATGGCCACACCGATGTCGGCGCGTTTCAGGGCCGGCGCGTCATTCACGCCATCCCCGGTCATGGCCACCACCTCCCCCTGGGCCTGGAGGGCCTGCACCAACCTCAGCTTGTGCTCCGGGCTGACCCGGGCGAAGACATGGGCCTCCCGGGCGATCCGGGCGAAGCCTTCGGGATCGAGGGTGTCCAGCTCCCGGCCCGTGACGGCCCCCCGGGGACTGTACAGGCCGAGCTCCCGGCCGATGGCTTCGGCGGTTCCGGGGTGATCCCCGGTGATCATCTTCACGGTGATCCCCGCGCGCCTGCACTCAGCAATGGCCTGGATGGACTCAGGCCGGGGAGGGTCGATCATGCCCTGAAGCCCCAGGAAGGTCAGGGTCTGCACATCGTCATGGGAAATCCGCTCGCCCGGGAAGGGGCGTTCCGCCAGGGCCAGCACCCGCATCCCCTGGCCCGCCAGCCGCCCGGCTTCGGCCTGCACTGCCAGAACATCCAGCGGCGCGCCCTGCGCATCCCGCACACAGCGCGTCAGCAGCACCTCTGGGGCCCCCTTGGCGAGCAGATGACGCCCGCGGTCCAGGTCATGGAGAGTGACCATGTATTTGTGTTCGCTCTCGAAGGGAATCACATCCAGCCGAGGATGAGCTTCCCGCAGCTCTTGGGCCCTGAGACCGGCGCGCTCGGCGGCCACCACCAGAGAACCTTCCGTGGGATCGCCATGCAGCACGATCCTCCCCTCCTCCTCCGTGAAGGTGGCATCGCTGCAGAGGGCTCCGGCCAGGAGGAGCCGCCCCAGATTCGTCGGCATTGAATCCAAGACGAATCCATCCCTCACGATCCGCCCCGCCGGGGCATAACCCACCCCTTCCACCCGGAACTCGGCTTCCCCGGTCCAGAGGGTGCGCACGCTCATCTCGTTGCGCGTGAGGGTACCGGTCTTGTCCGAGCAGATGACCGTGGTGGAGCCGAGGGTCTCCACCGCCGGGAGGCTGCGGATCACCGAACGGCGCTGGGCCATGCGACGCACACCGATGGCGAGGGCGATGCTGATGACGGCGGGCAGGCCCTCCGGAATGGCCGCCACCGCGAGGCTTAGGGCCGCGAGTGCCCCTTCCGCCATTCCCCAGCCCCGGGCCAAACCCACCAGGAAGACCAGGAGCGCCACCCCCAGGATGGCCCAGGTGAGCTGCCTGCCCAGACGGTCCATGTCCCGCATGAGGGGCGTCTCCACCGTGGCCGTGTCCCGCATGAGCTCGGAAATGTGGCCCAATTCTGTCCGGGTGCCCGTGCCCACCACCAGGCCCGTGGCGGTGCCATAGGTGACGAGGGTTCCACTGAAGGCCATGGAACTGCGATCCCCCAGAGCGGCCCCCACCGAGACTTCCGGCACATTCTTTGAGACAGGCAGACTCTCCCCCGTGAGGGCCGATTCCACCACCTGGAGATCCCGGACCTCGATCAATCGCAGATCCGCGGGCACCCGGTCCCCGCTCTGGAGAAAGACCAGATCGCCCCGCACCAACTCCGAGGCCAGGGTGCTGCGGCGCTGCCCATCCCGCAGCACCATAGCCTGCTCCGGCACCATGTCCGCAAGGGAGGCGATGGCTCTCCCGGCCTTGTATTCCTGGACGAAGCCGATGAGGGCGTTGAGCACAACCACCGCCAGGACCACCCCGGCATCCGTGGGCTTCCCCATGAGCAGGGCCAGGGCAGCGCTGCCCAGCAGGACCAGGATGAGGGGATTGGCCACCTGTCGGCCCAGTATTACCAGGACCGAATCCCCGGAGGTCCGGGGCAGGAGGTTGGGGCCGTCTTCTCCCAAGCGCTGCAGGGCCTCTGGAGCGCCAAGGCCCTTGATCCGGCCTTGTGCTGCCCGGAGAGCTTCCTCCGGAGAAAGGGCATGCCATTGAGGCGGATGGTCTTGGCTCATGAGGTTTCTTCCGGAAAGCGGTTGAAGACCAGGAGGGCCAAGGTCACCCGTGCGATAGCGGCACCGCAGGGAACCGTTTCCATAGGCCTCTCCCACTTCACAAGGCGCTCGACAATAACGATAACCACGACCCGCACGGAGATACCAACAATGCGGATCTTGAGGTCATCGAGGTTGCGAATGTTCATCCGCTTGGGATGGTTCGGTTCGCTGAGGAAGATCCCGAGAGGATTCCACCAGAAGCCTCCGGTAGTGAGCCTCCCCCAAGCGCCAGTCCAGCATCAGGTGCTTGGTGAGGAAGCTGGCCGCCACCATGCGGGCGCGGTTGTGGACAAAGCCCGTGGCCAGGAGTTCCTGCGCCGCTGCATCCACCACCGGGTAGCCCGTGCGGCCCATCTGCCAGGCCTGGAGATCCGCGTCGTCGTGACGCCAGGGGAAGCTACGCCAGACGGCGCGGAAGGGCTGCGAGACGAGCTCCGGCCCCTCCCACAGCACGTGGTGGGCGAACTCCCGCCAAAGCAGCTCGTTGAGGTAGGTGCGCACGTCCTCGTGGAAGATGGACCAGCTCCGGCGGAAGGGGCGGAAGAACGAGGGGTGCCGGCAGTGGTCGGGACATGTCCACCCGGCGCGCAAAGGCGCGGGCGAAGGGCGTGAAGACCGTGAAGGGGCCACCGCCGCCAGTGCGCACGGACCCGGGCGCGGTCAGCGTGTCGCCGATGTGTATATGGAAACGGTGTCCGAGGCGGGCCTGCAACCGGTCATCCACCGATCGCCACTGCGGTTCCACCCGCGCCAAAGTCTCCACGTGGTCCACGCCCCAGCGCTGGACCGCATCCATCACGAAGGCTTCCGCATCCCCCTCCAGCACCACCAGCCTTGAGCCGCAGCTGCGGAGCTCCGCATCCAGGCGACCCAGGGAGCCCTCCAGGCAAGGGCTTCGGAAGGGGGTCTCGTGCCGGCCCGAATCCAGTACCGCCACCGGAATCAACTCCTCGGACTCCATTGCGGCGGCCAGCGCCGGCTGGTCCTCCAGGCGAAGATCCCGGCCCCTGAACCATAGGAGGGTTCGCATGGGCTACTGCCCGGCAATGCGCTGCAGCATGCCGCGCCAGCCCTGGAACACGATGCCGCCCTCCAGGCTCGCCAGCAGCCAGCAGTCCTCATCCGGCAAGGCCACGGGTCCATGGACGTGGCCCGGCTCAGCCTGTTCAAAATCGCCTGCTTCCATCACGCCGTCCTCGGTGCTGAGACCGCCAGCCAGAATCAGACTGCGCTCCAGCCCCGTGTGATCGTGGCGCGGGAACGCCCGCCCAGCCTTCATGTGCACCAAAAAAAGACCAGAACCGCCTGGCTGAAGCACCTGAAGGAAACGGAAACCAGGAGTGAGGGCACCGCGCCAAGTGGCGGCACTGAAATCCGGCAACAGGGACCACAGGGCCCGAGGTAAGGGCAGCGCTTCGCTCCCCACCCGAGGCTGCTCCGGAGTCTTCAGCCTGGCCAGAATGCCCGCAAGCAGGCTGCTGGGCGCTTCAGAAGGAGCATCCTCCCGAAGGGTGAGGGCACCGGCGGCGGCCGCATCGGCTGCAAGCGTCCGACAGGATTTGCAATAGGCGAGATGGGACTCCAGTAGGGTGCGAGTGGCGAAATCCACCTGGGCGGCGGCGAAATCGAGCCAGAGATCCTCGGCGGGATGATGGGCAGGAGTCATGACGTGATCAGCCTGCGAAGGGCGGCAAGTCCGGTGCGGATCCGCGTCTTCAGCGTACCCAGAGGGATGCCCAGCCGCTTCGCGGTTTCGTCGTAGGTGAAATCGCCGTAGTACGCCAAGCGAATGGGCTGGGCCTGCTCGGGAGGCAGCATAGACAGGGCCTTGTGGAGGGAGGGAGCCAGGGAAGGGTCCACCGGGTCGTCCCCGGGGGACAGGAGCTCGAGATCGAGACTGCCCGTCTCCCTAACGCGCCCCAGGCTCCGCTGGATGTCGAAAACTTTGTGGCGGGTGATGGTGAAGATCCAGCCCGCGGCCTCGCCTCCCTCCGGCGCGTACAGCCCCGCCTTCTGCCAGAGAGTCAGGAAGATCTCCTGCACTGCGTCCTCCGCCGGAAAGCGGGGGCCCGCCATGGCCCGGACATAGGCCAGTACCCTGCCGCCGTAGCGCCGGAAGAGCTCGGCGAGCGCCATCTGCTCCCCGTTGGCCACAAGGCCCAGCAGCTGGGCATCGGGGCGATCCGTCATGGGAGTGGGGGGCATGTTAGGGGTTCCCGCAGGGGATTAGAGGAACGCAACAAAGAAACTTCTGTAGTGGGAGCGGGTCATTGGGCTGCTCTCAACAAGATCTCCGTCACACGGTACCCACTTTCCAATCCATGCTCATGAAACCCGCTTGACCAATAGGCCCCGGCAAAAGGGGTGCGATGGTGGCCGCTGATCTCGTGCCATCGGGGTTGGGCGTGCAGGGCCGCAAGATCGAAGCGGGGCTGTAGGTCATCGGCTGAGTGTGGAGAAATCGCGTTTCACTTCTTGCGCTGGATGAAACCTGCGATATGCATCTCCAGAACTTTGGCCTTCTCTCGGGCTTTCGCTTCCGTGAGTCCCGGCGTGAGCTCGGCGAGGCGTTTTTTCAAGACCTCTGCCTTCGCCACGTCCTGATCGAGGCTGAAGCCCATATCCAGACTGGCAAGGCCACTGGCGCGGGCGCCCTGGTCGGCGCTCTGGATCACTTTATTGAATTCGTCCGCGATGGCGAGGACTTGCTGTTCCTCTTGGGTAGTTTTCAGGTGGGTCGAGTAGTATTCGTAGCCGAAATAGGCGGCCACGAGGAGAAGGAGCAATGCGATGGCATTTTTCATGGTTCGTATCCCTCAAAGGCACAACCCGCCGTTCGCAGCCAGGGCGTCAACCAGTCAGCGATTTCTCATCCTGTCATTGATCTCCTCATGCAGCCTCCGCCCCCGCGCCTGAGCCTGTTCGAGGGCCTGGGGTGAGAGTTGCTTGGCCGCCATATCGCGGTTTTTCGGACCATCCTTCGCTCCGTTCGCTGCGGCAAGGCTGAACCAGGCATACGCCTCTGCATAGTCCTGCGGTAGACCCTGGCCTTGGGCGTAGCAGGCGCCAAGGTTGCACTGGGCCGCGGCGTCCCCCTGCTCCGCGGCTTTCCGATACCACTTCACACCCTCGGTGTAGTTCTGTGGGACACCTTGGCCGATGTAGCAAAGGTAGCCGAACTGAGACTGGGCTTGTGCGAATCCCTGCTCCGCTGCCTTCCGGTACCACTTCGCAGCCTCGAGCGGGTCTTGCAGAACACCTTGGCCATTGGAGTAGCTGTTGCCGAGGTTGAACTGAGCTGCCGCCAAGCCTTGCTCCGCTGCCTTCCGAAGCCATTTATTCCCCTCTGCAAAATCCTGCGGGACTCCCTGACCGGTATGGTAGCTGTTGCCAAGGTTGCTCTGGGCCGCAGCGTCCCCCTGTTCCGCAGCCTTCCGATACCACTTCGCCGCTTCGACATTGTCCTGCAGGACTCCCTGGCCGATGTGGCAGAGGTAGCCAAGTTGGGACTGGGCTCGCACGAACCCCTGTTCCGCAGCCTTCCTGAACCACTTCGCAGCCTCGGTGAAGTCTTTCAGGACGCCCTGGCCTTGGATGTAGCAGTCGCCGAGGTTGTACTGGGCCGCGGCGTCCCGATGCTCCGCAGCTTTCCGGTACCACTTCACCGCTTCGGAGTAGTCCTGGGGGACGCCCTGGCCGCTATGGCAGAGGTAGCCAAGCTGGGACTGGGCGGGTGCGAATCCCTGTTCTGCAGCCTTCCTCAACCACTTCGCAGCCTCGGCGAAGTCTTTCGGGATGCCCTGGCCTTGGGCGTAGCAGTCGCCGAGGTTGTATTGGGCCTCAGCGATGCCCTGCCCTGCCGCCTTCCGGAACCACTTCACCGCCTCGGCATAGTCCTGGGGAACCCCTTGGCCTTTGTCGTAGTGAGAACCGAGCAGGCGTTGGGCAGCACCGTCCCCTTGCTCCGCGGCCTTCCGGAACCACTTCACGGTTTCGGAATCGTCCTGCGGCACACCCTGGCCCTGGGCGTAGCACACTCCAAGGTTGTACTGGGCCGCAGCGTAGCCCTGCTCCGCCGCTTTCCGAAACCACTTCGCAGCCTCGCCATGGTCCTGTGGGACGCCCTGGCCAAAGTCGCAGCATAGGCCAAGGTTGTACTGGGCCTTGGCATGCCCCCCTTCAGCGGCCTTCCGATACCACTTCACGGCCTCGACATAGTTCTCCGGAACGGCGCAGGCGTAAGTGGCGGCGAGGTCGTATTGGGCCTGAACATCCCCTCGCATCGCCTTGGATCGCAAACCAGCGAGGTAGGAATCTTCGAGCGCCTGTTTCGCGACGGGTGGCTTGGGGTTCTTCTTGATCGTGGACTGGCCGACGAGGGGCAGAGCCACCAGACAGGAAAGGAGGAGGACGCGCACCTATTTTCGGCGCTTGGCTTTGGGCGCGCGGTGGAGGTTGATGACTTCGGGGAAATACAAGTCCTTGTCCAGCTTGGTGGACCATTCCTCGTAGCCTTCCAGGCGCAGGATCAGCTTCGGAGTTCCGGAAGCGGGGAGGGGCATGCCCTTGAGAGGGGTTCGGCCCATGGACTGGCCATCGAGCAGGACCTCGGCGCCCTCGGGATCGGAGATGATGTCCATGGCGTCCAGGTTCTTGGTCAGGGTGAGCACCACGCTCCGCGCTCCCTGGGCAACCTGAGCGCGCTGGCCAAGATAGCCCCGAAGATTCGCTTCCACCACGAAGGTGGATTGGCCAGGGGGGGGCAGCATGGAAATCGGGCTTTCGCCCACCGATTGGCCATTCACGGTCACAAGGGCCCCGGCTGGCAGGGTCGTGATTTCCAGGGGCGTCGGTTGGAGAACAGGCTTGAACCTCCAGGCAAGCGCCGTGATGACGACCAGCAGCGCGAGACCTGCCATGGTCCACCAAATCCTGAAGGAGCGTGGGGCGGGTCTAGGATTGGGCGTGGGCGCTGGTCCGGGGGCATCAGCTGTCATCGGTGGGGGCGGGGAGGAAGCTACGGCCGGGGCCACGGACGGGAGAACGGGTGCCTGGTCCGGCTCTTTCGGGAGGCACATCGCAGGCGCCAGGGCAGCAGGTTCTCCGCCGACAACCACATCCACGGGCTGGGCATTTCCTGGATTGTTGGGAGACAGGCCGTAATCGGGGAGGGGCGGCGGAGCCGTTGCTGGGGGTTCCGTAATTGGAGCGGGAGCCTCGGGGGCTATCGGGACCGGAGGTATCGGCTGGGTGGCGACATAGGGACGATCCCCCGTAATGAATGCGAGGAGCTTGAGTTTGGTCTCCTCCGGCAAGTCCATGGCCTCCACCAGCGCAAACATGAAGGAGGGTAGATCGGGGTAGCGCTGCAAGGGGTCCTTGGCGAGGGCCTTGGTGAAGACATTCCTCAGATAGGGGTTCGTGCCTGGGGGGAAGGTCGGCGCTTCGTGGACGATGCGATAGATCGTGGACCCGACGCTGGTGGACTGGAAGGGCAAGGTGTTCGTCACCACCTCGAAGGCGGTGACTGCGAAGGCATAGCGGTCGGTGGAGACCGAGGCTTCGTTCCCCGTGAGCAGTTCAGGAGCGGTATAGGCGGGGGTGCCGAAGATCATGCCGGCCTGTGTGAGATGGGATTCATCCCGCCTTGCGATGCCGAAGTCCATGAGCTTGAACCGGCCATCCAGGCTCACCAGGATGTTTTCCGGCTTGATATCGCGGTGCACGATGCCCGCGTCCACCGCAGCCTGGAGGGCTCCCATGCCCTGGACCATGAGGCGAATGCCTTCCTCGGGCGACAGACCGACTCGGATGCACTTGGCCAGGCTGGCACCCTCGATGAACTCCATGGCCAGGAAGGGTCCCACCACCGGATCCTGTCCCACATCGAACACGGTGACGATATTGGGATGGTTCAGCTTGGCGGAGATTTCGGCCTCGCGTTGGAACCTCGCCAGGGCATGGACGCGATCCTCGCCCAGGTTGTGCACCACCTTGATCGCCACCAGGCGCTTGAGCAAAGGATCCAGGGTCAGGTACACGATCCCCATGGCGCCGCGTCCCAGCACACGCTGGATCTCGTACCGGCCAATGGTCGTGGGTTCCGGGCTCATGGCATTCTCGATAGGCCTACATCATAGCCGAGGCGCCTTGGGAACCGTGTCCCAAGGAAAGGGTGATCAGCCCGATTTTTTCCGCGCCTGGATCTCCTCGTGGAGCTTCCGTGCCCGCGCCTGAGCCTGTTCAAGGCCCTGAGGGGGAAGTTTCTTGGCTGCCTCATCACGGGATTTGGGAGCCTCCACATCTCCATTCGCCGCGGAGAGGCTGAACCACACATACGCTTCGGCGTAGTCCCTGGGAACCCCCTTGCCCTGGAAGAAGCCGGAGCCAAGGCTGCACTGGGCCAGAGCGTGCCCCTGCTCGGCAGCCTTCCGGAACCACTTCATCGCCTCGACCTCGTTCAACGGCGCGCCCTGGCCCAGGTTGTAGCAGAGGCCAAGGTTCATTTGGGCCGCAGCATCCCCCTGTTCCGCGGCCTTCCGGAACCACTTCAGTGCCTCGGCAAAGTCCTTTGGAGTGCCCTGGGCCTTGTAATAGGCAACGCCAAGATTGATCTGGGCGTTGGTGTCCCCTTGCTCCGCGGCCTTCCGAAACCATTTCACAGCCTCGGCGGAGTCCTGGGCCACGCCTTGGCCAAGGTCGTAGCTGACGCCGAGGCTGCACTGGGCCGTGGCATCCCCCTGTTGAGCAGCCTCCCGGAACCACTTCACGGCCTCGACATAATCCTTAGGGACACCCTGGCCCTCGGAGTAGCACAGGCCTAGGTTGCACTGGGCTGCGGCGTCCCCCTGTTCCGCGGCCTTCCGGAACCACTTCACCGCCTCGGCGAAGTCCTTCGCAACACCCTGGCCAAGGTAGTAGCTGCTGCCCAGGTTGAACTGGGCCCTGGGGTCCCCCTGCTCGGCAGCTTTCCGGTACCACTTGACCGCCTGGCCAAAATCCTGGCTGACGCCCTGGCCAAGGTAGTAGCTGCTGCCCAGATCGAATTGGGCCTCAGAGTGTCCCTGCTCCGCAGCCTTCCGGTACCACTTTGCGGCCTCGGCGTAGTCCTGGGCGACGCCCTTGCCTTGGTAGTAGCCAGCGGCCAGATGGAACTGGGCCATGGCGTGCCCGCGCTCCGCAGCCTGCCGATACCATCTCACCGCTTCGACGAAGTCCTGGGGAACGCCTTGGCCGAGATCGTAGCTGTTGCCGAGGAGGCACTGGGCCGGTGCATAGCCTTGCTCCGCAGCCTTTCGGTACCACTTGGCCGCCTCGAGGTAGTCCTTCCTTGCGTCCGCTTGATTGCCGCGCGCGCAATTCTGCTTGGAATCCCCATCACACCCGACGAGAGCCATGAGCAGCAGCAGGGGAATGATGGGAAAGCGGATCATGGCAATCTCTCGCAGGTTCGGATGAAGGAACCTTACCCTACTTCCGCACCACCAGGCTCACCACGGTCTTGTCATTCCCGCCCATCGAGATCATGATCCCGTGCTCCTTCTTCAGGGGTATTTGATAGTCGCCGGCCCTGCCGGTGAGTTGCTTCCAAAGGTCCACGGCCATGCGGACGCCGGTGGCGCCGGTGGGGTGGCCGTAGCCCACGAGGCCGCCGCCTGTGTTGGTGGGGAAGCGGCCATTCCGCTTGTTTTCCCCGGCGATCACCAGTTCCACGCTTTCGCCCGGGGCGACGAGTTCCAGGGCCTCCAGGCTCAGCATGCCGGTGATGCTGAAGCAGTCGTGAACCTCGATGACGCCGTAGTCATCCTTGGAGATCCCGGCCATTTTGCGGGCCAGGCCCGAAGCCTTGCGGCTGGTGGTGAGTTCCGTGAGGTCGGGTGGCGGAACTGTGAGGTTGGCGGCTGCATGGCCGTAGCCCACGATTTTCACGACATCGTCGCGCTTCAGCCCCAGGCGCTTGTAGCCTTCCTTCGAGCACACGATGATGGCCGCGCCGCCATCGGAGACCTTGGAACAGTGGAAGAGGTTAAGGTGCTCGCAGAAACTGCGCCCGTCGGGCGGCGTGAGGCCCTGGGCCATCAGATCTTTCACCGCATTGTGGTGTTCCTGGGCCAAAGGGTTGAGGCGGGCATTCTCGACGGCCGTGGCGTACCAGGCAGCCATGGCCCCGCGGGTTTTCTCCTCGCCGAATTTGGCACCGAAGGCACCGGCGCGTTGAGAAAATTTTTCAGGAAAGAAGTAGGTGCCGCCCTGCTTCCGCTCACCGGCATACCAGCCGGCGCCCGCGAGAATATCGGCGCCATAGATTGCCTTCACGGTGTTCTGCACCTCGACGCCCATGACGAGAACGCTCTCGGCCAGGCCACTGAGTACGCTTTTGATGCCGGTGGCCAGGGCAAGGCCGCCGGAGGCACAGGCACCCTCCACGCGGATCATGGGCTTGCCCTCCAGCGCCGGATGGGCAATGGTCATCAGCGAACCCAGATGGCCCTGCTTGTTGAAGCGCGCCGCCATGAAGTTGCCGATGACGCCTTCGTCGATGAGGTTGGGGTCGCTGATCTGTGCGAGAGAGGCCTGTCCAGCTTCCTGAATGTAGTGCTCCAGGCCCGGGCGGGGCTTGCGGGGGTTGAATTCGGGCCGACCCGTGCCGAGGCTCACGGTGTAGGCGCCAGCGGCGAGGTAGAGGGACTTGGGCATGGGCTTCATGGTGGGATCCCTGATCACAGATAGTCGTTGACGGGGCCATAGAGGTGGAAGAAGCCGAGCGTGAGGACCTTGTTGACGTCCTCGGCGGAGTTGGCCACGCCATCCTGCACCAAGCGGAGCGAGGTCTCCCGGCTCGCCAGGAAGTGGGCCTTGGCCAGTTCGATTCCCGGGCTGGAGCTCTCCTTGCATTTCTGGAAGAAGCCCCGCAGTTTTTGATCCAGTTCGGGGTCGCGCTGGAGGGATTTCCAGGAAAGCTTCGGCTCCGGATGCGGGCCCAGGAGTTCATCGGTGGCCTTGATCCAGGCCTCGTCGAGGGCTACATATTCCCTGTGTTCATGGTCGTAGACCCCCACGATCCGGCCCTTGTCGTACTTCAGGAAGCCGTCCTTCTGCGCACCCGAGGAGGTCTGGCCGCCTTTCACGCCCAGTTCCAGGTAGCGATCGATGAGCGGACTGTGCAGGCCGTCCTGCAGGTATTTTTCCATGACCCGGAGGATGAGCTGAAAGACATCCACGCCCACATAGTCGATGAGCTGAAAGATGCCCATGGGCCGCAGCAGCCAGTCTCGGCTCACCTTGTCCACCAGGTAGACCGCCTTCACGAAGCCGTGTTCCTGGGCGAGCCGTTCCACCTCCCGCAGCCCATGGAGGCCATCGCGCATGAAGTGGCCGTTGCCTATGAAACCGGCGATATCGTGGGAGGGCACGACCTGCTTGCCCAGCACCTGGGCGAGTTCAGCGGCTAGGTGCTGCAGGTCCGGGTCGCAGACCTCGGGCGTGATGATCTCCAGGAGCTTCTGCACGGCGGGCGGATTGTAGAAGTGGTAGCCAATGATGCGCCCCGAGATCCCAGCGGCCTCGGCGAGGACATGAAGCGGAATGGAGGAGGTGTTGGTCAGGATGAACATTTCGGGAGGGCACAGGGCGGCCAACTCCTGGTAGAGCCCGATCTTCAGATCCTCCTTTTCGAAGGCGGCCTCGAAGACCAGGGTCGAGTCCTTGGCCAGGGCTAGGGACTTCCCGGTGCGCACATGGAGCAAGACCTCGTGCACGAACTCCTGCACCATCTCGCCGTTCTCGACCAGGTCCTCGCGGTCCGCGTAGATCCTGCGGAGCCTGGACACCTGTTTTTCGGCATCCTTCGTGGCCTGCTCCCGGAGATAGCGGATGAGCCCCTGGAGAGCCGCGTCATGGACATCGATGAGGTTGAGGAGGTAGGTTCTGTCCTTGTTCTCAAGGGCGCGGTAGGCAAGCTCCAGGGCCAGCAGCAGCGAGATGCCGCTGCCCATTTTGCCGGCGGAACCGATGACCGCCACATTTTGGAGCCGGGTATTCAGGTCCATGGTTTTCTCCCTGGTGATGGCTTGTTCAAAGCAGGAAATAAGGCATCGGTGTGAAGCGGTGGCTAAGTTTTTTTAACGTTTCTGACTATGCCTTCATGGCCCAGGTTCATTCGCCCTTGAAGCGGGCCGCCCGCTTCTCGATGAAGGCGGCCATGCCCTCCTTCTGATCTGCGGTGGCAAAAGTCTGCGCGAAGAGTTCGGCTTCGTAATCGATGCCCTGGGCCAGGGTGGCTTCGATGCCGACATTCACGGCCTGTTTGCAATAGGACACGGCGAGGGGGCCCTTGGCGGCAATCGTCGCGGCGATCTCCCGGCAGCGGGGCAGGAGCATCTCAGGCGCCACGACCTCATCAAAGAGCCCGAGGGCGAGGGCGTGGTCGGCCGAGATCACTTCGCCGGTGAAGAGGAGATACTTGGCCTTCGCCCGGCCCACGAGGCGCGCCAGCCGCTGGGTTCCCCCGAAGCCCGGCACCACGCCCAGGTTCACTTCCGGCTGACCCGCCTTGGCCCTCTCGCTGGCGATGCGCAGATCACAGGCCATCGCCAACTCGCAGCCGCCGCCCAGGGCGAAGCCATTGACGGCCGCGAGAACGGGCCGGGGAAAGCTCTCGATGAGGTTCATTACCTGCTGCCCCCGGCGGGCAAAGGCCCGGGCCTGGGGTGGGGTGAAGGCGGCCATTTCCTTGATGTCCGCCCCTGCCACGAAGGCCTTTCCAGCACCCGTAAGGATCACCGCACGCAATGAGGGATCCTCGGCGAGGGATGTGAAGACGGCCTCGAGTTCATCGAACACGCTGAGGTTCAAAGCATTGAGAGCCTCCGGGCGATGGAGGGTGATGACGACCACGCCACCCTCGCGTTCGATTTTGAGAGTCGGGTTGTCCATTTCTGCCTCCTCAAGGGGCCTCACTGGGGAAGGGGATCCACCACGCAGAGTGGGTCGCCCAAGGAGACGGTGACGCCCTCCCGGGCCGTCACGGAGCCGATGATGCCGTCGATGGGGGACTTGATCTCGTTCTGCATCTTCATGGCCTCGAGGATGAGCAGGACCTGACCCGCACTCACGGATTCACCGGGCCGCACGAGAATGGTCTTCACATTGCCAGCCATGGGGGACTTCAGATCCTGACGGCCCGAGGCCCCGGCCGCCATCTTCAAGGCCAGTTTCTTCTTGCGCTCTTCGACCACTTCGATCTCGTAGTGATCGCCCTTGAGCATCACGCCGAAATTGTCACTCGTTTCGACCGCGTCCACATCAACTTCGTAGGACCGGCCATCGATGAGCAGCGAAAGGATGTTTCTCTGAGGCTCCAGGAAATCGACCTCGAATTCCTTGTCGCCAAGGGCGACCCGGAAGCGGTTGGGCTCGGTTTCCTTGACCTGGATGCGGGTGATCTGGTCTCGATAGGTGGCGATGTAGGTCATCTTCGTCTCCTAGCGCCGCACGCGGCCGCTGGACTTCCAGGCCGAGTGCTCCTGGCCGTTGGGTTGGCCACCCATCAGGTGCTGGGCGCGGTCCTTGTCGCGACGGAAAGCCTGGATGGCCGCCGCGATGAGGGCGATGTCCTCGTGGGGCATGGGGCGCGCGGCATCAGCGGGACGGAAGTGGTTGTCGATGTAATGGGTATCGAAATCGCCCTGGGCGAAGGCCTCGCTGCCGATGACGCGGGCGTGGAAGGGAATGGTGGTCTTGATGCCCTTCACGGCATATTCCCCGAGGGCCCGCAGCATGCGGGAGATGGCGCGCTCCCGGGTGCTGCCCCACACCACGAGCTTGGAGAGCATGGGGTCGTAGTGGATGGGCACATCGAGCCCTTCGTACATGCCGGATTCGTCGCGCACCCAGGGACCGCCCGGCACACGCAGGCCGACAATCTTGCCTGGTGTGGGAAGGAAGTTGTTGTCGGGATCCTCGGCATAGATGCGGCATTCGATGGCGTGGCCGGAGAGGGTAATGTCGCCCTGAGTGAAGGGCAGGGGATCGCCTGCCGCGGACTTGATCATTTCCTTGCACAGATCGACGCCGGTGATCATCTCGGTGATGGGGTGCTCCACCTGAAGGCGCGTGTTCATTTCGAGAAAAAAGAATTCGCGCGATTTGCCCGACACGATGAATTCGACGGTGCCTGCGGAATCGTAACCCACGGACCGCGCGGCCTTCACCGCGGCTTCTCCCATGGCGCGGCGCATGGCCTCGTCCACGATCGTGGAGGGCGCCTCCTCGATGACCTTCTGATGGCGCCGCTGGATGGAACATTCGCGTTCGGGGAAGTAGATGATGTTCCCGTGCTTGTCGCCGAGCACCTGGATCTCGATGTGCCGTGGGCTCTCCACATAGCGTTCGAGATACACCGAACCATCACCGAAGAAGCTGAGGCCCTCGGACTGGGCGGCCCGGAAGGCGGCAGGGACATCTTGCAGGCGGGTCACCATGCGCATGCCTTTGCCTCCGCCCCCGGCGGCGGCCTTCATCATCAGCGGCAGGCCGATCCGTTCGGCCCACTCCATGGCGTGAGCTTCGTCCCTGAGGTTTTCCTTCATGCCGGGCACCAGGGGCACATTCATCTCAGCCACGGCCACGCGGGAGGTGGTCTTGTTCCCCATCACGCGGATGGCCTTCGTATTGGGGCCGATGAAGGTGATGCCCAGGGCAGCGCAGCGCTCGGCGAATTCCGCATTCTCGGAGAGGAAGCCGTAGCCCGGGTGGATGGCATCGGCACCGGTCAACTTCGCGACCTCCAGGATGCGGTCTATGTTCAGGTAGGACTGTCTACTCGGAGCGGGGCCCACGCAGTAGGCCTCATCGCAGACGCGAACGTGCAGGGCGGCGCGGTCGGCCTCGGAGAATATGGCGACAGTGGGCACACCCAACTCGCAGCAGGCCCGGTGGACGCGGATGGCGATTTCCCCACGATTGGCGATGAGGATCTTCTTGAACATGGGTTCAGCTCCCCATCACAACGGTAGGTTGCCATGCTTGCGCGCCGGGTTGCTGTCGCGCTTGTTCTTGCAGGCTTCCAGGGCGCGGATCAGCTTGGGGCGGGTCTGGGAGGGCTCGATGACCTCCTCGATGTAGCCCAGTTCGGCAGCGTTGTAGGGGTTGGCGAAGGTGTCGCGGTAGTCGTCCACCAGTTCCTTCCGACGGGCCTCGGGGTCCTCCGCCTTCAGGATTTCGGCGCGATGAATGATGTTCACGGCGCCCTCGGGCCCCATGACGGCGATCTCCGCCGTAGGGTAGGCCACGCAGTAGTCGGCGCGGATGTTCTTGGAATTCATCACGCAGTAGGCACCACCGTAGGCCTTGCGGGTGATCACGGTGAGCCTTGGCACTGTGGCCTCGGCGATGGCATAGAGGAGCTTGGCCCCGTGCTTGATGATCCCGCCCAGTTCCTGGCCCACGCCTGGCAGGAAGCCGGGAACGTCCTCGAAGAAAATCAGCGGAATGTTGAAGGCATCGCAGAAGCGCACGAAGCGCGCGCCTTTCAGGGAGGAATCCACATCCAGCACACCGGCCAGGAAGGCCGGCTGGTTGGCCACGATGCCCACGGAGCGGCCGTTGAGGCGGGAGTAGCCCACAACAATGTTCTTGGCGAAGTGCTCCTGTACCTCGAAGAAGATGCCGTCATCCACGACCGCCTTGATGACTTCCTGCATGTCGTAGGGAAGGTTCGGATTCTCGGGGACCAGCTTGTTCAGGGCGATCTCGCAGCGGTTGGGATCGTCCTGACAGGCCTTCAGGGGCGGGTCGTCCTGGTTGTTGGAGGGGATGAAGGAGAACAACTCCCGGATCATCAGGAGGCATTCTTCGTCGTCGCTGCTGGCGAAGTGGGCGCAGCCGGAGCGCTCGTTGTGCGTCATGGCGCCGCCGAGTTCCTCCTTCGTAACTTCCTCGTGGGTCACGGTCTTGATGACATCGGGACCGGTGATGAACATGTAGGAGGTGTCCTTGACCATGAACACGAAGTCCGTGATGGCCGGGGAATACACGGCGCCGCCCGCGCAGGGCCCCATGATGGCGCTGATCTGGGGCACCACCCCCGAAGACAGCACGTTGCGCAGGAAGATGTCCGAGTAGCCCGCCAGGGACTGCACGCCCTCCTGGATGCGTGCGCCGCCGGAATCGTTGAGGCCGATGACGGGAGCCCCGTTCTTCATGGCCATGTCCATGATCTTCACGATCTTTTCGGAGTAGGCCTTGGAGAGCGAACCCCCGAAAACCGTGAAATCCTGGGCGAAGACGTAGACCAGGCGGCCGTCGATGGCGCCGTAGCCCGTGACGACGCCATCACCGGGGATCTTCTGTTTCTCCATGCCGAAGTTGTCGCAGCGATGGAGCACGAACTTGTCGATCTCGGTGAAGCTGCCTTCGTCCAGCAGGATCGCGATGCGTTCTCGCGCCGTGAGGCGGCCGGAGGCATGATGCTTCTCGATTCGGTCGAGACCGCCACCCAGCTCGGCTTGCTCTGTCTTCTGCTTCAGCAGCGCCAGTTTTTCTTCAAGAGTGTGGGTCATTGGGTATCACCTTCGATTGGGGTGGCGGTGGATGAGTTTCTTCTGATGGGCAGGGGATTGACAGAACTTTTATTCAAGAAAAAAAGCGCGATCACATGGAGCGGCGATAGCGCCCGCCCATTTCGTAGAGGACAGCCGTGATTTGGCCCAGGCTGGCCACGCGCACGGCGTCCATCAGGACCTCGAACAGGTTTCCACCCCGCCGAACCTGCTGCCGAAGGCGCTCCAAGGCGGGTCCGGAGGCTTCGGCATGGCGTGCCTGGAACGCGCGAAGGCGTTCGATGCGGTCCCATTTTTCGCCCTCCGTGGCCCTGCTGACGCCAGGAGCGGCGACCGCCTCGGGTTCTCCTTCGCGCAGGTAGGTGTTCACTCCGATCACGGGCAGTTCCCCCGAATGCTTCCTGGTTTCGTAGAGCAGGGATTGCTCCTGAATGCGAAAGCGCTGGTACTGGGTTTCCATGGCGCGGAGCACGCCGCCGCGGGCGCCGAGGTTCAGGAATTCCTCCAACACCGCTTCTTCCACATCGTCGGTCAGTTGTTCGATGAAGTAGGAACCCTGGAGCGGGTTCTCATTCAGGTAGAGGCCGAATTCCTTGGTGATGATCAACTGGATCGCCATGGCGAGGCGCACGGATTCCTCGGTTGGCGTGGTGAGGGCCTCATCGAAGGCGTTGGTATGGAGCGAGTTGCAGTTGTCCGTCAGCGCCGTCAGGGCCTGCAGGGTGGTGCGGATATCGTTGAATTTCATTTCCTTCAAGTGCAGCGAGCGTCCCGAAGTCTGGACATGCAATTTCAGCTTGCAGTTGCGTTCGGCGGCGCCATAGCAGTTCTGCAGGGCGATGGCCCAGATGCGTCGCGCCACGCGCCCGATGACGCTGTATTCGGGATCCAGACCCGAGCTGAAAAAGAAGGAGAGGTTCGGCGCGACCTCGTCGATGGCCATGCCACGGCTCAGGTAATACTCGACCAGTGTGAAGCCGTTGGCCAGGGTGAAGGCGAGTTGGGTCACGGGATTCGCCCCGGCCTCGGCGATGTGGTAGCCCGAGACGCTCACGGAGTAATAGTTCCGCATGTCGTGCTCGATGAGAAACGCCTGGACATCGCCCATCATTCGCAGCGCGAACTCGATGGAAAAGATGCAGGTGTTCTGGGCCTGGTCCTCCTTGAGGATGTCGGCCTGAACGGTGCCGCGAAGCCCATGAAGCGTGACCTTGCGTATCTCCGCGGCGGTTTCGGGCGGAATTTCCTCCGTGCCGTGCTCGGACTTCCAACGCTCCATCCTCTGGTCGATGGCCGTGTTGAAGAACATCGCGAGGATCACGGGGGCGGGGCCGTTGATGGTAATGGACACGGAGGTGTTCGGATCCGTGAGGTTGAAGCCCGCGTAGAGGGTCTTCATGTCATCGAGCGTGGCGATGCTGACGCCGCTTTCGCCCACCTTGCCGAAGATATCGGGGCGCTCGTGGGGATCCTCGCCGTAGAGCGTCACCGAGTCAAAGGCCGTGGACAGCCGATGGAATTTGTCCCCCTGGCAGAGGAAGTGGAAGCGGCGGTTGGTACGCTCGGGGCCGCCCTCGCCTGCGAACTGGCGCTTGGGGTCCTCATCGGCGCGCCGGAAGGGGAAGACCCCGGCCGTGAAGGGGAACGCGCCCGGCACATTCTCCTGGCGCAGAAAGCGAATGATTTCGCCCCAGCGATCCGTGGCAGGCAACTCCACCTTGCGGATCGCGGTGCCCGAGAGGCTCTTCGTGGCAAGGGGAAGGGCGTGTTCGCGGTGCCGCACCGTATAGGTGAAGGTGGTCCCGCTGTACGCGCCTTGGAGGCGCGTCCACTCTGCCAGCAAGGCTTGGCCTGGGGTCCCGAAGGCCTG
This sequence comes from uncultured Holophagaceae bacterium, assembly GCA_903868115.1. Classification (GTDB taxonomy): domain Bacteria; phylum Acidobacteriota; class Holophagae; order Holophagales; family Holophagaceae; genus JAYREN01. The sequence goes on from CAIPUA010000204.1 coordinate 25,284, forward strand.
TTCGATTTCCCTCCTTTTCGCGGATAGTGAATCCGAGGGAACCTCGGCTTCAACCACCTGGAAGGCCTGCAGTCGATCCGCATGGGCTGACAGTTTGCGGGTGTTCGCCTTGTATTCCCGCACACTCTTCACAATGTCCTGCAGGTAGGTGTGACGGGCGAAGGGGATGATCGGGCTGCTGCGTTCGCTGGAGAACGCGATGGGCCCGGGATCGGGCAGCGCGGAACGCAGGGTGGTTCCACAGCGGTCGCGCAGCAGGGCCAGCAGATCGAGGTAGAAACGGTCGACGCCGGCATCGTTGAAGTGACCGGCCGCCGTTCCGTAGACGGGCAGCGCCGCGTCGGGCACGTCACCGGGAATGGCGCGGTTCCTCCGGACTTGGCGCCGCACGGCCATCAGGGCGTCCTCGGACTGTTTGTCCTCGAACTTGTTGATCACCACCAGTTGGGCGTAGTCCAGCATATTGATTTTCTCGAGCTGAGTGCCCGCGCCGAATTCACGGGTCATCACATAGATCGGCACATCGGCCATCTCCGTGATCTCGGTGTCGCCCTGGCCGATGCCCGTCGTCTCCACCAGGATCAGGCCCGCCCCGGCGTGGCGCAGCAGGTCCACCCCCCGGCGGACGGCGGCGATGGTTTCATCTCCGGCAGAGGCGGCGAGGCTGCGGAAGAAGATGCGGTCATCTCCGGCTGAGTTGAAGCGCAGTCGATCTCCCAGCAGCGCACCGCCTGAACGCTTGTGGGTGGGGTCGATGGCCAGTACCGCGAGTTTCAGCTCAGGAAAATCCAGCAGGAACCGACGCAGCAGTTCGTCGGTGAGGGAGCTCTTGCCGGCGCCGCCGGTGCCCGTGAAACCGATGACGGGAACCGTCCGGCTCCCGCCTTCGAGGGCGTCCTCCCCTGCCATCACGTGCGTCAGTTGGCGAGCTAGTGCGCCTCG
>CAIPUA010000205.1 GCA_903868115.1 uncultured Holophagaceae bacterium
CACCACAGTGAAAACGAATATTCCAGGGGATACTCTCTTCTTTGGCCAGAGCGCGGCGTTGCCCGCGACCGCAACAGCAGGTCCCGACTCGGACGGGGATCTATTCAAACAGGTGACTGACTTCAGGAAAGCTCTGAGTGCCGTTCCCTACGTCTATGCCGATGTTCAGCATGCGATCAAGAATCTGGAAACCATATATTCACGGGTGCTGGGCACATTCACGGATCTCGGTGGCCGACAAAACTCTCTGGATCAATTGAAATCGACCCTCGGGGACTTCAATATCGGCCTGCAGTCGATCCAGGAAACCTATGAGGCCGTGGACTATCCGCAGGCCATTACGGAATACGAAAGAGAGGGAACCGCGCAGCAGGTCTCGTTGAGCATCCTCGCGAAATCGAACGCGCAGAATCTATTCGATTACCTCGGCTGACCCTTGTCGGCGGGGCCGACGGTTTCCAAGGGCAGCGCCTCGAGTGGCAGGAGCCACGCGGTCAGCCCGGATTCCACAAGGATCCTTCCGGATTCGGGATGGAAGTCCTGAATTCCCGTGGGGCGGTTCACTCCTTGGGGAAGTGCAAGGGCGGCCCAAATTTCCGGCAAGGCTCTCCCGTGAAGCGTTCGGCGTTCGGGATTCCAGCGGTACACGCGCTCAAGCCCCTGCGAACAGTAGAGGCTCCAATCCTCCTGAGTCGTCGAAGGACTGCCCGTGGGGCCTTCAGGCTTCCAGGTCCTATCGGCGGATTGGATTGGTTCGGGTTCGCCCTTGGCCCCTACGACCGGTGCCTCTGGAGTCGCCAATGATGAAGGGGTGGAGGGCGTCGCCAACGAAAACCAGAGATTGCCGGCTGGGTCGGCTCCGCGCAATTTGAGCAACGCCCCATCCCGCGCCCAGGGCTCGGCAGGAGCGAGGGCTGCGGAATCGAAGGTGGCCATAGGCGCACCATCCGCCTTGATCTGGATGATTCTTCCGGGGAAGGGCTGCCACCAATAACCTTTCGCCCGGGCGAGCACGGGGCTAGAGTCTGTGAAGGTGAGCGGATTCTCCAACGGCGACGGCCAGTGCTGCCAACCCTTGCTTTCAGCGTAGGAGGAGAGACCACCGGCGTGCGCCAGAAGGAAGCTCCATGGACCCGTGGGAAGCAGATCGGCAGGCCCCTTGATCTCCTCAGGCATGTCTATTGGCCTAGCGGCCACCCGGTACGGCGTGGCGCTCGTCTTCTCGCCTTTCTGAAGCGCCAGCGGCATACGAACGATCACACTCGCTGTGCCGAACAGGAACACGGAGCCGCTCTTGGAATCTTCACCTAATGCGAGTCGTTCACCGGGCGCGCGATGTACCCACCGGGGCGCTTGGCTTGCAAGGTCCATGGTGATGATCAAGGGCAGTTCGCCAGAAGAAGCGTCGGTCGACCGATAGAGCAGGACCGCCACGTCGTCCGGCACGACGATGAGGTCGCGCAGTTCAGCGAAGTTGAAGAAACCCTCCCTCACACCGGATGGACGCGGAACGACGATATTTACGATCAGTTTTCCGTTCTGGAATAGCACCAGCCGTTGACGATCGCTCTGGGTGAGGACCTGGACGGGCTGGATGCCTCCCGGCAAAGGAACCAGCCAGCGCAGCGCGCGCAAGGGCGTTTGACCATCGGCGTAATGCAGCAGGGTGCCGGGTCCGAAGTCCTCAATCTGGAAAGCGAGGGTCGTCTCTGCGGGAGGCGCCCCTGTGGAGCCGCGTCTCACCAGAAACCAGAGGCTCGCCGCTACCAGGGCCGCAAGGCAGATGAGTGGAATCAGGAGCTTCTTCAAGGTATTTCTCCAATGGCCAAGAGATGGGCTTCCAGCGCGGCCGCAGCTCTGGTTCGGTGGGCAGCGCCCTTGGCTGCTTTGAGAGCCTTCAAACCTCCGACCCGTTTGAGAGCCCTGTGATCCAGTTCGCCTTCGGGGAGCGCAGGCAGGAGTCCGAGCATGGCATTGGTCGGGCAGAAGTCCTTGCTGCTCGCGTGAGCCAGGTAGCCGAGAAGGGCTCCGAACATGGTCTCCAGCGGAAAGGGTACCGGAGGAAGATGTCGCCGGTGGCGATCCACGGCAATACTCGCCGCCAGCCCTGCTGCCGCAGATTCGAGATAGCCCTCGACTCCACTGAGTTGGCCCGCGATCCATAAATTCGGGTGATCCTTGACAGCGAGTGTCGCATCGAGCACTTTTGGGGCTTGCACATACGTATTGCGATGAATGCTCCCGAAGCGGGCGAACGTGGCCCCTTCTAGACCGGGGATGAGCCGGAAGACCTCCTGCTGGGCGCCCCACATGAGACGAGTCTGAAAGCCGACAAGGTTGTAGTGGTCGCCCGCCAGAGTGTCCTGGCGGAGTTGCACAATGGCGTGGGCCCAGCGCCCCGTCCGGGGATCATCAAGCCCCACCGGCTTCATGGGGCCGTGCCGCAAGGTCTCGCGGCCACGGTCCGCCATCACCTCGATGGGAAGACAGGCTTCGAAATAGGGCGTATCGAAATCGTGCAGTTCCGCCCGCGGTGCGATCAGTAGGGCATCCACGAAACGCGAATACTGTTGCGCGTCCATGGGACAGTTGAGAAAATCCGCACCCCCCTTCCCATATCTGGAGGCCCTGAATGCCACATTGAGGTCGATCGAGTCGGCCTCCACGATCGGGGCGATGGCATCATAGAAGTAGAGGTTGCTGTCCACCATTTCATCTGCGAGCCAGCGTGCAAGAGGTTCTGCGGTTAGGGGGCCGGTAGCCAGAATGGTGGGAATGCCGGGGTCGGGTTTCTCGACTTGTCCGGTCACCCAGCGGATTCTTGGATGGTTCCGCAGCGCGGTCGTGATGGCTTCGGAAAAGGCGGTCCGATCCACGGCCAGACTGTTCCCTGCGGGAACCTTGCATTGTTCAGCGGTGCGGAGGACCAGCGAGCCGAGTCGTCGCATTTCGCATTTCAGGATTCCGGTGGCACTGTTCGGATCATCACTCTTGAACGAGTTGGAGCAGACCATTTCCGCAGCTAGCCCGGTCAAGTGGGCCGGGGTGAGGTATTCTGGCCGCATTTCATAGAGCAGGACCCGACAGCCTCGTTCCGCGAGTTGCCATGAGGCCTCAGCCCCTGCCAGTCCTGCGCCGATCACGGCGGCATCCACGGTCTTAACCTCCCACGCCTGAAATACTGGCAATGGGAGGATTCTCTCACACGGTCGGGTCGAAACGTTGGAGCGCCGAGATGTAGGTTGAAAAACCACGATCGTCGGCCGAGATGGAGGGATTGGCTTAGAGGATCTGCTCGCCTCTGGAGGTCGAGCCTGAGTTCGGGGTGGCATCGATGAAGAACGAAAGAAAAAAGTTCTTGCCTCTTCCGTGCTGAATGGTATTCTGATCGTCCGGCGCAGATAGGAAGTGTCGGGAAATCGAGGAATTGATGGTCCACGAGTGGGGTATCAATTCAGGGTGATCAGGGACTCGAGGGTTTTTGGTCGCAGGGACTCAGGGCGTCTTTGACAGCCGGATAGAGAAGAATGGAAGCCTTTGAGCTTTTCGTGGGCCTTCGGGTTCGCGGGAGACCAATAAGAAATAGATGACTAGCGCGGCCGAGGAATCGGTCGAGAGCTTTAGGTATTAAACATGAGAGTTTGATCCTGGCTCAGAATGAACGCTGGCGGCGTGCCTAACACATGCAAGTCGGATGTGCCCGCAAGGGTGCATGGCAGACGGGTGAGTAACGCGTGGGGAACCTACCTCTTTGTGGGGAATAACGTTCCGAAAGGAATGGTAATACCGCATAAGACCACGGACTGGGATGTCGGTGGTGAAAGCCGGGGACCGAAAGGCCTGGCGCTAAGAGAGGGTCCTGCGTCTGATTAGCTAGTTGGTGAGGTAACGGCCCACCAAGGCTTCGATCAGTAG
>CAIPUA010000206.1 GCA_903868115.1 uncultured Holophagaceae bacterium
ACGGCCAAGAGCATCGCCAAGCATTTGGATCCGTTGCGCTTCGCGGTGCGACCCATGGGCATCGCGCGAAACGGTGTATGGGCGCTGCGGGGAGATCCCTTCGCCCGGCTTTCGACGCAGGAGCAGCCCGAGCGCAGCGACCACGCCTTCCTCCCGCTCGAGAAGGGCGCGGAGAACTGCGACTTGCCGGATGTCTTCTTCAACGCGATCCATGGTGCGGGCGGGGAAGACGGCCAGTTGCAGGGCTACCTCGAAATGCTGCACCGGCCCTATACGGGCGCAGGATTGTTGGCGATGGCGGCGGGCATGGACAAGTGGATCACCAAGCGCATCTGGGAATCCGAGGGACTGCCCGTGGGGCCTTATGTCGGCCTCACGGAGGAGCAGTGGCGCCGGGCTCCCGAGGGCGTACTGGATTCCGTTCGCGCCCTGGGGCTGCCGCTTTTCGTGAAGCCCGCCAACACGGGCAGCAGTATCGGCATCCAGAAAGTGAAAGATTTTTCGCGGCTTTCCGCGGCCATCGAAGAGGCTCTGAAATTCGACCGCCGCGTGCTGATCGAGCGCGGCCTCGACGCTCGCGAGATCGAGATCGCCGTCCTGGGTGGCGACGAACCCTTCGTCAGCCTGCCGGGCGAAGTGCTCGTGGCTGGCGAGTTCTACGATTTCAAGGACAAGTATCTGGATGGCAAGAGTTCCACGGTCGTGCCCGCGGACCTGTCGGGAGCCTTGGCGGACCGGATCCGCGCCTACGCCCGAGCGGCCTTCCGCAGCCTGGACGCCTACGGCATGGCACGCATGGACTTCTTCGTTGAACGGGGCACCCACCGCATCTTCCTGAACGAAATCAACCTGATTCCGGGGTTCACGGCGATTTCCATGTATCCCAAGTTGATGGAAGCCTCCGGCCTGCCCTATGCGGACGTGCTGACCCGACTCATCGAGTTGGCCCTCACCCGGCACACGCAGATGAAGGGAAAGCTTCGCGGCTTCGCGAGCGGGAGCGACTGGTTCGCCTAAACCACTGGGGAATCCTTGCCCCTTGTGGGATTTCCCCTGGGACCTATGCTGAATTTCAGTCGGAGGTTGCCATGGCTGTGAACTCGGTCGGACTCTCGGGGGTGAACGCGGCGGCCCTCGGCATCGCCGTCACCGCGAACAACGTGGCCAATGTGAATACCAAGGACTTCAAGGCCAAGCGCCTCGAGCAGGCGGATCTGCCCCAAGGTGGCACCCGTCCGGCCGGGCTCTCGGAGAGCCCGGAACCTCCCGTGCCGGGGGGCTCCAATGTGGACTTGGCCAGCGAATTCACGAACCTGATCGCCCAGGGGGGTGCCTACCAGGCCAATCTCAAGGTGATCGAGACCCAGAACCAGATGTTGGGAGCCGCGATGGATCTGAAGGCCTGACGCCGGAAGAGACCCCTGGCAGACTCGGGGGATGGAATTTCCGGATCCTCGTCCTCTTTGTCCGCGTGGCTGGACTTCGCTGCTGCTGTTGGGCTTTGCCTCCGGTTTGCCCCTGATCCTTACGGATTCGACCCTCAAGGTCTGGATCCAGGATGCGGGCGTGCCCATCCAGACCATCGGGTTCTTTTCCCTGGTGCAGCTGCCTTACAACCTGAAGTTCCTATGGGCTCCGCTGCTGGACCGCTATGTACCGCCCTTCCTCGGTCGACGGCGGGGCTGGCTGATCCTGACCCAGGTTCTTCTGGTGGCGGCGCTCGGGGGATTGGCCTTCGCGGATCCTCGCGGGCGGCTCAGCCTCATGGCCGCTTTAGCTTTCGGGGTGGCCTTCCTGAGTGCCAGCCAGGATATCGCCTCCGATGCTTGGCGCACAGAAAGCCTGCCGAAGGCGGACCAGGGCACGGGGATCACCACGCATATCGCCGCCTACCGAGTGGCCATCCTGGCCGCTTCCGCCGGGGCCCTCGGCCTCGCGGATCTGGCGGGTTGGCGAATCACCTACCTGGTCATGGCGGGCTGCATGCTGCTGGGGCCGCTGGGCACGCTGCTCGCCCGGGAACCCGAGGCCGCGGCGATGCCGCGCACCCTGAAGGCCGCCGTGGTGGAACCCTTCCGGAACTTCCTGAGCCGCGAAGGCGCCATTCTGGCCCTGCTTTTCATCGTGCTCTACAAATTGGGCGACCAATTGGCCACTTCGTTGACGCCGAATTTTCTGCGCAGCCTGGGTTTCACGAAAACGGCCATCGGCAGTGTCACCAAGGGGGTCGGACTGCCGGCACTCATCGTGGGGGGCTACCTCGGCGGTTGGTTGATGCGTCGCTGGTCCCTGCGAAAGGCGCTTTTCGTGTTCGGACTGATCCAGATGGCGGCGATTCTCGCGCTGCTCATTCCCGCGGCGCTTGGACCCCGGCTTCCGGCCCTCGTGGTGGCCATCGGCCTCGAGAACCTGGGGTTCGGCATGGGAGTCGCGGCGTACATGACGCTGATCATGCGGATGTGCGACCTGCGTTTCACGGGGACGCAGTTCAGTCTTCTGACCAGTCTGGCGGCGCTGCCCCGCACGCTGATTGCCGCTCCCGCCGGGTTTGCCGCGAATTTCTATGGGTGGACGGGCTATTTCCTCTTCTGCGCGCTGGCGGCCCTGCCGGGGCTTCTCATGCTCGCGCTCTATGATCGCTGGGGCCCCCGCGAGGAAGAAATGACGGGTTGAGCTTGCACAGAACCCGCATGGCGTTATCCTCCTAGCCGCAAAGCCCAAGCCAGGAGCCGCCCATGTTCGAATCCGCTGAACTCGGTCACCGCATCGAGAAGGATGTCTGGGAAAGGGAAGTGCCCGCCCTGCGGGAAGCCCTTCTGGATGCCCAGTACGACCTGGTCGCGGCAAAAAAATTCCCGGTCGTCCTGCTCATCGCGGGTGTGGATGGCGCGGGCAAGAGCGCCGTGGTGGCCACCCTCAACGAATGGATGGATCCTCGGCACATCCAAACTCACGGCTTCGATGATCCTTCCGAGGAGGAACTGGAGCGCCCCTACATGTGGCGCTACTGGCGGGCGCTGCCCCCCAAGGGCAAGGTGGGAATCATGGATGGCAGCTGGTATTCCTGGCCCATCCTGCAGCGGGCCAATGGCAAAATCGGCAACGATCGGCTGGACCACGACATGGAACTGGTGCGGCGCTTCGAGCAGATGCTGATCGATGAAGGCGCCCTGGTCCTGAAGTTCTGGATGCATCTTTCCAAGGACGCCCAGAAAAGGCGCCTGAAGAAACTGGAGGGTGATCCCAAGACCCGCTGGCGTGTGACGGATAGGGACTGGAGGCACTTCAAGCTTTACGACACCTTCCGGGAGGTGAGCGAGCGTGCGCTGCGCCACACGAGCACCGGCCAGGCGCCCTGGATCGTGGTCGAGGCCACGGACGCCCGCTACCAGAAACTCACTGTGGGCAAGATCCTGCTGGAACAGCTCCGGGCGCGCCTCGACAACCCGGCTCCAAGAGCTATTTCCGTGCAGGCGCCGCCTTCCATCACCTCCATCGATGGCGTGAACCTGCTGCAGAGGATGGACCTCACAAAAAAGTTGGATAAGGCCCAGTACGAAAAGGAACTGGAGGCATTCCAGGGCGAGCTCGCTCTGCTTACCCGCCACAAGAACTTCAGGAAACACAATGTGGTGTGCGTCTTCGAGGGCGTGGACGCGGCGGGTAAGGGGGGCGGCATCCGGCGCATCACCCAGGCCATCGACGCGCGCATGTGCCGCATCGTGCCCATCGCGGCGCCTACGGAAGAGGAACGGGCCCAGCCCTATCTTTGGCGCTTCTGGCGCCATCTCCCGGTCCGGGGCAAGGTCGAGATCTTCGACCGCAGCTGGTACGGGCGCGTGCTCGTGGAGCGGGTGGAGGGTTTCTGTAGCGAGGCCGACTGGATGCGGGCCTATGGCGAGATCAACGATTTCGAAGCACAGATGGCCCAGAGCGGCACGATTCTCCTGAAATTCTGGCTGGCCATCAGCAAGGAAGAACAGCTCCGACGGTTTGAGGAGCGCCAGACCACACGCTTCAAGCGCTTCAAGATCACCGACGAGGATTGGCGCAACCGGGAGAAGTGGGACACCTACGAGACGGCCATCTGCGACATGCTCGAACGCACCAGTACCGAGATCGCCCCGTGGACGCTGGTGGAATCGGAAGACAAATTCCACGGACGGATCAAGATCCTCAAAACCCTGTGCCGGAGACTCGAAGACGCCCTCTGAGGTGCGATTCCCGCGCTAAGATCCCAGTGTGAAAGCTCCCATCGCGGCTTCTTCCTGGCTTATCTGGGCCATTCCGGCGAGCTTCGGGCTCTTCGGGGTCCTCATGTTCACCATCCGGTTTTTTCGCCTCCGGAGAAAAATCCACCAGGATCCCCAGCAGGTATTGCTTGGGGCGGTCTCGGAGAGCCTGCAGCAGCGTGGGCAGCTTGCGGCTTCGCTGGGGGAACTGCAGACGGTGCACGAGCGCATTCTCGATGCGCTGCCCTTCGGCCTGCTGTGGGTGGGCCAGCACCAGCAGTTGGCCGCCTTGAATGCGAAAGGCCTGGAACTGCTCGGCGTGCAGCGGGGCGTGGTCGGCCTCGAGGCGGCCTTCGTGCTCGAACCCTTTCCCTGGCTGCTGAGCGGCCTGGCAGAGGCGCCCGGTAAAGTGTGGCGGTGCGAAGGCGGCGGGCGACGGTGGGAACTGCGCCGGATCGAGGCGCCCTTCAAGATCGGTGCCCTGCTGCAATTCGAGGATGTGACCGAACTGGAAGCCGAGGAACGGCGGCAAGCACTCCGCGAGCGCTTCGCAGAACTGGGCGAGATGACGGCCGGTGTGGCCCACCAGCTGAAAAATGGACTGGCCGTACTCAAGCTCCACGGGCAACTCCTCGCCCGCGCCGGACACGCCGCGGTGGCAGGGGAACTCCTGGATGAGACCGAGAGCCTCGAACGCCTGGTCCAGCGATTCCTGCACTGGGCCAAACCGCTCAAGCCTCGGTGCGAGGAGTTGGACCTTGCGGAAGCCATGGCCCTTGCCATCGCCGAGATCCAGCGTCGACCCGCCCTCCAGGGCACGCGGTTCGTGACCGAAGGACGGGGCATGGCCCTGGCGGATGCCCAGTTGCTTCATCAGTCCCTGGTGAACCTCCTGGAGAATGCCTGCCAGGCCATGGCCGGTGGTGGCTGCGTGCATGTGACCGTGCAGGAGGGCAGCATTCTCATCGAGGACCAGGGCCCGGGTTTCGGGGAAGAGACTCTGGCCCGGATGCTGCGGCCCTTCGAAAGCGGGCGCCCGGATGGCACGGGCCTCGGCCTGCCCCTGGCCCTGAAATGGCTCAGCGCCCAGGGTGCGGATCTACACATCGAGCCCCGCGCGGCAGGCGGCACCCGCGTCGACATTTCGTGGCGAGGATAGGATCTACCTATGCGCATCGGCATCCTTCAGCTCAATTCCTTCCTTGCGGACCCTGAAGTCAATGGCCGCGCCATCGAGGCCGCCTATGGTCGCGCGGTGTCCCTGGGTGCGGAATTGGTGCTCACGCCTGAAATGGCCGTGCCCGGTTATCTGGCCGAGGACCGGTTATGGGAGGTGGGGCTGAGGCGGCGCATTGGCGTGGAGACCGAGCGCTTGGCGGGCCTCGTCGGGGAAGTGCCCCTGGTACTCGGCACCTGCAGTCCCAGTCCCTCGGGCCGTCTGTGGAACGAACTCTGGTGGTGTGAGCGCGGCGGTGTCCAGGTGCGGGCCCGCAAGCGCATCCTGGCGACCTACGATGTCTTCGACGAGACCCGGTACTTCGATGTCGGGGCCGAGGTGCCCCAACTGGTCTCCTTCAGGGGCGAGCGGGTGGGCCTTTCCATCTGCGAAGATCTGTGGGCGGATCCCGATCTGGCGCCAGGGCCCATCCGCTACGCCTTCGACCCCATCCAGGACCTAGTGTCCCAGGGGGCCACGCTGATCCTCAACGCCAGCGCCAGCCCCGGCCATCTCGCGACCTGGGTTCCGGCCGACCGGTATCCTGCCTGGGCCATTCCGGGCAAGCTGGAGCTTCGCCGGCGTCTCCTGCAGAGCCACGCCCGGCGCCATGACCTGCCCATCGCCTATGCCTCCCGGGTGGGAAGCGAGAGCTGGTTGACCTTCGACGGGGGTTCGGGCCTGGTCTTCCCCGATGGCACCTGGCGGGGGGCCGCCCATTTCGAGGAGGCGGTGTTCGTGGTGGACACCCAGGCTGGGGGTCTCCCCTGGCAGGCGGATCCAGCCGAGGCCCTGTGGCTGCGGAAGGGCCTGGGACTTGGACTGAGGGAAAATCTGTCGAAGCAGGGACTCGAGGCCGTAGTGATCGGCCTCTCGGGTGGCATCGACAGCGCGGTGGTGGTGGCCATGGCGGTGGAGAATCTGGGACGGGAACGGGTGCTGGGCGCCGCCCTGCCCACCCGCTACACCAGCCAGGAGAGCCTTCAGCTGGCAGAAGCTCAGGCGCGGCGACTCGGCATCCCGTTCCTCACCCTCAGTGCCGACGAACCCTTCGCGGGTGCTGAGGCGGCCCTGCAGCGCGCCTTCCCCGACCGGACCTTCGGCATCACGGACGAAAATCTGCAGAGCCGGGCTCGTGGCGCCCTGCTGATGGCGCTCACCACGGAACCCCACGTCCATCGGATGCTCGGCACGAACCGCGTGGCCGTGCTCAATACGGGCAACAAGAGCGAAGCCGCCACGGGCTACTTCACCCTCTACGGGGATGGCATCGGCGCCCTCGGGATCCTGGGCGATTGCCTCAAGCAGCGGGTGTTCGCCCTCGCGCGGGAATTCGGCGAGCTGATTCCGGAGGGCGTTCTGCGGCGCCAGCCTACTGCAGAACTGGCCCCGGGACAGACGGATGAGGCGAGCCTCCTGCCCTACGCAATCCTGGATCCCATCCTGGCCGCCTACATTGAGACCCGCAGGCCTCTCGAATGCCTCTCGGAGGATCTTGCGGCCGTGCTGGATGGTGCCGACCTGGAGCAGGCGCGGGCGGCCATTCCCCGCATCCTGCGCCTCCTGCGGGGCAGCGAGTTCAAGCGCCGCCAACTCCCCTTCGCACTCAAGGTGAGCCCGCGGGCCTTTGGCCGGGGACGCCGGATTCCGCTTACTGCGACGACCTGAAGGCACCCTGCTCGGGCCACCCGCCCGTGATGATGGGCAGGCAGGCCTGGGCGATGGTCTCCACACTCAGGCGCTCGTTGTTGAACACGGCATCGTACCAGCGGGAAGCGGTGATATCCGTCTGCAGGCACTCGCTGATGAACTTCTCCCGAAGCTTCGACTGGGTGCGGACCATTTCCTCGGCCTCCGCCAGGGGCACTTCCAGGCGCTTCGCCAGGGTCGCGGCCCGAAAGGCAAAACTGCCCTCCAGACGGAGGTGGTGGCAATTCTTCAGATCCTGGCAAACCACCGCTCCGCCACGGCCAACGATGATCGCGTTGCCGGCCGTGGCGATCTGAACGAGGTGCTTCACCAGCTTCCCATAGGCCTCGTCGTGGGTCAGATACCCGAAGTGGGTCTTGAGGACATCCATGGCCCGGCTTTCATCCCCGAGATGGCTCAGCAGTTCTAGGGAGAGTTTTTCATCGGAGGCCACCTTTTCCACCAGGGCCTTGTCGAAGATGTTCCACGGTTCGCCCGTGGATGCCTCGAAAAGCTCCTTCAGGCGTTCGGCCAGGGGGTAGCCCTCGCATCCGTATTCCCGGGAGATGGTGATGGTTGGGTGGAGCAGCCCCTTGGGCGCCCGAGCCAGCCGTTCCCGCACTTGGAGCCACGCGGATTCCCGCTGGGCGATGCTCGGGATCAGGGAATCGAAGGTCCTGGACATGGCTGCTCCGGCATCTCAAGGGATCAAGGAGTGGTTCGCTGTCTGGAGCATAAGGCGGCCCAGGCCAATCGCAAGCCTCAATTCTGGAAGAGACTGGCGATGGCCGTTCACGAGGGAAAAGAGGAACCTCAGCGCGGCGTCAGCCGCAAGCGAATCGGGAGGTATCGAGAGTCGCGCTGAGAGAAGGTAGGCGATGGTGATGAGATTGCAGATGGCTTGAAGTCTGAACATCCTTCACCCCTTGCCACAACCCCAACCCCAATCCAGCGGTTGTTCAACGTGGTTGCGAATCCCCTGCAAAGAAGGGAACCACAAGCACACG
>CAIPUA010000207.1 GCA_903868115.1 uncultured Holophagaceae bacterium
CCTTGGCCGCCGGGTCATGGCTCAGGCTGTACTGGGTTTTGACCATGCAGGTACCCAGATCCTTGAGTTCCGGATCTTCCTGGATGGCCTTCAGCTTGGTCTCCGCCTCGGGGGAATAGCTGACGCCGTCTGCCCCATAGACTTCCACCGCCACCTTCTGGATCCGCTCCTTCAGCGGTATCTCATTTCCATACAGGAATTTGAAAGCCGGTTTCTGTTCGCAGGCCTCGACAACGGCTTCCGCCAGTTCCTTGGCGCCAGCGCCTCCGAGTTCCCAATGCTTGCTTACCGCAACCCGGGCTCCGGCAGCTTCCGCCGCCCTGCGGATTGCCAGGTGCTCTTCAGGAGAGTCGGTGTAGAAATTATTAATGCAGACTACCGGCTGGATACCGCTCTTCTTGACCGTCTCGATGTGGGCCAGGAGGTTTGCGACTCCCCTTTCCACCAGGCCGACGTCCTTTTCCGTGTAGGCCTTGTCCAGTGGTTTGCCGGGAACGACCTTGGGTCCGCCGCCGTGCATCTTGAGGGCCCGCACCGTGCAGACGATGACCGCGGCGTTCGGCACGAGGCCGGAGAAGCGGCATTTCAGGTTCCAGAACTTTTCAAAGCCGATGTCGGCGCCGAAACCGCTTTCCGTGACGTGGTAGTCGGCGAGCTTCAGGGCCAGGCGGTCGGCGATGATAGAACTCTGGCCGATGGCGATGTTGGCGAAGGGGCCGGCGTGCACGAAGACGGGCTGTCCTTCCACCGTCTGCAGCAGGTTCGGGTTGATGGCCTTGTGCATGATCGCCGTCATGGCACCCGCAACTTCCAGGTCTTCCGCCGTAACCGGGGCTCCGGACTTGCTGTAGCCGATGGTCATTTTGCCCATCCGGCGTCGCATGTCCTCAAGATCCTTGGCTACCGCCAGGATGGCCATGACTTCGGAGGAGACGGTAATCTGGAAGCCGCTCTTCATCATGAAGCCGTCCATCTTGCCACCGATGCCGATGATCATCTCACGCAGGGCCTGGGCGGAGAAATCCATGGTCCAGCCCATGGCGGGGTTGCAGGGATCGATGTCCAGGCGCTTCAGGTTGCGCTTGGTGAGGAACTCGTCGTTGTTGATGAATTCGTGCTGGATGCGCGAGGTGAGGGCGACCATGGCCAGGTTATGGGCGTTGCTGATGGCGTCGATGTCGCCGGTAAGGCCCAGGCTGAACTCGGTGAGGGGGATGCACTGGGCGAGTCCGCCGCCGGCGGCGCTGCCTTTGATGTTGAAGGTGGGTCCACCGGAGGGCTGGCGAATGGCGCCGGTGACCTTCTTGCCAATCTTGCCAAGGCCTTCCACGAGGCCCATGGTGGTGGTGGTCTTGCCCTCGCCCAGCGGCGTGGGGGTAATGGCCGTTACATCTATGTACTTGCCGTCGGGGCGGTTCTTCAGCCGGTCGAGCACGCTGATGTAGTCCACCTTGCCGATATAATGTCCGTAGGGAAACAGTTCTTCCTCGCGGATGCCGAGTTCTTCGGCAACCACGCGGATCTTCTTCATGTCATCCAGGGCCGCGTTCGCGATCTCCCAGTCCTTCATCGTCTTGGGGTCAAGTTTCGCCATATAATTCTCCTTATGTCAGCTTTTAAGGTGAGCCTTGCAGGATGCAAGGGTGTTCTTCATGAGCATGGTGATGGTCA